>JAZOVH010000080.1:0-50568 GCA_045658585.1 Acutalibacteraceae bacterium | reverse complement strand
TCCCCACTCCTGACCGTAAGGCAGACCTTCCCTTCATCATGCCCGTAGAAGACGTATTCACAATCACAGGTCGTGGTACTGTTGCTACAGGTAGAGTTGAAAGAGGTCAGCTCAAGACTTCAGAAGAAATCGAAATCGTTGGTCTTACAGACGAAAAGAGAAAGACTGTTTGCACAGGTATCGAAAAGTTCCGTAAAATCCTCGACTACGCAGAAGCAGGCGATAACATCGGTGCTCTTCTTCGTGGTGTTCAGAGATCAGAAATCGAACGGGGCCAGGTTCTTTGCATGCCCGGTTCAATCAACCCCCACACAAAGTTCACAGGTCAGGTTTACGTTCTTTCAAAGGAAGAAGGCGGCCGTCATACTCCCTTCTTCAACAACTATCGTCCTCAGTTCTATTTCAGAACAACTGACGTTACAGGCGTTATCAACCTTCCCGAAGGCACAGAAATGTGCATGCCCGGCGATAACGTTGACATGAACGTTGAGCTCATCACTCCCATCGCTATTGAAAAGGGTCTCCGTTTCGCTATCCGTGAAGGCGGCAGAACTGTTGGTTCAGGCGTTGTTATTGATATCAACGAATAATTAAAAACTTTTTCAGGGGAGCAACTGCGAGGTTGCTCCTTTTTTGTTGACAAACTCCGACAAATATGCTAATTTGAAATTACCGAAAGAGGAGGGCTTTGTTTATGAATTGCAAAATCTGCGGTTATGAAATGCCGGCAGAAACAGATATTTGTCTTAACTGCGGTGCGAATCAGAGAGAAATCAAGTCAAAAATGGGCTGGTATGCATTTCTTACTTATTTATATATGCCTTTTCTCGGTCTGTGTGCCATTTTTGTTGGTGTAATTTATATGCCGAATGTTGCTTTGAACCTTTTGAACATCATTGATAAAACTTTGGCGAGCAAATTTATATTTCTCAATCAGAATGAGTTTGAAATACTGTTTTTAATAGCGGGTCTTATTGAATTTGCCTTTGCTGCATATTATTACTATGTAGCCTATTCTCTGTTAAAATATAAAAGAAAATCATCGAGTCATCTGTGTGCCTTGAGAGTTCTTTATTTTATTTTTTATATTGCCTATATGTCCGCTTTTATAATTCTTTCAAAAAATAATTTAAGCACAAGCGGCTACGAACTGACGGTATTCTTCCGTAATATTGCTAGTCAGCTTGTTTCTGTGATTATCTGGCTTGCGATAAATATAAAATATTTCAAAAACCGAAAACATCTTTTTATAAATTAAACATAGAGTTTACGCACGAAGGGGATTTTCCTTCGTGCTTTTCTTCTGTAATAAATGATTAAAGCAAAGTAAAATGAATATAATTATTACAATATTGTTAATTTTGGAAAAAGGGCTTGATTTTTCCAAAAAAAGTAGCTACAATACAAATTAGCACTCGAAGTGTAAGAGTGCTAAAATGATTTTGTAATTTAATTTACGGAGGTAATAAATATGACTATCAAACCCCTTGCAGACAGAGTTGTTGTTAAAGCGGTTGAAGTTGAAGAAACAACAAGCAGCGGCATCATTCTTGCAGCGGCATCTCAGGAGAAGCCCCAGATTGCAGAGGTTGTTGCAGTCGGTCCCGGCGGAATGATTGACGGTAATGAAGTTGAAATGTATGTTAAGGTTGGCGACAGAGTAATCACAAGCAAATATTCAGGCACAGAAGTTAAGCTTAACAAAGAAGAATATACAATCGTTCGTCAGAGCGATATTCTTGCTATTGTAGAATAATTAAGGGGGAAATCATTAATGGCAAAGCAGATTATTTACGGTGAAGAAGCCCGTAAAGCTCTTCAGGCAGGCGTTGATAAGCTTGCAAATACAGTTAAAATAACACTTGGACCCAAGGGCAGAAACGTTGTTCTTGATAAAAAATACGGCGCTCCTCTCATCACCAATGACGGTGTAACAATCGCAAAGGAAATCGAGCTTGAGGATGCATTTGAAAATATGGGTGCACAGCTTGTTAAGGAAGTTTCAACAAAAACAAACGACGTAGCAGGTGACGGCACAACAACTGCAACTCTTCTTGCTCAGGCTCTTATCAGAGAGGGCATGAAGAATGTAACCGCAGGCGCTAACCCCATGGTTGTTAAGAAGGGTATGGCAAAGGCTGTTGAAGCAGCGGTTGCAGCAGTTAAGAATAACTCAAAGCCCGTTTCAAGTTCAGAAGATATTGCAAGAATTGCAACTATTTCAGCAGCAGACGAAGAGGTTGGCAAGTTCATTGCAGATGCAATGGAAAAGGTTACCGCAGACGGCGTAATCACCGTTGAGGAATCAAAGATTGCTGTTACCGAATCCGAAGTTGTTGAAGGTATGCAGTTTGACAGAGGCTATATCTCACCCTATATGGTAACAGATACCGATAAGATGGAAGCGGTTATTGACGACGCTCTTATTCTTATCACAGATAAAAAGATTTCAAGCATTCAGGATATGCTTCCTCTTCTTGAGCAGATTATGCACGCAGGCGGAAAGCTTGTTGTTGTTGCAGAAGATGTTGAGGGTGAAGCTCTTTCAACAATTCTTGTTAACAAGCTTCGCGGTGTATTTACCGTTGTTTGCGTAAAAGCACCCGGCTTCGGCGACAGAAGAAAGGAAATGCTTCAGGATATTGCTATCCTTACAGGCGGCGAGGTTATCACATCAGACCTTGGTCTTGAACTTAAGGATACTCAGCTTGCACAGCTCGGCAGAGCACGTCAGGTTAAGATTTCAAAGGAAAACACCATTATTGTTGACGGTGCAGGTGATAAGGAAAATATTGCGTCAAGAGTTGCACAGATTAAGCTTCAGATAGAAAACACAACTTCAGATTTTGACAGAGAAAAGCTTCAGGAAAGACTTGCAAAGCTTTCAGGCGGTGTTGCGGTTATTAAGGTTGGTGCTGCAACAGAAACCGAAATGAAAGAAAAGAAGCTTCGCATTGAAGATGCTCTTGCAGCAACAAAGGCTGCTGTTGAAGAAGGCTGCGTTGCAGGCGGCGGCGTTGCGCTTCTCAATGCAACCGAAAGCGTTAAGGCTCTTCTTGAAAATGTTGAAGATGCTGATGAAAAAACAGGCATCAAAATTGTGCTTAAAGCACTTGAAGAGCCCGTTCGTCAGATTGCAGCTAACGCAGGTCTTGAAGGTTCAATCATTATCAACGCAATTCATGAGAGCGGTAAAATCGGCTACGGTTATGATTTTGCCAAGGATGTTTATTGCGATATGGCAACAGCAGGTATCCTTGACCCCACAAAGGTAACCCGTTCAGCTCTTCAGAATGCATCATCGGTTGCTTCAATGGTTCTCACAACAGAAAGCCTTGTTACCGATAAGCCCGATCCCGCAGCAGATGCAGCACAGGCAGCAGCTATGGCAGCTCAGGGCGGCGGAATGTATTAAGATTGACGGCTTCACGAAGCGAAGAACAAAATAAACACTGAAAAAAGCGGCTTGCAGAGTTTTTTGGTTTTGCGGGTCGCTTTGGCTTTTTACGTTTCTATTAAGCTGATTTGATATATGTTTATTTTTAGCCGTTTGTTTTCGACTTGACGTATCGCATACGCCTGCCGTCGAAAAAAACGGCTTCTTCATCTCCGTGAACCGTCACTCTCTGAATAAAAATATGCAAAATTCACCGAAAGTTAATAATTGACAGCATATAAGGATTTGACATTTAATAAATAATATGATAAAATCCAACTACAAATAAATTCTTGATATAAAACAGGAGGACGAAAAATGAAAAAAGTAAAATCAATTCTGTCTTTACTTTTAGCTCTTATTATTGCTATGGGTTGTGTTTCAACAGCTTTTGCAGCAGACGCAGCAACCGAAGACAGCGATAACAACACACTTTTAACCGCAGATGCTCTCGTTGTAGGCGGTTCAATCACAGGTGCATTTGATGCTGCTGATGATGTTGATTACTTTAAAATTACAACAAAAAAAGCAGGTCTTTTGACTGTTTCTCTTCAGCACACAACAAACGAGTCAACACTCGGTTACTTCAATGTTGAAGTTCTTGATGCAGAAGAAAAGATTCTTACAAGCTTTGTTTCAAAGGGTAACGATGCAAAGGTTACTTCAACAGCTTTTGGTGTAGCTATAGGTGATTACTATGTTAAAGTAACTCCCGTTACTTTCGACAGAGCTCTTTCCTATACTCTTTCTGTAGTTGAAGACACAACAACAGTAGCAGAAAAAGAACCCAATGACGATTCATCAACAGCAACAGCAGTTGATGAAATCAAGGGCGACAACACAGGCTCAAAGAAATATGCAGGCTTTATTTCTTCTTCAACAGATGTTGACTATTACAGCCTCACAAAGAAGGCAGACGGCTCAATCTATTTCTACATCTTCAACAATGCAAATTCAGCAGGCAGCTACAAGGCAGAGCTTGTTACATATTTCAGCCCCTCAACTGATGAAAAAGTTCTCGGTTCAATCACCATTGCTCCCGGTGAAGCACGTGCAATGAGCGCAAGTGTAGGCATCGAAGGCGGCAAGACATATTTCCTCAAGGTTACAAGTGCAGACGGCAGCACAGGCGGATACGAAATCAGATTCTGGAACTATGACCATAAGAACACAGAATTTGAATATAACAACGAACCCGCAGCAGCAACAAAGCTTTCTGTATCAACAGATAAGGTTGACAACACACGTGTTGCATCAATCACTCACGCAGATGATGTTGACTTTTTCAAAATTGAAACAACAGATAAATATGCTTATACTCTCAAGGTTAATGCATATGTTGACAAAATGACAACCGCTGCTCAGTGGAAGGTTTCTGTTTATGCAGCAGATAACCTTACAGGTGACGCAATTCTTGAAGCAATGGCAACAGATTCAAAGGCTGCCGAGCTTTCATTCAACAATCTTGAAGCAGGCATTTACTATGTTAAGGTAACTGCAGGCACAGATTTCAACACAGAACGTTATGAAATCGAGCTTACACAGGCAGAAAAAGAAGAAGGCCCCAAATCATTTATTGAAAGACTCAAGGATATCAAGTGGGGAACTCTTCTCGGCACATTTGCAGGCTGGTTTAACCAGATTGATATTGCCGGTGTTGTTAAGGCAATTTACCAGTCAATTATGGGTCTTCTCGGCGCTATCTGATTATAAAAAATAACCAAAAGGGCTGTTTCCTTGAAACAGCCCTTTTAATGCAGAAAAGGGGATTTTAAAATGGGATTTGATAAAGATTTCAAGCCGGTTCTCAGATTTATGGTTGTCAGCGATGTTCACTATAAAGATGAGCACACTGTTGAAAGAGACAGAATGGAAAAGGCAATCAAAACCGCATATGAGCTCAGCGAAAAAGAAGAATATTCAAAGCTTGATGCTCTTTATGTTGTAGGCGATTTTGCAAACAGCGGTTCACGCGCACAGATGCTTGCTTTCAAGGATACTCTTGACAGAAACATAAAAGAGGGAACAAAGGTTAATCTTTCAATGGCAAGCCATGAGTTTCACGGTGAAGGTGAGCAGGCGGCAATTGAAAAGTTCAAAGAAATCTTTTCGCAGGAAACCGACACACATACAGTTATCAACGGCTATCATTTTATCAGCGTAACCTGCACAAACGGATGCCATTTTGACGAAGCAAAGCAGGAATGGGCAAAAAAAGAGCTTGCCGCAGCAGCAGAGGCAGCGCCGCAAAGACCCATCTTCTTTTTTCAGCATCCTCACATTACGGATACCGTTTCCGGAAGCATTTATTGGGGTGAAGACGAGCTTATTCCCGCGCTTATAGATTATCCCCAGGTTATTAATTTTTCAGGTCATTCCCACGCTCCTATTAATGACCCGAGATCAATACATCAAAGAAATTTCACTTGTCTCGGAACAGGCACTTTAAGCTATTTTGAGATGGATGAATTTGATAAGGTTTACGGCACATTCCCGCCTGAAAAAGAAAAGGCGGCTCAGATGCTTATTGTTGAAGCTGATGAGCAGGGCAGAGTGCGTATTTATCCCTATGATTTGATAACTTCAAATTTCTTCCCGTTTGTCTGGAAAATAGATTCAGCATGGGACCCGATGAGCTATCTTTATACAGATGAACGCTATAAAACAACAGCTTGCCCTGCGTTTGAAGAGGGTTCTGAAGTTGAAATAATCAATAAAAAAGAAGACGGTTTTACCGTAAAATTCAATCAGGCAACACCTTCTGAAGATTATGTAAACGACTATAATATTTTCATCAAAACAGAGAGCGGAGTAATCGTTAAGAATGTAACGGTATGGAGCTGTTATCACCTTTATGAAATGCCCGAGAGTATCAGCGCAGATGTTGAGGGACTTAAAAAAGGCGAAAAATATTATGCTGAAATTTATGCAAACGGATTCTGGAGCAACAGAAGCAAGAAACCTCTTGTGAGCGGGATTGTTTCTCTTTAAACCGTTTAAAAAATTAAATAAGCAATAAAAAAAATCAAGTACATTTCAGATTTTTGTAAATGTGCTTGATTTTTTTATTGAGATATAATAAAATAAACGATATATTGGGTTATTGCAAACTACTGAAAATTTGACTACAGGGTAGGTGTTGAAATTGGCTGAAGAAACAAGAAGTTCAGTGCCCGTATCAGACAATAACGAGGCTGTTCTCAGAGAGTTTTCCAACCAAAATAAAATCTATTTAAGCCCCCGTCACTATGTTGCTTATATTCTTTCGGGTATGGGCGATACAATGTGGAATACATTCAGCAAAAAGCTCTTTTTCTTTGCTACTCAGTTCCTCGGAATCAATGCAAAAACATGGGGACTTGCAGAAACAATAAGCTTTATTGCGGATACTGTTGACAATGCGGTTTCGGGCCTGATTATAGACAGAACAAGAACCCGTTGGGGCAGAGTGAGACCCTATATTGTTCTTACCTTGCCGTTCTGGGTGTTTGCTTCGCTGTCGCCGTGGCTTCTTCCCGGAGGTATGTCACAGGTATATCTTTTTGTGTCGTTCCTTGTATTCAACTATATAGGCTCTATTGCAAAGTCGTTTTATGACACGAGCTATTCCATAATTCTGTTTAACATAACACCAAACCCGATAGAAAGAAACAGACTTATTGCAACCGATGCATATGCCGACCTTGTAGGCGTATGGCTTCCGTCGCTTTTCCCGGTTCTTGTTGACTTCTTGCCTCAGGTGCTTAATGTCGGTTCCCGTAATATTTATACGGGCGGTGCAATAGTTTTTGTTCTTGCTGTTATTGCGTTCAGAATTTACGGTTTCTTCTCACTTAAAGAAAGAATGCCGCTTTCAACAAGAAGCGAAATGAACGAAATGGGTCTTGTTAAAACAATCAAAACAATCGGTGCATGCCGTCCGATGTGGGTTCTTCTTATCAAGAATTTCTTTGCGGTCGGAAAAAGCACCGGCTCTATGGTTGAAGACTTTTTCTGGCTCAACTGTATGGGCAGACTCTCTTACGGAACAATTGCAGGTCTTTTCACGGGTCTTCCCAGCTATTTTGTTCTTCCCTTTGCACCGAAGCTTACCAAAAAGTTCGGCTTGAGAAATCTTGCGGCAGGCAGTTATATGTTCTGCGGATTATGTTATTTCATTATGTGGATTGTAGGCTATAAGCCTTTCGGAGAAGACCATTTTATTCTCAATCTCATCTGGATTATAGTTGCCCTCACATTCTGCGGCTCGCTTAACAGCATCCAAAGATATTGCAGCACGGCTCTTAACGGCGACCTTTATGACTATGTTGAATGGAAATCGGGTGTGCGTAACGAAGCAACAATAACTGCGGCTATGGGTTATTTCAAAATTGCTTCCGATGCAGCTGCAAAAATGATAAGTGCTTTTGCGGTTGCCGCAATCCACTACGTTCCGCTTATCAACGAAAACGGAGTGCAGATTCCGCAGACAGACCCCGGTATGCTTGCAGGCATCTGGACGGTTTTTGCTCTTGCACCCGCAATCGGAAGATTTATGAAGGGCGTAACACTTTTATTCTTTAATGTTCACGGAAAAACACGCGACACAATGATGTTTGAACTTGCAAAAATCAGAGCTGCAAAGGTTATTGATACCGGAAGTGATAACGGTGATAAATGATTTTTGAGCAAATAAGGAAATCTGACTAACATTTATTATAAAATAATATATATAAATATTAAAAATATGCTTGAATTATTCAAAGCATTATGTTAAAATGACTTGTATTATATGAAAGTGTCGCTTGCCGCTTTCAAGAATCATTTAAGGAGGAATATCAGATATGACATTCTTAAAGAAATCATTGGCAATGCTTCTTGTATTTGCAATGATGATCGGCTCAATGTCAATTGCCGCTTCAGCATGGGATCCGGCTGTTGACGACGGTAACACAATAACAATTGTCCATGAGTTTTACCGTTACAATGAAAAGACCGGTGCTTGGGATATTAAGACCGACAGAGCAAAGCCCGGTGAAGTAGTAAAGATGAGAGCAAAGGTAACAACAGATTACTACACAAACTCTTCAAACGCAGCTCTTTTGTTTGATAACAGATTTTTTACCATTCTCGATGCTTACGGAAACAAGCCACAAGAGAATGTAGTTTTCACAAACAATGCAAACGGTTCTTATCTTGGCTTGGGTGTCAAAGATGATGCAACAATGTGGTTTTCAAAAGACAGCAATAACAAAGGCTTTCAAAAGACCATACAGTACAGCGAAGAGGTTAATAACTATCTTAACGGTGAGCTTGTAGAAGTAACAGACAGTGAAGGAAATAAAACAACAAAAGTTCCTCTTGCTGATTTTGTTGAAAATTACGATGCAGTAAAGAGTAGTTTGCATTTCACTTCGAAGCCATACAATACCAAGCTTGACGGAAGTGAATACCTTTACGAGTACACATTCGAAGTTAAAGATAACGAGGAAGTAAGAACTCCCGGTAATAAAGGTACCGTTTGTCTTCCTCCTCAGGTTGCAACAACATCAAAGCATATGATGCTCTTTAACTTCCCCAAGGGTTCTTCAACAACTCGCGTTGAAGAAGCCTATAACTTCAATTTCACGTGGACTCCGGAAATTATTACAGATCAGGAACTCGCAACAATCTCAGTGTTCAGCGATGTAATCCTTGATGCAAACGGCGGTTCATTCAACATCGACGGAAATCCTGTAGCAACAAGAAATGTTTCAGGCATTATCGGTGAATCGGTAAGCGGAATTTCTTCTGTTCTTCCTCAGAAAGCAGGCTATATATTTGCAGGCTGGTCACTTACCGCTGACGGTGCAATTCTTTCAGACGAACAGATTGCAAACCTCACATATGATTATGAGGATATCAAGCTCTATGCAATTTACGGTAAGAGCGACAGCTACTACACAGTAGAGCTTTTCGAAATGCTTACAGACGGAACATATTCTGCTGAACCCACAACAAAGAAGCAGGTTCCCGAAGTTTCAGGCACAGTTGTTAATTATCCTGCAGTTCCTCAGACAGGTTTCTACTTTGATGAGAGCAAGGAAAATATAACAAACATCACTGTTGCAGATGATAACTCTTCCGTAATCAGAGTTTATTATGCAAGAAACGCTTATCAGGTAATTTACCATTTCAATGATGCAACAGGCGAAAAGACTGATTTAATTACAGTTCTTTACGGCGCAGCAATTCCCGAGTTTACTGCAGTTCCCGGCGGTCCCGTAAAGGAAGGTTCGGAATTCAAGGGCTGGTCAACCGATAAGGACAAGTTGGTTGCAGTTCCCACTTCCATGCCTTCAGAAAATGTAGAACTTTATCCCATTTTCGAACCCATCGTTTACATCTACACATTTGATGCATTCGGCGGCAAGCTTTTAAATAAAGATAACGAAGAAGTAGATCTTCTTACTGTATACTATTATCACGGCGAAGTTCCCTCACTTCCCGCAAACCCCGTCAGACCCGGTTACACATTTATTGAGTGGGATAATAACCTTCCCGCAACAGTAACTGAGGACATGGACTTTGAAGCTGTTTATAACCAGGATATTTATACAGTTAAGTTCACAGATAACGGCGTCGTTAAGTATCAGACAACCGCATATTACGGTGATGAGATTAAAGCTGATGTTATTCCCGAAGGCTATAAAGAGAATGCATGGACTGTTAACGACACAACAACAGTTGCAGTATTCCCCTATGAAATAACAGGTAACACAGAATTCAAAGCAACCGACGATGCACTTGTTTACGATGCAATCTTCAATGCAGGCGAAGGTGAATTTGAAGACGGTTCAAAATCGCAGACAGTTCCCACTCTTCTTGATAAAGAGGTAGTTGCTCCCGAAAAGAACCCCACACTCTACGGTCATGATTTCATTATGTGGGATCCCATGGTTGAGGGCTCAATTATGCAGGAAGGCGGACTTACCTTCGATGCAGTTTATGAACCCGCTGATTTCACAGTTAAACTTCTTGACGATGACGGCAAAACTCCCCTCAAGGAAGAAACAGTAACATTCGGCGATTCGCTTGAAGAGCTTCAGAATTACGTTCCCGAAAAGCCCGGTTACGATTTTGTAAAATGGAGCGAAGAAATTCCCGACACAATGGGCGGTGAAGATTTCACAGCTCAGGCTATCTGGAATGCAAAGACATATAAGATTGAATTCTACGATGCAGACGGCAAAACACTTGTTGACGTTATCGTTGATAAAACAGATGCTCCCGTTAAGGCACCTGATTTCCCTGTAGTTGATGGTTATGCTTACACAGCATGGGTTAACGAAAAGGGTGAGAGCGTTCCCGCAACAATGCCCGTTGGCGGCGACAAGTTCACTGCAGTAAGAGAACCCGCAAATGTATCAATCACTCTTGATGCAAACGGCGGTGAACTCACATGCGATGAAAAAATTGATGCAAAATTCGGTGATCCGATAGATACACCCACAGATCCCGTACTCGAAGGCAATGAGTTCCTCGGTTGGAGCACAAGTGCAGACGGACTTGTAGTTGAGTTCCCCTCAACAATGCCCGCAAAGAACACAACCTACTATGCAATCTGGAAGACAAATGAGCACCTTGCAACATTTAATGCAAACGGCTCAACCTTCAAGGTAAATAATGAAGCTGTTTATTCACAGCTTGTTAAGTACGGCGATACAATCAAGTTCCCCGAACTTAATGACAGAGACGGCTATACATTTGCAGGTTGGACTCCCAACACAACAACAATGCCCAACGAGCCTGTAACATTTACAGCTCAGTGGGAATACATCCCCACCGGCAAGGCAGACTATACTATTTATATATATACAGTTAACCCTGCAACCGGCGAATATCTTGAAACAATCAAGACAGGCACAACCGAGACCGGCAACACAATTGCAATCGTTGCAGACGATGCAACATCAGATGCTGATGTAGTTATCGATTATGAGGGACTTAACCTTGCAGAAAGCAATGTTCCCGATACAGATAACGCAAACAACATTCTTTCAATAACTGCAGAAGAGCTTGCAGAAAATAAGCTTGTTGCTTACTTTGAACTTGCAACATTCAAGGCAACATTCGATGCAAACAACGGCACAATCACTGCAGGTGATGCTGAAGTAAGCGGAACATGGGGTGCAACACTTGCAGCTCCCGCTGTTTCACGCATAGGATATAAGTTCATCGGTTGGGAGCCTTCAGTTCCTTCAACTCTTACAGAAACCAAGACTTATGTTGCTAAGTGGGAACAGATTACCGCTGAAGCAATCTTCACCATCGACGGTGTTGAACATTCAAGAAAGACTTATAAGTACGGCGAAGAAATTGTTCCTCCCACAGCTCCCGCTAAGGAAGGCTATACTTTCACAGAAAACTGGGGTGTAGTTAATGGCGAAACAATGGGCGAAACAAGCAAGACCTTTGACGGAACTTACACAGCTATAGATTACACAGTAACCTATGCAATTACAGAAAATGAACCCGGCGCAACAGTTCCCGGCGCTCTTGAAGGCAAGAATATCGGTAACACCTTTGCTCTTGCAACTCCCGAAACTGTTGAAGGCTATACTTTTGAAGGCTGGACATACAACGGTGCAACATATGTTCCCGGTTCAGCATTCACAATGCCCGCAGCAAACGTTGTTCTCACAGGTAAGTATGTTGCAGAAACATTTACCGTTCAGTTCAACACAGCAGGCGGTGACTATATCGCAAATATTAAAGCAAAAGTTGGCGAGAAGATTTCTCTTCCCGAAGCAACAGAAACAAGCGGAAACAAGACTTTCCTTTACTGGACAGACGGAACAAACACCTATAATGCAGGCGCTGAATTTACAGTTCCCGCTAAGGATGTAACTCTTACTGCAGTATGGGATGCAGTTGAAAGCTCCGTAACTGTTGATTTTGCAGGCGAAGTTCCCAACGGTGTAAACGATTACTCACTCGGAAATAAGGAAGCAGGTTCAACCTTTACACTTCCCGAATTCCCCACAGCAGTTGAAGGCTACACATTTGACGGTTGGTATATCAACGGTGCAAAATACGGTGAAGGCGCAAGCTTCACAATGCCCAACAAGGCTGTAACAATTATCGGTAACTGGACAAAGAATCCCGTAGCCCCCGAGGTTAAGACATATACTCTTACTCTTGATGCTACAGGCGGTAAGTTCAATAACGGTAACGGAACTTATACAGCAATCCTTGAAGAAGGAAAGCTTATTACAACAACACCCGGCGATCCTAAGAAGGATGGCTTCAGATTCCTCGGCTGGACTGATGAAAACGGCAGCGTTGATTCAATTCCCAACGAGATGCCCGCAAACGATGTAACACTCTATGCAGCATGGGCAGAACTCTTCGATGTAACCTATAAGGTTGACGGCGAAGTTCAGGATAGCTATTCAAACATCGCTGCTGAGGATGATGTTCTTCCCGCGCCCTCAATCATCCCCCAGAAGGATGGATTTGTATTTGACAAGTGGGTAGATGAAGCAACAAATGAAGCAGTAACATCAATGCCCGCAAAAGACCTTGTTCTTATTGCAACATGGAAAGAAGTTGAACCCACCAAGTTCTCTGTAATGTATTTTGATGGCACAACAGCTCTCGGCACACAGCAGTACAAGGCTGGCGAAACAATCGTTCCCATCACAGCAGATGAAAAGACAGGTTACACATTCAAGGGCTGGAAGGGAATGCCTTCAGATTATAAGATGCCCGCAGAGGATATCGTAGTATTTGCAGATTACGAAGCAAAGCGCTACACAATTACTCTTGATGCAGCAAACGGCGAGTTTGAAGACGGTACTGCACAGTTTATCGCAACAGATGTTGCATACAACACAATCCTTGCAACACTTGTTCCCGCAATCCCCGCAGCACCCACACGTGACGGTTATTCATTCACAGGTTGGGTAGATGCAAACACAGGTGCACCTGCAACCATTCCCACAACTATGCCTGACGGCGACATCAGCCTCAAAGCAACATGGGATGCAGTTCCCACATATACTCTTACACTTGATGCAAACAACGGTAAGTTTGCAGACGGTACAACCGAAAAGACAATCATCCGCGAAGAAGGCGAAGCAATCGGTGCGATTGAGCAGCCCACAAGAGAAGGCGGCTACACCTTCAAAGAGTGGAAGATTGAAGCTCCTGAAGGAACAGTTCTTGATTCAATCCCCGCTGATATGCCCGGATATAACTTCAAGCTTGTTGCTCAGTGGAACGATCCCGCTCCCGATAAGTTCGTTGTAACAGTTAATCCCAACGGCGGTAAATTCCCCGACGGAACAACAAGTGCATGGACTTCAGAACAGCTTGAAGAAGGCGAAGCTCTTTCAAATGTTCCCGGCAATCCCACAAAGGATGGCTACGAATTCAAGGGCTGGCTTGAATCAACAACAGGTAATATTCTTGATAACATTCCCTCAACAGTTCCCGGTGCAAACACTGTTTACACCGCACAGTGGGAAGAAATCGTTGTTAAGACATACAAGATTAACTACTACCTTGTAAAGGGCGGAGAGCTTTATGACTCCGACAGCTACAAGGAAGGCGATGAAATCAGCTTCATCATTCCCGCAGCAAAGGATATCGAAGGATTTGACTTTGAAAAGTGGGTAGATGCTGACGGAAATGATATCGATGCAACAATGGGCACAGAAGATATCGATGCTTATGCAAAGCTTAATCCCAAGAAGTTCACAGTAACTTATATGAACGAGGGTAAGGTATTCTTTGAAGTTAAGGATGTTGCTTACGGTTCAGAAGTTCCCAAGACAACAGATATTCCCGTTTCAAGCAGTGCCAATAAAGAATTCTCAGGTTGGACTGATTCAACAGGAAAAACTCCTGCTGATTACGCAACAATGCCCGCAAAGAACCTTGTGTTTGAAGCAAACTACAAGAACGTTGCAACAACCGGCGAATATGAAGCAACATTCATTTCAGAAGGCGTAATCATTTCTTCCAAGAACTACAAGGAAGGCGACAAGATCGAAATCCCCGCAGCACCCAACAAGTTCGGATATAAGTTCGTAGGTTGGGAGCCCGCAGTTCCCGATACAATGCCCGCAAAAGATTGCGAATTTGTTGCAAAGTATGAAATTGATAAGACATTTGTATCAGTTATCATTGGCGGCACAGTAATTGGCGGCGGCGTAGTTGCAGGCCTTGCAGGTCTTAATGCAACTCTTATCACCGGTGCAGCAATCATCGGCGGTATCCTTGTAATCTTCGGTGCATCGCAGCTTGCAAAGCACACCTTCACAGTAACCTATCTTGTTGACGGCGAAGTTTACAAGACCTATAAGGTTGTTGAAGGAACAAAGATTCCTGTTCCCGCAAAACCCGCAAAGGATGGCGCAGAGTTTGCAGGTTGGGATCCCGAAGTTCCCAACAAGATGCCCGGTAAGGATATGACATTCGAGGCAACATGGGCTAGCGAAAATGTTGAAATTCCCAACACAGGTTCATTCGCAGGCGTAGCAGCATTTGCAACAATTTCTGCAGCAGCTGCAGCAGCATATGTAATGACCGCAAAAAAGAAAAAGGAAGATTAATTCCTGATTAAAAATTCAAAAGCACTCACTGTTAATTCAGTGGGTGCTTTTTTCTGTCACAAATTAATATCCGCTTAATATAATGAGAATGGTATAGTTTCAAACTGATACTCAAATGACTATAAATCAGGAGGCATATTGATGGACAGAATTGAAATGGAAAAACTGATGGATAAATATAAACGCGAAATGCTGGAATTCAGCAGAAGAAATTCGCTTTCAGATAATTTGGATTCAAGAGAAAAAGCCCAGGCAGATGCATTGAATAACGGAACAGAGTATATGAGAGACCGAGAAAATCCTCTGCCGATTGCGCAAACATTATCATCGGAAGTTCAGAATGAAGAGGTAATGCAAGCCCAGACATCGCCGAGAAGAGTTGATTTACAGCCTCGCGACGATGATGATATGCAAACAACTGATGTTGCGGCAATGCTTCGTGCTTCTTGTGAAAATATAAGCAGAAATCCCAATTCAACAGAAGAACAGAGAAGAAGATGCAGAGAAATCAACGAGTATCTTCGTGATAATCCCGACAGCGGAACAATAAGGGTTGAGGTTTATGCGTCAGACAGAGCGTTTGGAATAGGAAGCGCAAGGGTTATGATGTTTTTAACCTTGCCAAGCGGCAGCGTTGCGGTTTTTGACGGATTAACGGATATAAGCGGCTCAACACCGAGCATTATTCTGCCTGCACCGTCAAGAGAACTTTCGCAGTCGCCGAATAATGGCGGTGTGCCCCCGTTTTCAACATATATGGTTTATGTTGAGCACCCTTCATATGTAAGAGCTTTGTTCAATAATGTGCCCGTTTTTTCGGGCGTTGAATCAATTCAGCCCGTTCAGATGCTTGCAAAAACTGCAGGCACAGACGAGCCTGAACCGATTATTATTGACGAAGTTCGAAGAAATACATTATAAGGAGTGGCTTAAGTGGTAACACCTGTAATTCCGGATTATATAACAGTTCATCTCGGCAGACCGAATTCGGATGCCCCGAATGTAAGGGTTCCTTTTACGGATTATATAAAAAATGTTGCGTCAAGCGAAATTTATCCTACCTGGCCCGAAAATGCGCTCAGAGCAAATATTTATGCACAGATTTCCTTTGCACTCAACAGAATTTTCACTGAATATTATCGCAGCAGAGGATATAATTTTGATATAACAAATTCAACCGCATATGACCAGGCTTATGTTGACGGAAGAGATATTTTTACTAATATAAGCAGAATTGTTGACGAGCTTTTTAATGACTATGTAACCAAAGGAAACCAGATTCAGCCCTATTTTACTGAATACTGTGACGGAAGAACCGTAACCTGCAGAGGTCTTTCGCAATGGGGAACGGTAACGCTTGCAAATCAGGGAAGAACTCCTTATCAGATTCTTCAGAATTATTATGGCAACGATGTCAATATTGTTCGCAACGCACCCGTAAAAAACATCCTTGAATCCTATCCCGGAACACTTTTAAGGCTTGGCTCGGTAGGTGAGGATGTGAGAACAATTCAGCGTCAGCTTAACAGAATAAGGCAGAATTATCCCGCAATACCGTCTATTCCGAATGCGAACGGTTATTTTGATGCAGCAACTCAGGCGGCGGTCAGAAAATTCCAGAGTATTTTTAATCTTGCGGTTGACGGCATAGTTGGCAAATCAACCTGGTATAAGGTTAAGCAAATATATAATGCTGTTAAAAAAGTATCAGAGCTTTATTCGGAGGGAATAACAATGAGCGAGGTTGAAAGAATATTCAGCACTGTGCTCAAAAGAGGCGACAGAGGCAATGATGTTCGCTCAATTCAGTATTATCTTGCATTTATAGGATTTTTCAATAACCGATTGCCCGAAATCGCAGTTGACGGAATATTCGGCAGAGCAACCGAGGATGCCGTTAAAGCATTTCAGCGTGAATACGGTCTGACAGTTGACGGAATAGTCGGCAGAAACACTTGGTACCGCTTGCAGGATGCATATTTCAGCATTCTCAATTCTTTGCCCGATGAATACAGAGCATATTCTTCGTTGCTTTATCCCGGATATGCTTTGACAACGGGCGCAAGCGGCAATGTTGTAACACAGCTTCAGACTTTCCTGAGAACCATTGCGCAGAATGATAACCGAGTGCCTTCGGTGACGGTTGACGGAATATTCGGCGACAGAACAAAAGCTGCAGTTCAGGCGGTGCAGAGAATAAGAGGCTTGCCCGATAACGGCTCGGTTGGCCCGCTCACCTGGAATGCAATAGTTGATTTATATAATGAATACAGATAAATAATTTGATAATAATAAATGGTGACAGAATTGTCACCATTTTTATTTTTGGGTGTGATTGAAACGGAAAATTTATTTTCTTCCGATTATAATAAAACCGTAAAAATGCTTGATGAGGAGCTTCGGATAAAAGAAAGCTTTGACCTTGTTGGCAGAGATTTGAAAATAGATAAAAAGAATGCCAGACTGTATTTTGTTGACGGTTTTTGTAAAGACGGCGAAATGACAAAAATAATAACAAGCTTTATGGCGGCAACCGAAGAAACAATGAAAAATCTGCCAACCGCAAGAGATTTTGCCAACCGTTATATTCCATATGTTGAAACCGATATAACAAACAAAACAGATTTGTTTATAACTTCTGTTTTATCGGGAGCGGTGGGACTTGTTATTGAGGGCTATACCGATGCCGTGATTATTGATGCAAGAACTTATCCCGTAAGAAGTGTGGCGGAGCCCGAAAATGACAGAGTGCTTCGCGGTCCGCACGACGGTTTTGTTGAAACTCTTGTGTTCAATACCGCACTTGTTCGCAGAAAAATCAGAGATGTTAACCTTACAATGGAAATCACCTCTGTGGGAATAAAATCAAAAACAGATTTAGTCATCTGCTATATGAATAATAAAGTGAACGGTAAAATGCTTGATACACTTCGGAAAAAGCTTGCGGATATAAAGATAAATTCGCTCACAATGAGTCAGCAGAGCCTTGTTGAATGCCTTGTTCCAAAGCAATGGTACAATCCTTTTCCGAAGGTGAGATACACCGAAAGACCTGATGCCGCTGCAGCAAGCGTGCTTGAAGGGAGTATAGTTTTGCTCATTGATAATTCGCCCTCTGCAATGATAATTCCCTCGGGTATATTTGATTTTTTGCAGGATACAAACGATTATTATATGTCTCCCATTATAGGCTCATATCTGCGGATAACGAGAATGATAATTTTTGCCTTGACTCTTTTGCTTATTCCCGTTTGGTATCTGCTTGTGCAAAATCCAGAATATATTCCCGAATGGCTTGATTTTATACGAATAGAAAAACCGAATACCGTGCCCGTAATTGCACAGCTTTATATTGTTGAGCTTGTTATTGACGCAATAAGGCTCGCTTCGTTCAATACGCCGAATGCACTCAGCAGTTCGTTTGGCGTTGTGGGCGCTTTGGTGTTGGGCGAATTTGCGGTGTCGGCGGGTTGGTTTGTGCCCGAAGTTGTGCTTTATATGGCTTTTGTTGCGGTTACGAATTATACCCAGCCAAGCTTTGAACTCGGCTATGCATTCAAGCTCAAAAGAATGACACTCATAGGGTTGATTGCACTATTTAATATCTGGGGTTTTATCGGCGGCATTATAATTATTGCACTTGAAATTGCTTTCACAAAAACGGTTACGGGTCAGAGTTATCTTTATCCGCTCATTCCCTTTAACGGCAAAGCACTTGCCAGCTTGCTTTTACGAAAACCCATAAATATGAGGAATAATTAAAATGACCGATGTTGTTTTGCAACATCGGTCATTCTTATAATATTTCACCTATACAAAAATCGCCGTCAACTGCGGTGATTTTTGCTTTTATTATTCCGTCGGGGATTTCGTTAATACCGTTGATTTTAACGGGCGTGTAGTTTGCGGTGTAGCCCTGAACGAAGTTGCCGTGAAATTCCTCGGGAAGAACTTCAAGCACTTTGCTGATTTGATTTTTCATAAATTCAGCTCTGATTTTTTCAGTTTCTTCAATCATAATTGCCGCACGCCTTGATTTTTCGCTTTTTTCAACCTGGTCGGTCATCTTTGCAGCGGGGGTGCCGGGGCGGATTGAATAGGGGAAAACATGAACTTTTTCAAAACCGATTTCCTTTGCAAAAGCAAGGGATGTTTCAAAATCTTCTTGGGTTTCGCCGGGAAAACCAACCATTAAATCGGTTGTGAGCGTTGTGTCTTTGAATGATGAACGAAGCTTTTTGCAAAGCTGCCTGTATTCTTCGCAGTTATAGTGTCTGTTCATTCTTTTGAGTGTTTTATCGCATCCGCTTTGAAGCGAAATATGAAACTGCGGGCAGAATTCAGGGATTTTTGCAAGCTCTTCTATTATTTCATCGGTTATATGGTCGGGTTCAAGAGAGCCTAAACGAACTCTTTTTATTCCGTCAAAAGATGCGGCGGTTTTAACTGCTTCAACTATGCTGCTGCCGCAATCCGTGCCGTAAGCAGAAAGATTAATGCCAACAAGCACTATTTCACAGAAGCCGTTCTTTTCAAGAGAAGCAATTTCGTTTTTCAGCTCTTCCAAGGGCTTTGAACGCACTCTGCCTCTTGCGTAGGGGATAATGCAATATGAGCAAAAGCGGTTGCATCCGTCTTCGATTTTAACGCTTGCTCTTGTTCTTTCGCGAAAATCCGTTATTGTATCGCCGCAGAAAGCATCGCCTTTCATATGTTCTTCAACGGCAAAAATGCGGTTTCGTGTGTTTATAAAATCCATTATATAATCGTGCAGAAAGCGGTTGCTTTTATTGCCCATAACTATATCCGCCTGCTCAAGCTCTTTGCCCGCTTCAGGCCACGCCTGAGGCATACAGCCTGTCAGCACAACAATGCTTTCAGGATTTTGCTTTTTATAATGACGCACGGTCTGGCGGGTTTTTCTGTCGCTTTCAGCGGTAACGGTGCAGGAGTTTATAACATAAACATCTGCTTTTTCGGAGCAGTCAACAATCTCAAAGCCGTGATTTTCAAGGCATTGTGACATCGCCTGCGATTCATATTGATTAACCTTGCAGCCGAGGGTATAGAATGCAGCCTTCATATTATTCCTCCTTATCAGAAATTAACTTTATCTATTATAACAGAAAAACAAGTGATAATCAATGCCGATAATCATATATATTTTCTTGAAAGGGGAATTTGATATGAAAAAATTTTTCAAAACATCTTTAACGGTTTTGGTTGCCGTTTCAATTTTGTTTTCTTCAGCAGTTTTTGTCGGTGCCGAAGAAGCAAAGCCTCCCGTTGAAATCAAGGCAAAAGCGGCGGTGCTTATGGATGTCGGTTCAGGCAAAGTGCTTATGAAGTATAACGAAAACGAGCGTCTTTATCCCGCATCGGTAACAAAAATAATGCCGCTTCTTTTGTTTATGGAGGCGATTGATAACGGCAAAATGCAGCTTTCGGACACCGTAACCGTAAGCGCTCAGGCGGCAGCAAAGGGCGGTTCGCAGATATGGCTCAAAGAGGGCGAGCAGATGACCGTTGATGATTTGCTCAAGGCAACTGCCGTTTACAGCGCAAACGATGCCTGCACGGCTCTGGGCGACCATATTGCGGGCAGCAACGAGGCGTTTGTTGATATGATGAATGAAAGAGCAAAGCAACTCGGAATGACAAACACTCATTTTGAAAACTGCACAGGTCTTGATGACACAACAGAAAATCATCTCACAACCGCACTTGATGTTGCAATAATGTCAAGAGAATTGCTTAAACACGAAAAGATAACGGATTACACAACTATCTGGATGGATTCGCTCAGAAACGGCGAAACCGAGCTTGTAAATACCAATAAGCTTGTTCGTTTCTATGAGGGCACAACGGGTCTTAAAACGGGCACAACTTCAAAAGCGGGTTGCTGTGTTTCCGCAAGTGCGAAGAGGGGAGAAACGCATCTTGTTGCAGTTGTAATGGGAAGCGGTAACAGTGCAGACCGCTTTGAAACCGCAAAGGCGATGCTTAACTGGGGATTTGCAAATTACGAAACCTTTACCCCGCAGATTGATGAGAGTCTTATTCCTGAGGTTGGCGTTATCGGCGGAGTGGAAAAGAGCATTCAGCCCGTTATTCCCAAAACAGAGCCTTTGCTTATAGAAAAGGGCAGAGACAAGGAAATGACGCAGAATATTGACCTTGCGCTGGATGTTCAGGCGCCCGTTGAAGAGGGTCAGATACTCGGCACGGTAAAATTTAAAATCGGCGATGAAGAGGTGGGAAGCTATAATCTGACAGCTCCTTCCGCTGTAGGAAAGCTGACTTTCAGAATTGTTTTTGAAAGAATTATTGAGGCTGTTTTAAAATAAAATATATAATTGCTTTTTTATAATATATATGATAAAATAAAAACAACATAAAATTGGCGGAGTTTAATTATATTTCAGCACTCAAGAGCAGAAAAATTAAAATTTTTAAATATTTTTTCTGTATATCTGTTGCAATGAGAGCGTTTATAGGGTAAAATATATTAAATACTCAGCAATTACAGTGGGGTGCAAAAGAAAATATGTCAATTAAACTCAATCTGAAGTATGCCGGTGAATTTGCGGCAAACGAAAAGCTTGCTTCAATGCAGAGCGAAATCTCGGCGGCACATAAAATGCTTCACGAAGGCACAGGACTCGGCAACGATTTTCTCGGATGGATTGATTTGCCCGTTAATTACGACAAGGCAGAATTCGAAGAAATCAAGAAGAGTGCCGAGCAGATAAAAAAAGATTCCGAGGTTCTTGTTGTTCTCGGTATCGGCGGTTCATATCTCGGTGCAAGAGCCGCAATTGAATTTGTTAAGTCAAATAACTATAACCTTGTTAAGAAAGATACACCCGATATTTATTTCGGCGGCAACACCATCAGTTCAGCTTCTGTTGCCGAGCTTATAAAGCTTGTTGAAGGCAAGGATTTTTCAATAAATGTTATTTCAAAATCAGGCACAACAACAGAAACCGCAGTTGCTTTCCGTGTTTTCAAAAAGCTCATTGAAGAAAAATACGGTAAAGAAGAAGCTGCAAAAAGAATTTATGTAACAACCGATAAAGCAAAGGGTGCGCTCAAAGCCCTTGCTGATGCGGAAGGCTATAAAACATTTGTTGTTCCCGATGATGTAGGCGGCAGATATTCCGTGCTTACTGCAGTTGGTCTTCTTCCTATCGCAGTAGCAGGCATTGATATTGATGCACTTATGCAGGGTGCCGCAGATGCAAGAGAAAAATATTCTTGCGAAAGCATTGAAGAAAACGATTGCTATAAATATGCCGCAATCAGAAATCTTCTTTACAGAAGCGGCAAAAAGGTTGAAATGCTTGCAGCTTATGAGCCTTCAATGACAATGTGGGCAGAATGGTTCAAGCAGCTCTTCGGCGAAAGCGAAGGCAAAGAAAACAAAGGTATTTTCCCTGCTTCGGCAATTTTCTCAACAGACCTTCATTCTCTCGGTCAGTATATTCAGGAGGGTGAGCGTCACCTTTTCGAAACCGTTATGTGGGTAAACGAACCCAAAACTGATGTTGAAATCGAATTCGACGATGTTAACGGCGACGGACTCAATTTTGTTGCAGGCAAAACTCTTCATTATGTTAACAGAAAAGCTTTTGAAGGCACCGTGCTTGCACATACCGACGGCGATGTTCCCAATATCGTGCTTGAAATTGATAAGCAGGATGAATATAACCTCGGTGCAATGATTTATTTCTTTGAAAAGGCTTGCGGTATCTCGGGTTATGTTCTCGGGGTAAACCCCTTCGACCAGCCCGGCGTTGAAAGCTATAAAAAGAATATGTTTGCTCTTCTCGGCAAACCCGGATACGAATCCGAAAAAGCTTCTCTTGAAGCAAGAATCAATAACTGATAAAAATCATTGGCGGCATTAACCGTGCCGGCTTTTGCCGCCGTTGATTTATTATAAACTTTTAACCAATTTATATAAAACAGGAGGAATTTAAAATGATTAATCTTATTCTCGGTCACAAAGGCTCCGGCAAAACAAAGAAGCTCATCGAGCTTGTAAACGCTGCTGTTGAAAAGTCAAACGGCAATGTTGTTTGCATTGAGAAAGAAAGACTTCTTACTTATGATGTAAACTACCGTGCAAGACTTGTTGAAACAGATCACTACGGCGTATCGGGCTATGATGCTTTCTACGGTTTCCTCTGCGGTGTTGTTGCAGGTGACCATGACATAACAGATATCCTTATTGATGCAACTCTCAGAATCGGCGGCAGAGATTACAATGAGCTTGCTGATTTCCTTGAGAAAGTTGCAAACCTCAGCAAGATTTCAGAGAAGAGCTTCACATTCACAGTTTCTGCAGATGCTGAAGAGCTTCCCGAAAAAATCTTTACATTTTGTGAAAAAATCTGATTTAAATCAAAAATTTAGTTGACAAATCACGAATACCTATATATAATATTATGTGCGTGATTTTAAGGTGAATTTTTATGATTTTAGATTTAGAACCGATTTTTAATAATGAGGGAATGGTTAAAGAGTTCAATTATGAGCTTGACCTTTCCGCCCATGAACTAAGCGGTTTTATGCCGTTCACATCTCCGGTTAAGGTCAGCGGCTGTGTAGGCAACTACACGGGCATTGTTGAAATCAGTGCAAGTGCAGATTTTGCGCTTGAGCTTGATTGCGACCGTTGTGCGAAACCCATAAATGTTCCGCTTCAGATCAAGATTTTTCATACCCTTGTTACCCACCTTAATGATGAGAACAATGATGAGCTGTTGCTTGTTAATGAGCTTCGCTTTGATTTGGATGAACTCGTCACAGAGGATATTTTCCTTGATCTTCCGGCAAAGTTCCTTTGCAGCGAAGATTGCAAGGGGATTTGCCCAAAATGCGGCAAAGACCTTAACACAGGTTCATGCAGCTGCGAAAAAGAGATTGACCCCAGATTGGCGGCACTCAAGCAGCTTTTGGATAATTAAAAAATAAAAAAACCCCAGGGTTTAATAAAGCACAAAATTAAGGAGGTGCTTAGGAATGGCAGTACCCAAGAGAAGAGTTTCAAAGGCAAGAAGAGACAAGAGACGTTCAAACGTGTGGAAGATGTCCGCTCCCCAGCTCGAAAAGTGCTCAAACTGCGGTGAACTCAAGAGAACTCACAGACTTTGCCCTGAATGCGGTTACTACAACGGCAAGCAGGTAGTAGTTAAGGAAGAAGCATAAGTCAAAATAAAGCGGCAGAGGCTCAAAGCCCCTGCCTTTTATTTTTTTCTATAAATTTGAAAGGCGGTAATTAATGGATAAACTTAAATCCTTGAAAAAAATAAAAATTAAAAATTTGCTGATGCTTACCGTTGCAGGCGTAATCAATGCGATAGGCATAACGATTTTTCTTTATCCGGTTAATTTGTATGACAGCGGAATTTCAGGCACTTCAATGCTTCTTGCCCAGATAACGCCCGAAAGATTTACTCTTTCAATTTTTCTTGTTTTGTTGAATGTTCCTTTGTTCTTGTTCGGGTTTAAAAAACAGGGCTGGCTGTTTACGCTTTATGCTGTTTATACGGTTGCTGTTTATTCGGTTTCAGCCTGGCTTATAACAGATATTTTGCCGATTGATGTCAGCGTTGCATCTCCTCTTGCGGGAACGGATTTGCTTTTATGTGCGCTCTTTGGCGGAATTATTTCCGGTCTCGGAAGCGGTCTTGCAATCCGTTACGGCGGCGCAATGGACGGAATAGAAGTTATGGCTGTTATCTTTTCAAAAAAGCTTGGTATAACTGTTGGCACCTTCGTTATGATTTATAATGTTATTTTATATATAATCTGCGGTATCGTTATAGAAAGCTGGATTTTGCCGCTTTATTCAATAGTAACTTATGCAGGTGCACTCAAAACCGTTGACTTTGTTGTTGAAGGTTTTGACCGTGCAAAGGGTGCAATGATAGTTACCAAAAAGCCCGATGAAATCTGTGAAGTGCTGACGGCTGAATTTGAAAGCGGAATGACAAAAATAGGCGCAAAGGGCGGCTATTCAGATGCTGAAATGACGGTTGTTTATTTTGTTGTTAACCGTTTTCAGGTTGCGAAAATGCGTGATATTGTTCATGCCATTGACCCTGCGGCATTTATAACTATCACTGAAGTTGCGGATGTGTTTATATCAAACCAGGATAAACAAGGCTAAAATAAAGGTCGGTTCCAATCGGAGCCGACCTTTTAATCATTTGATTTCTATTGACTTGTTTTGTTTTGATGATTCATAGCATCCGTAAACAATCTTTGCAGCGTGACCGCCTTCAAACGCATCAATTTCAAACGGTCTGCCTGCTTTCAGACAATCATAAAAATCATTAATCAGAGCGGTGTGACCGCTTCCCCAATATTGCTTGCCGTGGCAAACTTTATCGGTGTTAAGTTCAATTTCTCTGATTGAATTATTATTATCAAAGCAATAAAGCTTTTCGCCCTCTGTGCGCAGTTTTCCGTTTTCAAAAACAACTTCAATTAATACGGGCGAATCATCGGAATGTGCGGTTGTTGCATAGAGAACCGCATTAACCTCGTTTTCAAGAGTCATCAGAACATTTGCAGTATCTTCAACATCAATAATGCCCTGAAGATGATCGTTATGAGTATGTGCAATAAGGCTTTGACATTTGCCGCCGAAATATCCGACGAGGTCAACGGTGTGAATTGCCTGATTAATAAGCACGCCGCCGCATTCTTTATCGAGTGTTCCGTGCCAATCATCGGAATAATAATCCTTGCCTCTGTTCCAGGTGACAAACGCCCTTATCGCTTTAACCTTACCCATTGAACCGTTCAGTATAGTTTCTTTAATATATTGAACGCAGGCGTTATATCTGTTCTGGAAACAAACGCCAACCTGCTTGCCGCTTTTCTTTTGTGCGTCGCACAGAGCAAGAACCTCTTCGGCTGATACGGAGCAGGGCTTTTCGGTGAGAACATTTATCCCTTTGTTCAAAGCTTTTATTGCCATTGATGTGTGGAGATAGTGCGGAGTGCAGATATGAATGCAGTCGAGTTCTTCGGAAGAAATAAGCTCATCAAAATCATAATAGGCTTTTCCGCCGTATGCTGCAGCCGCTCTGTCTGCTCTTTCGGGTTTTATATCGGCAACGGCAACAATCTCGGTGTCGGGATTGTTGCTCAATGCCATGAAATGCATTTTGGATACGCCACCGCATCCTATAACTGCAACTTTCATAAAAGTTCCTCTCAGACTCAGAAGGTTGAGCTCATATCGCCCTGAATTCCTTCAACAACATTTTCTTTGTTTGCGTTGCCTGCTGCAATTTTTTTCTGAAGCTCTGCGTAATAAACATCTTCATCAACGGGAAGCTCGATTTCTTTGCCGAGCCAGGATGAAAGATGAGCGGCATTTGAAATTGAAAGACCTCTGATGCCCTCTTCGCCCTTTGCAACAAGGGGCTCGCCGCGGAGAATTGCTGCCGCAAACTTGTTTGTAACTTCTGAGTGTTGCTTGTTTCTGCCGTCAGTTTCAACTTCAATCCATTCGCCTTCAATCCAGCCGAAGCCCTCAGCTGCATTTGCACAGTGTTCGGAAACTCTGCCGTTAAGCTTATAGAGCATAAGTTTATTGTTTTCACAAACAAGCTTACCGCCGTCAAGAGTGATTTCAAAACGGTTTGTGCCCGGGCAGTCGCCTGTTGTTGTTATAAATGTGCCGGTTGCACCGTTAGCATATTCAACATAGATTGTAACATCGTCTTCAACTTCAATATCGTGCCATTTGCCTTCGTGGCAGAAAGCCTTAACCTTAACGGGCAGACCGCAAATCCACTGCCAGAGGTCAAGATTGTGGGGGCACTGATTAAGAAGAACGCCGCCGCCTTCGCCGCCCCAGGTTGCTCTCCATCCGCCTGAATTATAATATGCCTGAGTGCGGTACCAATCGGTGATAATCCAGCTTACTCTTCTGATTTCACCAAGCTCGCCGCTTTCAACAAGCTCTTTCATTTTTCTGTAAACGCAGTTTGTTCTCTGGTTATACATAATACCGAAAACAAGGTCTGTTTTCGCAGCCGCCTCATTCATTTTTCTTACCTGCTTTGTGTAAACACCTGCGGGTTTTTCTGTAAGAACATGAACACCCTTTGAGAATGCGTATTCGGCAATGGGGGAGTGGTCATAGTGGGGAGTTGCAATAATAACTGCATCAACCTCGCCGCTGTCAATGAGTGCTTCTGCGCTGTCAAAGGTTTTGATTCCGGGCATCTTTGCTTTTGCAGCCTCAAGTCTTTCGGGAACGATATCCGCGCAAGCGGTGATGCGCAGTTCCTTGTGCTCTCCCTTGAGGTGCATCTGAATATGAGAATTACCCATATTACCAACACCGATAATGCCGAATCTTACGGGCTGAACCTTTGTTTCAATAATGTTATGTATTGCAGAGCAAGCTGCTGCGAATGAGGTCTTGTTATCGGGATAAACATATTTCTGATTCATCTTTGATGCAGTTGAATCGTCGGGTTCAAGATTATCAAGACCTTCAAAAACTCTTAAATGAGGTTCAACCGAAAGGAAATAAACTTTTTCTTTCTCATCAAGCATTTTAAGGATTTCTTCAAGGTGTCCGTCACCCTCGCCTGCGGGAACAACGGTATCGATTTCCGCAATGCAATCCTTAACATGGAAATATGTAATATAATCTTTAAGAACCTTAAAGCCTTCAAGCGTATCGGAACCGCACTGAATATAGTTTGAGGGGTCAAAAATGCAGCCGAGTCTGTCGCCGAAATGCTCTGCAATTTCAAGGCATCTTTCATAAATATCGCCGTAAATGCCTTTTTCATTTTCGTGGCAGCAAAGAACACCGTGCTCATTTGCATAGTCAACCATAGCGGTGAGTCTTGCATAAACTTCATCTTTATATTCATAACGGTCCTGACCCTGAGTGAAGAAGAAGCTGAACATTCTTATGTATTTTGCTTCGAGCACTTTTGCAACCTCAACGGTTGTTTTGAATGCTTCGAAGTGGGGAGCAAAATCATCGGTGATTTCGATTTTGCCGTAATGTGAACCGATTGAAGAAACCTTTATTCCGCTTGCGTCAAGAGTTTTCTTGAGCTCCTTTGCCTCCTCAACGGTGAAGTTAGAAATGTTTTTGCCGTCAACATTGCGAAGCTCGATATAGTCTATTCCGTTGGCTTTGCAAGCTTCAATCTGCTCCGAAATCAAGGGTGAAGCTTCATCGGCAAAAGCCGAAAAGAGAAATTTTGCCATTGTTTTACCTCCGTTTTTTAACAAAGTTTATCATTTTAATTTTATCATTTTTTTATGATTTTTCAATAGTTATATAAAAATAAATATAAATATTTTACAAAAGAAAAAACGGCAGGATTTAATCCTGCCGTTTTATTGTTGTTTGAATTATTCAGCGTCGTCAGCGTTTTCCCAATTGTGCCATACAGCCTGAACATCATCGTTATCCTCAAACATCTCAAGCATCTTTGCCATATTCTTGATGTCATCGGGGTTGGTGAGTGCTGTATATGTTGAGGGAACATATTCAACCTCTGCGGAAACAAAGGTGTAACCTTTTGCCTCAAGGTCATCGCGGATTGCGCCGCAATCATTGGGCTCTGTTCTGATTTCGAAAACGCCGTCTTCTGTAAGGAAATCTGTTGCACCTGCTTCGAGTGCATCTTCCATAAGCTTTTCTTCGTCAACGTCTTCCTGCTCAATAACGATAACGCCCTGCTTTGAGAACATAAAGGAAACGCAGCCGCTCTGGCCCATATTTCCGCCGTATTTATCAAAGTAATGACGAACATCGCCTGCAGTTCTGTTGCGGTTATCTGTAAGAGCTTCAACGATAACTGCGATACCTGAAGGACCGTAGCCCTCGTATACGATTTCTTCGTAATCGGCGCCGCCTGTTTCGCCTGCGGCTTTCTTGATAATTCTTTCTATGTTGTCGTTGGGAACGTTGTTTGCCTTTGCTTTTGCAATAACATCCTTAAGCTTGGAGTTTGAAGCGGGGTCGGGTCCGCCTTCACGAACAACAACAGCGATTTCTCTGCCGATTTTGGTGAAAATCTTGGCACGCTGGTTATCGGTTTTTTCTTTTTTGCGTTTGATAGTGCTCCATTTTGAATGGCCTGACATTTAAAAAACCTCACTTTTTTGCTTTTTTAACCATAATATTATATAACAAGAAATATTGCCTTGTCAAGTTTTATGTATCACCCGGCGGGGTGGATTAAATTGTTTGCTTGAATCCCTCGCCGAGTATTTCGTTTGCTTCGCTTACGATAATGAAAGTTTTATCGTCAACAGATTTTATAATTTTGATGATATTTGCAATCTCTGATTTTCTTGCAACACAAAGAAGAATATTTTTGTTTTCGCCCGTGTATGCGCCGACTGCGGGAAGAATTGAAACACCGCGGGGAGTGGATGTTACGATAGCTTTTGAAACCTCATTCGCTTTCTGAGTAACAACCATAAGCATTTTGCCGTTGCCTGTGCCGTAAATCATTGTGTCAATAACTTTTGAACTTACGAAGATAAGGATGATTGCATAAAGACCGCTTTCAATGCTGCCGAAAACAAGCATTCCCGCACCAACCACGATTGCATCAGAAAGAAGCACCATACTGCCAACCGTTATATGAGGCCACCTTTTATGAATGAGCCTTGCAACAATATCAGTGCCGCCACTGGTTGCACCGGTTATCATTATAAGTCCCAGACCTGCACCCTGAAGAACACCGCAGAAGAGCGAAGCAAGAATTTTATCGCCCGTGTATGCAGGCATAAACAGAGCAAAAACATCGAGTGCGGTTGAAAGAAGAACGGTGACCCAAAGTGTTCTTGCAACAAGCTTTTTGCCAAGAAAAATCCACATAAGAATAAGCAGGGGAACGTTGAGTATGAAGTTAACTGTACCTACGGGCACATCGAAAAGATGATTGAAAATAATTGCAAGACCCGTTACACCGCTTTGCGCAATTGAATTGGGAAGAGAGAATGAGTTAACGCCGATTGCGTATAGAGAGCATCCGATTATCCACATTGCGTTGTTTTTGAGAATTGCCTGAACGGATTCTTTGGTGAGTTTCATTCTTCTTCACCTCCGCAGGAATTTCGGATTTCACGGTATAATTCCATTATGCGTTCATTTTGTCCGTTAAGATATAACCAGCCGAAAAGGCTTTCAAGCCCCGTTGCGTAATGATAATCGGCGCTTGATGCATTTTTCGGAATACCGCCCGTGTGAGAGTTTCTTCCTCTTTTGAACACCGCCTCTTCTTCCTCTGTGAGAAGGGGAAGAATTTTTCTTATTCCCTCTGCCTGGGCGGCGGCGCAAACCTTTTTGCTTGCGGATTTGTGAAGCGCATTAACGGGGCGGTTTGCCTCGCACACAAGTTCGCTTCTTACAAGCAAATCAAAAACCGTGTCGCCGATAAAAGCAAGGGTTAACGGACTGAGAGAAGATGTTTTAACGGGTTTATCGATTAATAAATTCAAGAAATATACCTCACAATCAGTTTACAAAATCAAATTCAAGGTCATAAATCGAAACTGTATCGCCCTCATTGATGCCTCTGTCGTGAAGAGCATCAATTATGCCGCTTGATATAAGTATTCTCTGGAAATACTGAAGAGATTCATAGTCATCAAGGTCGGTCTGATTAAGAATTTTGAGAAGCCACGGAGCTTCAACAAAATAAATGTTATCCTCAACTCTGATGGTGAAGCCTTTATCGTTAGTCTTTTCAAACATTTCAAGAGGAATGCTTTCTGCCTCATACTGCTTGATGGGGGGCAGGGTCTGAAGCTTATTCCATATTGCGCTTACAATTTTATCCGTGCCCTCTGCTATGGGAGCACACATTGTGTGAAATTCATAGCCGTTTTCGCTGAAATATTTTTCAAGGCGTTCAAGCTGACCGTCTTCGCAAAGGTCGATTTTGTTTGCAACAACAATCTGAGGTCTTTTAGCAAGCTCGGGGTCAAACTTTTCAAGCTCTTTATTGATTATTTCAAAGTCTTCAATCGGGTCTCTGCCTTCGCTGCCTGCCGCATCAATGATATGAACAAGCATACGGCATCTGTCAACATGGCGAAGAAATTCGTGACCCAGTCCGACACCGTCACCCGCACCTTCAATAAGTCCGGGGATGTCAGCCATAACAAATGAACTGCCTTCGCCCAGAGAAACAACGCCGAGAACGGGAGTTATGGTTGTGAAATGGTAATTGGCAATAATGGGCTTTGCCTGGCTTACAACGGAAACAAGCGTTGATTTGCCAACATTCGGGAACCCTAAAAGACCAACATCTGCAAGCAGTTTGAGTTCAAGGCTTACTTCCCATTCTTCGCCCGGAGTGCCGTTCTTTGCAAAGCGGGGAACCTGCCTTGTGGGGGTTGCAAAATGGGGATTTCCCCAGCCGCCTCTGCCGCCTTTTGCTGCAATGAAAGGTTCATCGCCCGACATATCCGCCATAACTGCGCCGCTTTCAAGCTCGCGGATTATTGTGCCGCGGGGCACTTTGATAACAAGGTCTTCGCCTCGCTTGCCGCTTTTTCTGCCGCTTGAACCGTTGCCGCCGTTGGGGGCGGTGTATTTTCTTTTATATCGGAAATCGGCAAGGGTTGAGAGGTTATCGTCAACCTGAAAAACAACATTGCCGCCTCTGCCGCCGTCGCCGCCGTCGGGTCCGCCTGCAGCAACATATTTTTCTCTGTGGAAGCTTACAGCTCCGTTGCCGCCGTTACCCGCTTTGATTTTTATTTTCGCAATATCTACAAACATATTTTATTCCTGACCTTTACACATAATTATTCACTATAGATTATAACCCAACTGTTGGATTTTTACAATATAATTATAATAAAATATTTTAAATATTTACAAAAAGTTTATTGTTATTTATATACAACTTGTGTTATACTGTACGATGAATTAAAATCGGAAAGTATCGGCAGGTGAGATTGTGGCGGTAAAAATAACGGGAATTGAAAAAGGCAGCCTTGCTTCTTCAAAGAAAATCAAGTCAGGCGATATGCTTATAAAAATCAACGGAAATGAAATCCGTGATGTGCTTGATTATCAGTTTTATATCAAGGACACAAAGCTTGTGCTTTTGCTTAAAGAAGAAAGCGGTAAATCAAAGATTATTGTTATCCGTAAAGAAGAGTATGAAGATATAGGTCTGGAATTTGAAACCTATCTTATGGATAAACAGCGTCATTGCAAAAACAAATGCATATTCTGCTTTATTGACCAGCTTCCCGAGGGGTTGAGAGAAAGCCTTTATTTTAAAGATGACGATTCAAGGCTTTCATTCCTTTTCGGTAATTATATAACGCTCACTAATCTTACCGATGAAGAAGCGGAAAGAATTATTGAGATGCATATCAGCCCCGTTAATATTTCGGTGCAGACAATGAATCCCGAACTCAGGGTTAAAATGATGATTAATCCCCACGCGGGCGAATCGCTCAAGTATCTTTATAAATTTGCCGAAGCGGGCATAGCGGTTAATACCCAGCTTGTGCTTTGTCCCGGAATAAACGACGGCAAGGAGCTTGAATTCAGCATAAAAGAACTGTTTAAGCTTTATCCCGCGGTTCAGAGCATTGCGGCGGTGCCCGTAGGCTTGACTGACCACAGAGACGGTCTTTATCCTCTTGAACCGTATAACAAAAAAACAGCGGCAGATGTTATTGACATAATTGACCGATGCAATGCGGAGTTTGAAAAAGAGCACGGCGAAAGAATCGCATTTGCTGCAGATGAGTTTTATATCAAGGCGGGCAGAGAAATGCCCGATGCCGATTATTATAACGGCTTCCCGCAGCTTGAAAACGGCGTGGGAATGTGGGCATTGCTGATTTCCGAATTTGAAGATGCTCTTGCCGGATGTGAGATTGAAAGCCTTGAAAGAAAAGTAACGCTTGTTACGGGCAAGGCGGCTTATCCGCTGATAAAATCGCTTGCGGATAAAGCAATGAAAAAAATAAAGGGTCTTGAAATAAATGTTGTTGCCGCCGAAAACAAGCTTTTCGGCAAAATGATAACTGTTTCGGGCTTGCTTTGCGGCAGGGATATTGCCGATGCGGTTTCGGGTATGGATTTGGGCGATGAGCTTATCATTCCTCCGAACTGCTTGCGTAATGAGGGCGATATGTTCCTTGACGATATGACGGTTGCTCAGCTTTCCGAAAAGCTGGGGGTTGAAGTTAAACAAAACGGCTCAAGCGGTTTTGACCTGCTTGATGCGATGACGGGAGGTATATAAAATGGCAGGAAATGTTGTTGCAATAGTCGGCAGACCCAATGTCGGCAAATCCACCCTTTTCAATAAGCTTGTGGGCGCAAGACTTTCTATAGTTGATGATACTCCGGGCGTTACAAGAGACCGAATTTACGGCGACTGTGAATGGCTCGGCAGACACTTTATGCTTATCGATACGGGCGGTATTGAACCCCATTCGGATGATATTATTTTAAAACAGATGAGAAGACAGGCTCAGCTTGCAATTGACAGCGCGGATGTTATAGTGTTTGTAACAGATATCCGTTCGGGTGTTGTGGCTTCCGATGAAGAGGTTGCGGCAATGCTCCAGAAGAGCGGCAAGCCCGTTATTCTTTGCGTCAACAAGTGCGATAATATAGGAAATCTTCCTATGGATTTCTATGAATTCTATAATCTCGGTCTCGGTGACCCCATTCCCGTTTCTTCCGTTCACGGTCACGGAACGGGCGATTTGCTCGATGAAATCCTCAATTATCTTCCGGGAGAAGAAAACGGCGAGGATGAGGATGATGCAATCAAGGTTGCCGTTATCGGTAAGCCGAATGTTGGTAAATCATCGCTTGTAAATGCTGTTCTCGGCGAAGACAGAATGATTGTTTCAAATATTGCGGGCACAACAAGAGACGCAACCGATTCAATCGTTGAAAACAAGCACGGTAAATTTGTGTTTATTGATACTGCGGGTCTTCGCAGAAAAAGCAAGGTTTATGACCAGATAGAAAAATATTCCGTTATCAGAGCAAGAATGGCTGTTGAGAGAGCGCAGGTCTGCGTTATTATGATTGACGCAACCGAAGGCTTTACAGAGCAGGATTCAAAGGTTGCGGGCATTGCTCACGATTTGGGCAAAGCTTGCATTATTGCGGTTAACAAGTGGGATGCTGTTGAAAAAGACGGCAAAACAATGGACGGCTTCCGTAAAAAGCTGATGGATGATTTTTCGTTTATGTCATATGCGCCCATAATATTTATTTCGGCAAAAGAAAAAATCAGACTTGACCGTTTGTTTGAACTCATAAAGTTTGTTGATACACAGGATGCAATGCGTATTTCAACGGGCAAGCTCAATGAAGTTCTTGCCAATGCAACCGCAAGAGTTCAGCCGCCTTCGGATAAGGGCAAGCGTCTCAAGATTTTCTATATGACTCAGGCATCAACAAGACCGCCAACATTCGTTTGCTTTGTTAACAGCGCAGAGCTTTTCCACTACAGCTATCAGCGTTATCTCGATAACCAGATAAGAGAGATTTTCGGTCTTGAAGGAACTCCCACCAGAATGGTAATCAGAGAAAGAGAGTCCAATAAAAAATGATAGTTTTAGGAATTGACCCGGGCTATGCAATAGTTGGCTGCGGAGTGGTTGAATATAAAAACAACCATTTCAGGGTGCTTGATTACGGTGCAATAACAACTCAGGCACACACGCCGTTCAATGAAAGAATAGAAAAAATCTTTGATGAAGCGGCGGCGCTTATGTTCAAATATAAGCCCGATGCAATGGCGATTGAAAAGCTGTTTTTCAACACTAACCAGAAAACCGCCATTGATGTTGCCCAGGCAAGAGGTGCTCTTGTTCTTGCGGCGCAAAAAAATCACATTCCCATTTTTGAATATACACCGCTTCAGGTGAAGCAGAGCGTTGTAGGTTACGGCAGGGCGGAAAAAAAGCAGGTTCAGGAAATGACAAGAGTTATGCTGAATCTTGAAAAAATACCAAAGCCCGATGACGCCGCCGATGCTCTTGCAATGGCAATCTGCCATTGTCACTCTGCAGGCTCTCTGATAGGAACGCTTAAGAATTACAGATAAAATCAAAAGGAGCAAATCTTATGTTTTACAGTTTAACGGGTACGGTGGTGTTCACCGATGAAAACAGCGTTGCACTCGATTGCGGCGGCGTTGCGTTCAGACTTTTTGCAACACAGAATACTTTAAGAAAGTGTGCCCCTATCGGTGAGGTGCAAACCTTATTTACCCACCTTAACGTAAGAGAAGATGCTCTTGACCTTTTTGGTTTCGCAGAAAAAAACGAGCTTGATTGCTTCAAAATGCTGACGGGCGTTTCGGGTGTCGGCCCAAAAGCGGGTCTTGCAATTCTTTCGGCTCTTACCCCTGATAAGCTTGCCGTAAGCATTGCGGGCGGTGATGTCAAATCAATAACCGCCGCCCAGGGCGTCGGACCGAAGCTTGCGCAAAGAGTTGTGCTTGAGCTTAAAGGTAAGCTTGATGCTTTTGCTCAGAGCTCCGCAACACTCGGCGATATTGCCGCAGTGCAGAAGGCAACCGTAAGCTATGCGGGCGAGGATGCGGTCAATGCACTTGTTATGCTGGGCTACAGCCGCTCCGAAGCAAGCATTGCGGTCGGCAGACTTGACGGCAATCTTTCAACGGAAGAAATGATTAAGCAGGCTCTTAAGCAGCTTGCAAAGAATTTATGATAGGAGAGGATTAATATGGATTTTGATTTTGAAAACAGAATAGTTGCTCCCGATTTTTCCTCTTCGGAAGACAGCGATATAGAAGTTTCATTAAGACCGAAAACAATTTCGGAATATATCGGTCAGGAAAAAGCAAAAGAAAATCTTTCAATATATATTGAGGCGGCGCGCCGCAGAGGCGAGCCTCTTGACCACGTTTTGCTCTATGGCCCTCCGGGACTCGGCAAAACAACCCTTGCGGGAATTATCGCAAATGAAATGGGCGTGAATTTCAGAGTAACAAGCGGCCCCGCCATTGAAAAACCGGGTGACCTTGCGGCTCTTTTAACAAATCTCAACGAAGGCGATGTTCTTTTTATCGATGAAATCCACCGCCTTTCAAGAGCTGTTGAAGAAGTTTTTTACCCCGCAATGGAAGATAATGTGCTCGATATTATTATCGGCAAGGGCCCTTCGGCACGCTCGATAAGACTTGATTTGCATAAGTTTACTCTTGTCGGTGCAACAACAAGAGCGGGTCAACTGAGTGCTCCTCTGCGTGACCGTTTCGGTGTTATTCTGCGCCTTGAAATGTATACTCCCGAGCAGCTTTCGCAGATTGTTAACAGAAGCGCGGGCATTCTCGGAATTGATATTGACCCCGACGGCTCTCTGGAAATTGCTTCCCGTTCAAGAGGAACACCCAGAATCGCCAACAGACTTCTCAAAAGAGCAAGAGATTTTGCGCAGGTTATGTGTGACGGCGAGCTTACAAAAGAGGCTTCATCAATTGCTCTTGACAGAATGGAAATTGACGGACTCGGTCTTGACTCGATTGACCGTCTGATTTTATCAACGATGATTAAGAATTATAACGGCGGCCCCGTAGGTCTTGAAACCATTGCGGCGGCGATAGGCGAAGAAGCCGTTACGATAGAAGATGTTTATGAGCCCTATCTTATGCAGATAGGATTTCTCAGCCGAACTCCGAGAGGAAGAACGGTAACTCCGGCAGGCTACGCGCATCTCGGCATAGCAATGCCCGGTCAGCAGAGAATGGATGTGTAATATATGAGAAAAGCAGATAATTGGATTGATTATGAACTGATAGATTGTTCCGACGGTGAGCGTCTTGAGCGTTGGGGCGATATAGTGCTTGTGCGTCCCGACCCGCAGGTTATCTGGAAAACACCCAAGGAAAATCCTCTTTGGTTCAATCCCCACGCCATATATAACCGCTCAAACACGGGCGGCGGCAGCTGGAGAGTTTGCAAAAAGATGCCCGATGTCTGGCAGATTGCTCTTGATGAGCTTAAGTTCAACATAAAAACAATGGGCTTCAAGCATACGGGTCTTTTCCCTGAGCAGGCGGTTAACTGGAAGATGACTGCCGATATAATCAGAAATGCGGGCAGACCCGTTAAGGTGCTCAATCTTTTTGCTTACACGGGCGGTGCAACCGTTGCGGCACTCAATGCGGGTGCAAGTGTAACTCATGTTGATGCTTCAAAGGGTATGACTCTCTGGGCAAAAGAGAATGCGGCGGCAAGCAAGCTTTCGGATGCTCCCGTAAGATGGCTTGTTGATGACTGCATAAAGTTTGTTCAGCGTGAAATCCGCAGAGGAAACAAATATGATATCATCATTATGGACCCGCCCTCATACGGCAGAGGCCCCGGCGGTGAGGTCTGGAAGCTCGAAAATGAAGTTTACGGCTTCGTTGAAATGTGTATGGAGCTTTTGACAGAAGACTCGCTTATGGTGCTTATAAATTCATACACAACGGGTCTTTCTCCGAGTGTTATGGAATATATTCTCGGTGAAACCGTTCAGAAAAAATTCGGCGGCTCAACAAGCAGCGATGAAATCGGTATACCCGTATCGTCAAAGCCCGGCAGAGTTCTGCCTTGCGGCGCAAGCGCAATATGGCTGGGAAAGAATGTTAAATAATCTCGCTTCAGAGGATAAAAGATGAACGAAAAATTGATTGAATTTGATAATGTAACCTTTGTTTATGAGCTCGATGAAGAAGAACCTACGGGGCAGGCGATTCCTGCTCTTGAGGGTGTGGATTTTTATGTCAACAAAGGTGAATTTGTTGCGGTGCTCGGTCATAACGGCTCGGGTAAGAGCACTCTTGCAAAGCTCTGCAACGCCATATATGAACCTACAAGCGGCAAGGTAACCGTTAAAGGCATTGTTGCTGACAGCGAAGAAAAGGCTGATGAAATCCGCCGCATAGTCGGTATGGTTTTTCAGAATCCCGATAATCAGATTGTTGCAACGATTGTTGAGGATGATGTTGCTTTCGGACCCGAAAATCTCGGAATTGAGCCGAATGAAATCCGCAGAAGAGTTGACGATGCGTTAAAATCGGTTAACATGTATGAATTCCGCCACCGTGAGCCCCATAAGCTTTCGGGCGGTCAGAAGCAGAGAGTTGCCATTGCGGGTGTTCTTGCAATGCAGACCGAATGCATTGTTCTTGATGAGCCTACCGCTATGCTCGACCCTATGGGCAGAGAAGAGGTTATGAATGCCGTTCACCGAATGAACAAGGAAATGGGCATAACCGTTGTGCTTGTAACTCATTTTATGGATGAGGCAGTTAAGGCGGACAGAGTTGTTGTTATGGACAGCGGCAAAATTGTTATGCAGGGCACTCCGAGAGAGGTTTTCTCTCAGGTTGATAAGGTTCGTGCCTACGGTCTTGATGTGCCGCAGTCAACCGAGCTTTGTCATGTGCTCGGCATAAAAGAGGGCGTTTTGAGTGTTGATGAGTGTGTTGACGAAATAGTGTCAATGCTCGGAGGTGCCGTATGAATCACGCAATAGAAATAAAAAATCTTACACATTATTATTCAAAGGGCACCCCTCATCAGGTTGCCGCTATTGATAATGTGAGCTTAACTATAGAAAAAGGCGAGCTTGTGGGAATAATCGGTCACACGGGCTCGGGTAAAAGCACTCTTATTTCTCATTTCAACGGACTTTTGAAGCCCGATGAGGGTCAGGTGCTTGTGGACGGAGTTGATATCTGGAAGGATAAAGAAACTCTTCATAAAACACGATTTAAGGTTGGTCTTTGCTTCCAGTATCCTGAATATCAGCTTTTTGAAGAAACGGTTTATAAAGATATAGCTTTCGGCCCCAGGAACATGAAGCTCTCCGAAGAAGAAATCAAGCAGAGAGTTATCAAAGCGGCGGCTTTTGTTGGTGTAAAAGCTTCGCATCTGAATAAATCGCCATTTGATCTTTCGGGCGGTGAAAAAAGAAGAGCAGCGATTGCGGGCGTTATGTCAATGGAGCCCGAGGTGCTTATTTTTGATGAACCCGCAGCAGGTCTTGACCCGAGAGGCAGAAAAGAGCTTATCGCAATGATAAAGGAATACAGAAAGCTTACGGGCAGCACTGTTATTGTTGTTTCACACAGCATGGAAGAAATTGCAATGCTTGCCGACAGAATTATTGTTATGAATAATGCCAGGGTTGCAATGAACGGAAGCGTTGATGAGATTTATTCAAGAGGCGAAGAGCTTCGTGCAATGGGTCTTAATGTGCCCGAAATAACAGAGATTTTTGCAAAGCTCCGTCTTAAAGGCATTGATGTGCCTGCAAATGTTTATACCGTAAAATACGGTGCGGATATTCTCCGCAGCCTTGCAAGGGGGTGCTGTGAATGATAAGAGATATAACAATCGGTCAGTATTATCCCGGAAAATCCGTGCTTCACAGACTTGACCCCAGAATGAAGCTGATTCTGACTTTTGCTCTTATTGTTACAATCTTCCTTTGCAAAAGCTTTTTCTCGCTCGGACTTATTGCGGTAACCGCTTTTGCTGCGGCGGCAGTTTCATCCGTTCCGCCCAAAATGATATTAAAGAGCCTGAAGCCCATTGTTATTATTCTGATTTTTACCGCGGTGCTGAATATTTTCTATTCGCAGGGCGGAGAAGTTTATTTTGAATGGTGGAAAATCGTAATAACCGAAAAAGGTGTCAATACCGCGGTTTTCACTATGGTAAGAATAGTTTCGCTTGTTGTTATAAGCTCATTGCTGACCTACACAACAACGCCCACAATGCTTACCGATGCCCTTGAAAGAGTGCTTTCGCCTTTGAAGATATTCAAAATCAAGGTGCATACCCTTGCAATGATGATGACCCTTGCTTTGAGATTTATCCCCACGCTTATCGAAGAAATTGACCGCATTATGAATGCGCAGAAGGCGAGGGGAGCCGACCTTGAAACGGGCGGCATCATTCAGAGAGCCAAGGCTCTTATACCTGTTTTTATTCCTCTTATGGTTTCTTCGTTCAGAAGAGCATATGAGCTTGCGTTTGCAATGACCTGCCGCTGTTACACGGGAGGCGAAGGCAGAACAAGAATGAAGCAGATGAAGCTTGCATTCCGCGATTTTGTTGCGTTGTTTATCTGCGTTGCGGTTTTTGCGGGTGTTATTGTTCTCAATCATTTCTTTAATGCAGTAATCTGATTTTTTTGTGGTGAAAAGAATGCGTAATCTTCTTTTGACAATTTCATTTGACGGAACGGCTTATCACGGCTGGCAGGTGCAGGATAATGCGGTCACCGTTCAGCAGACATTGCAGGATGCTCTTGAGCAGCTTTGTTCAAGAAGGGATAATGTTGTGGGCTGTTCAAGAACCGATGCGGGAGTGCACGCGAATATGTATTGCTGCAATATCCGCACCGAGCATCCTATACCCTGCGATAAGCTTGTAACCGCTCTCAATGCGGTTTTGCCCCGCGATATTGCGGCGCTTGACTGCAAAGAGGTTGACTTTGATTTTCACGCAAGATATGATTGCAAATCAAAGGAATATATATATAAAATATGGAATTCACCAAATAAAAATCCGTTTTTATATAACCATTCGCTCCATTATAAATATCCTCTTGATGAAGAATTTCTTTCGTTGCAGGCAAAGCAGTTTATAGGCACATATGATTTCTCGTCATTCTGTGCCGCGGGCAGCAGTGTTGAAGATACCGTCAGAACAGTTATGAATGCGAGCGTTGAAAGAAACGGCGATGAAGTTATATTCAGGGTTGAGGCAGACGGATTTTTATATAATATGGTAGGAATAATGATGGGCACTCTTATTGATATTTCAAGAGGCAAGCTGCCCGAAAACTCAATTCCTCAGATTATAGAAGCCAAAAACAGATTTGCGGCGGGCTATACTGCTCCCGCAAGAGGTCTTTATCTTAATAAAATACATTATTGATAAGGTGATTTTGTGCCGGATAAAAAGATAATTGATTTCAAAAAAGAAAAGAATATCCGATTAATTAAAAAGATATTCGGAATAGCCAAATATCCGCTCGCGGCGGTTGTCGTTATTGCGGTGCTTTTCTTTTGCGCTAAAATGCTCGGTAACATAGCTGTTTCGAATGTAACCGATGCATTCAACTCCGTAAAGCTTGCGGTTTCAAGCGGTGACGGATATCCGTATAAGCTTGAAAATCTGAACGTAAGAGAGCTTGCAACAGCAGACGGCAGACCGCTTGTTGTTTATAAAGATTCAACCCTTGTGCTTGATTCAACGGCAGATACGATGCTGAGCTGTCAGATTCCTGCGGCGGATTCAAAAGTTGTAACAAAAAACGGCAGAGTTCTTGTTTACAGCAATTCTTCATCGGAATATATTATCCACAGCAAAACAGAAAAACTTGCAGAGGGCAAAGAGGGCGGAAATATAACTGCCGCGGCACTTGCTGAAAACGGAAGCTATGCAACCTCATATTCAACCTCCGAGGTTCAGAGCGTTATATCTGTTTATAACTCACGCCAGAAGCTTGTTTTCAGATGGAATTGCTCAAACGAAAGAATTGCGGATATTGCACTTTCGGATAACGGAAGAAGAGTTGCAATGATTGCAATCGGAACCGAAAATGCAAGGTTTTACACAAGACTTATTATATTTGATATAAACGGCAAAGAGCCGCTTGCAGATGTCAGATATGACGGCACTCTGATGCTCAGGGTTGTTTATTCTTCTTTCAACAGAATAATTGCCGTTGGCGATAACAAAACCGTTGTTCATAACCGAAAAGGTGAAGTTGTTGATGAGCTTAATTATTCGGAAGACAGTATCAGAGCGGCAATCAAAGACGAAAAAGGCAATCTGCTTGTTGCTTTCAGCGAATTCGGAGGGGCAAAAACCGCAATAGTGCGTTTTTCAGATTTTGGCAGAAGAACCTGCGAAATTGAAGTTGACGGAACACCCGGTCGCTTTGCTCTTAACGGCGGCAGATTTGCGGTTTGCGATGACAGCTTTATAACTGTTTATAACTCCAAAGGTGAAGAAAAGAAAACCGTTGAGGCAGAGGACACGGTTCTTGATATTGAGCTTTCGGCAAACCGTATATATACGCTTGAAAACGGCGAGGTTTGCCAATACTGAAAGGAGGCTTGCATATGGAATTTTTACCGTTGGTTTTTGATGCAATAATTATTCTGATTTTTATTTCATGCATTCTCGACGGCAGAAAAAAAGGCTTTATAAAAATGATTTTAACGGTTATTTCTGCAGTTTTCTGTTTTGTGATAGCAAAGGAATTCAGCGAATCCGTTGCAATGTGGTTAAATGAAAACTTTGTTCATTCGGCACTGTCTTCGGCAATAGCAGGCTCAATAAGCGAAAACCTTAATGAGGGCACTCAGGCTGTTATTGCATCTCTTCCGCAAACATTGACCGATGCGGTTGCACAGATGGGATTCTCGGTTGAAGAAACGGTTTCAGGTCTTTCATCGCAGGCTAATATTGCTCAGGCGGCGGAAAGCATAGTATCAGCCGCAGAGGGTGTGCTGGTGTTGCCGCTGCTTAACATAATCAGCTTTATAATAATTTTCCTTGTATGCCGTTTCGTTCTGGGCTTTATTACGGGAATTATCAACACAATATTCAAGCTTCCCGTAATCAAAGGAATGAATAAATTTGCGGGCGGAATACTCGGCGCCGTAAAGGGCGTTATAGTTGTTTCGGTTGTAAGCATTGTGGCTTGCGGTGTGGCAAAGCTTTTGCCCGATATGCTGTTTGCCGAGGTAATTAACAATTCAACAGTAATCACTTCCGTTGCACAAACGGTAAGCGAACTTATAGGAGGATAAAATGAAAGCTATACTTAAAGAATTATTTACAGGTTGTCTCACAGTTCCGAATCTTCTTTCGGTTATAAGAATTCTGCTTATTCCCGTTTTTGCCGTTCTTTTCAATAACGGAGATTACGGTTGGGCAGTTTTTGTGCTTGCACTTTCGGGTCTGAGCGATTTCTTTGACGGGAAAATCGCAAGAAAATTCAATCAGATAAGTGCTCTGGGTAAAATTCTTGACCCCATTGCAGACAAATTATCGCAGATTACAATAGCAATTATGTTTTATATTACTTTCAGCAACAGTTCCGACGAAACCGTTAAAACTTTCAGCTGGATTTTCCTTGTTTTCCTTATCAAAGAAGCTGTTATGGTTGTTGGCGGTGCAATAATGATAATGTTCGGATTAAAGCCCGTTGCTGCAGAATTGCCGGGTAAAATTGCAACATTTGCGTTTTACACCATTATGTGCGTTATTATGGCATTCGGTCCCGATATCGGAATTCTCGGCAATGTATATACACTTTCTTCAACATTAATGCTTATTCTTGTTGGCATAAGTGTTGTTCTTACCCTGATAGCATTCTTCAGCTATGTTCCCGGAGTGCTTAGTCAGATTAAAGAAAAAAGAAACGCAAAATAATCAGCAAAAGGAATTTAAGAAATGAAACAGGTTTTATGTGCAAGGTGCAAAAAACGCCCTGCAATGTTCTTTGTAACAAAAGTAGAAGGCGAAAAAACAACCCAGGAGGGTCTTTGCATTAAATGTGCAATGGAAATGAATATCGGTCCCGTCAAGCAGATAATGGAAAGTATGGGTATATCCGAGGATGAGCTTGACGATGTAAGCGAGCAGTTTGAAGCGATGTTCGGCGAAGACGGCGGATTTGAGCCGGGCGGAGCGGGAACAATGCCGTTTCTTCAGAATTTCGGCGCTTTCAACCGTTCATCCGATAATGCGGAAAGCGGAACAAAGAGCGAAGGCAAGGAATCAACAGAGGATAAAAAGAAAAAATGGGGCGGCAGAAAAAGTGCCGAAAAGGATGAAAAGAAACGCAAGTTTCTTTCAGCTTACTGCACCGACCTTACCGCAAAAGCCCGCGACGGCAGAGTTGACCGTATAATCGGCAGAGAAAATGAGATTTACAGAGCAATTCAGATTCTTTGCAGAAGAACAAAGAATAACCCCTGCCTTATCGGTGAACCCGGTGTTGGTAAAACAGCAATAGCAGAGGGTCTTGCTCTTAAAATCGCATCGGGAGATGTGCCCGCGAAGCTTAAGGATAAAGAAATTCACCTTCTTGACCTCACCGCGCTTGTGGCAGGCACTCAGTTCAGAGGTCAGTTTGAAAGCAGAATCAAGGGCCTTGTTGAAGAGGTGAAGAGTGAGGGGAATATCATTCTTTTCATCGATGAGGTGCATTCACTTGTGGGTACGGGTGATGCGGAAGGCTCAATGAATGCCGCAAACATTCTCAAGCCCTCGCTTTCAAGAGGCGAAATACAGATAATCGGCGCAACAACCTTTACCGAATACAGAAAATATATCGAAAAGGATGCCGCTCTTGAACGCAGACTCCAGCCAGTTAAGGTTGAAGAGCCTTCAATTGAGCAAACAACAGAAATGCTTCAGGGCGTTAAGGATTACTATGAGGATTTCCACAGAGTAAGAGTTAACGACAGCCTTATCGAAAAGGCGGTTATTCTTTCCGAAAGATATATTAACGACAGATTTTTACCTGATAAAGCCATTGACCTGCTTGACGAAGCCTGCACCTGCGCTAATCTTCGCAACAAGCATATAAGCGAATATGAAATTGCAAGCAATGAGCTGGCAGAGCTTGAGGCTCACGAAAATGAGCTTATGGAAAAAGCGGGCGAAGCCGACTATGAAGAAATCGGCAGAGTTAAAGCAGATATTTTCAAAAAGCGCGAAGAGGTTGCAGAGCTTGAAAAGCTTGCATCTGATAATCACGTTACCGAAGATGACCTTGCAAGAGTAATCCAGCTCTGGACGGGTATACCCGCAAGCAAGGTTATTGAAAGCGACCTTCGCAGACTTTCTTCCCTTTCGGATAATCTCAAAGCAAAGCTTATCGGTCAGGATGAAGCGGTTTCTCTTGTCAGTGCCGCAATAAGACGCACAAGAGTTCAGATAAGCCCCAGAAGAAGACCTGCATCGTTTATCTTTGTGGGACCCACGGGCGTTGGTAAAACAGAGCTTGTAAAACTTCTTGCAAAAGAGCTTTTTGAAACTCCCGAAACTCTTATCCGCCTTGATATGAGCGAGTTTATGGAAAAGCATTCCGTTTCAAGAATCATCGGTTCTCCTCCGGGATATGTTGGCTATGATGAAGCGGGTCAGCTCACCGAAAAAGTGCGCCGCAAACCCTATTCCGTGGTGCTCTTTGATGAAATTGAAAAGGCACATCCCGATGTTATGAATATTCTTCTTCAGATACTTGACGAGGGAAAAATAACAGATGCTCAGGGCAGAAATGTAAGCTTTGAAAACACGGTTATTATTATGACCTCGAACGCGGGCAGCAACAGAGGAACGGGTGCACTCGGCTTTGCAAAAACAAAGAATGAGGCTTCAAAAGAAAGAGCACTCAAAGCACTCGGCGAATTTCTCCGCCCTGAATTTATCGGCAGAGTTGATGAGGTTGTTGTTTTCAATGACCTTACGCAGGAAAACTATGAGCAGATAGCCGTTCTTATGCTTGAAGAGTTTGTTGAGCCTCTTCAGGATAAAGGAATTGCTTTCACCTGGGATGATAAAGCAATTGAAACGATTGCACGCCTTTCCGTTGACGGCCCCAGAGGAGCACGCGACCTTCGCAATGTTATAAGACGCAATGTTGAAGATGTTGTTGCGGCAAAGATTGTTGACGGAGCAGAAAGCCCGATTAAATCGGCAAGCGTTACCGCAGAGGGCGACAATATAATATGTAATTTTAAATAAGAACAAGCCCGTCAATTGACGGGCTTGCTTTTTTGCTTTTTTTGCATTCTTTGCCAGTTGATAAAACCGTAAAAGTCGTTGCAGAAAAACATAACAAAACAAATTATCATTGGCAGATATGCGGGGTTTTCGATTGTTGCCATAATCCATAGGATAATCAGAACAATATCATTTGAAGCATATGCAAGAGCATAAAAAGGACTTCTGCAAAAGGTAAGATATGACGCGAGAAAGCTTGTGGTTATTGAAAGCGTGCTCATAATCAGATTGGCATTTTTGAAATATTTAAGAATAAAATAGAAAACTGCGGTGGATATAACTGCACCCGAAATCATAATTATAATCCGCTTTTTCGTGAGTTTTGCAACCTTAACCTCTTTTTCGGCATACGGATTTTTAAACCATTCAACTGCGGCGAGAATTGCCATGGGAGCGGTCATGCCGAGATAAGTAATCATTTCTCCGAAATATCTGAATTTGAAAGATATAACCGCATAAAAAATGCTGAAAACAACGGTCAGTATCTGGCCGAGAACATCACCTTTTGCAACAAAAATCAGTGCGGTAACGCCTATGAGAGAGGCTATCAGAGTGAGCAGCTGAAATTCCGATGAGCAAAGAAAAGAGATTATAACAGTAATTACCGAAACAATCCACAGCGTTAATTCGAATTTTGAAAGATTGCGGAAAGATTTGATTATATTCATATTATTTCCTCCGAAAAAATAAAAAGCACTCATCTTGCATTTCTTCAAAGACCTAACGAAATGCAAATGAATGCAGAGCATCAGCTACCCGGTGGCAGCGCAATATTTGTTTTTTACAGTTTATATTATTTACTGTTAAATGTCAATATGCAAAAGCTGCAGTGCCGATAAACACTGCAGCTTGTTTTTAGTTTTCGGTTATTATGCCGTTGCTGTCTATAGCAAATGAATATATTCCTTTTTGCTTTTCGCATTTGAAAACACCGCCGTTTGCGCAAAGGATTATGTTTGCTGATGACCCTTGGGGGATTTCAATTTCTGCGGTTATGCTGCCGTCGGAATTTTTATGCCATTCACTTTTAAGCTTACCGTTCGCCAAATCAAATTCCGCTTTCGCAAATTCAAGTCCGCAGCCGAATTCGGGCGCAATTGTGAAACTCTTAAAACCGTTCTTGATGTTGCGTATGCCTGCGATATGAGAATAAAGAGCTTCTTCATATGTTGCAAGAAAATAATGGTTCATTGAGCGGGTTGTCTTTTCCCAGCATTCCCAGGCGGAATCTGAACCGTTTTCAATCCAGAATCCCCAGCTCGGATAAGTTTTCTGCATCAGCACTTTGCCAGCAATATCGGCATACCCGCAGTCAAACAGAACAGGCAGAACAAACTGCGTTCCGACACAGCCCGTGTCAAGATGATAATCTCTTTCGGTAATATCGTTAATAAGATTATCAACAACCGCTTTTCTGTGCTCTTCAGGCACAAGACCGAATGCGAGCGGAAGAAGGTTTGATGTTTGTCTGTATTTCTTCCGAAGACCTCTCTGCTCCCAGAATGAGGTTTCATAATATCCTTTTTCGGTGTTATAAAATTTTGCGTTGAATGCATCAAAAATAGATTTTGATGCAATTTTGTATTCTTCAGCATCTTCCGCTTTGCCGAGATTTTCTGCTATGGTTGCCATTGAATTGAGCATTGCATAAACATATGCCGTTCCGCAAATTTCGGCGCCCTCGGAGTTGTTCGGGTCATCAGGCATATTTTCATCGCCCAGGGGAGCAACCCAGTCCGAAAGACCTCTTACACCCCAGACCCAACCGATTTCTTTGAAATAATCAATATAATCCAAGGCAAAACTGCGCAGAGCGGGATAGATGCTTTCCGTATAATCGCTCATACCGCAAAAATCGGCAACTGCCTGAGCAGCAAAAACAAAAATCGTGTTCCAAACGGGGGAACGCTCTTTTGACCAATCAACAATCGGAACAAATACGGGAACTCCGCCGTATTCATTGAAGCAATCTTCCATTGTATCGATAAAGGACGAAAGGAATGAGCCTGCATCAAAATTATACATTATTGATTTCAGTCCGCAGTTCAGATCGCCCAACCAACCGTTCTTTTCCCAAACGGGGGTGTCGGTGGGCTTGCCCTGAAAATTATTGAGCAGGGTGTTTCTCATAAGCTTGTGAAGCTTGTTTATCATCTCATCGGAGCAGGTGAATTCCGAATATATTCTAACATCATTTGCAACTCTGTAAATGGTAATATCATCTTCTGTAAGGTCGGAAGAGCAGTTATCTATCTGAATATATCGGAAGCCTTTATAGCTGAATTTCGGTTCAAAAACAAAGGGATTGCCGTTGCTTATGAATTTATCCTGCTGTATATATCCCAGAGGATACCAGTTTCCGTCGCGTCCCTCACCCTTGCCTATTAAAATGAGCTGACCGTTATCGGTTAGTCTTTCGCCGTATGTAACGGTAATCTCGGCATTTTCAGGCTCGTTGAATTTTATAGCCGCCCAACCCGTAATCATCTCGGGTGCGGTGACGAGAATGCTTCTGTTTTCAGTGCGGACTATTGATTTCGGCTTGAATGACGCAATTCTTCTTACGGGAGGCATATTCTGTTCTTTGAGCTTTCCTGAGGGTGCTGAAACTTTAATTGCATTATGTGAAAAGCTCATTTTATCAAGATTTGTTGCATCAAAAGTTTCGCCGTAATAAATGCTGTTTTCGGTTGTTGGCGAATTGAGAGAAACAAGCCAGCTTTCGTCTGTTGAAACGGTTTGTAAAGTTCCGTCGGAATAATTTATCGCGATGTCCGCAATAAGCTTCGGAGCGGAACGCCAGGAAGCATTATCCCATTTCCAGGTGTGGACGGTTTCGTTGAAAAAGCTGTTACCGAGTTCAACCGTAACGGCATTTTTGCCTTCAACAATATATTCTGTAATATCAAAAGTTCTGTAAAGAACGGTTTGAGAATATTGAGTGTGTGCAGGGTTAAGAACGCTGTCATCGGGTAAATTTCCGTTTATTTTAAGTTCAAAAAGCCCCAGACCGCAAATCCTGATTTCCGCTTTTTGGGGTTTCTCGTTAACCGAAAATTCCTTTTTGAAAACGGGGGCAAAGCGGTCATTAATTGTCATATCCGCGCCAATCCACGCACCGAGCAGGTTATAATTATCCATAAACTCACCTCGGTGTTATTTTGACATAATCGGAAGATAATTACAACCTGATTTTTAAAAATATTTTCTGTTTGACACAATCAGCTGTATGGGTATATAATAAACATATATTTTTCAAAAGGAGGTGTCGGAATGGATTTTGAACCCGTAGCGGCTGCTGCCGAAAGAATGGGTGTAACCGTGCGTGCAGTTCAGAAATGGGCAGCATCGGGTAAAATACCGGGTGCAGTTAAAATGGGCGGCACCTGGATGATTCCCGTAAATGCCGAAAATGTTGCCAAACCCAGATTTGAGATTCCGATGCCCGTTATGAATCTGGATTTTGAGCCGGGAAAATGTGATGAGTTTATCAACGGTTTTACCGATAAGGATTTAAGAAACATAGCTTGCGCGGAATATTATTATTTCAAAGGAAATAACGAAGAGGCAACAAAAATTGCCGAAAAATATCTTTCAAGCAACAGACCTGCGTTAAGATTTTCTGCGGCGTTTGTCTGCGCATTTGCAAATCTTTCACTCGGGCATCTTCATATTGCTCATTATGCAATGGACCAGGTTCTTGAGATGATTGAAGAAATGGGAGAAGGCGAGGTTTCAAAAGAAATTGAAGCCATAGGAATTCTCACTCAAACAGCGATAGGTGTTATTCTTCATATTCCCGAAAAAAGCAGCTTGCCTCTTGAAGATTATGTTAAATACATACCCGGCGGACTCAAAATGTTTGCGCTTTATGTTCTTTCGCACAGAGCATATATCAAAAAAGATTACAGCAGAGCAATCGGAATTGCTGAAACTGCGTTGATGTGTTCGCATAAGATTTTTCCTGTGGGCTTTATCTATTGCCATATAATGGCGGCGGTGTGCTGCTCCAAAATCGGTGAAAGCGAAAGAGCAAAGGAACATTTGCGAAAAGCCTGGGGATATGCGGAAAAAGACGGCATTATCGGTCCGTTTTCCGAACATTTTGAAATGAAAGCAGATCTCACCGAAGAGGTTATCCGAAAAGAATCTCCGCTTGCTTATGCCGAAATTCTTGTGGCGTCGAGCCGATTCTTTGCAGGCTGGAAAAAAACTCACGGAAAGATTGCGGATAAGAATCTTTCAGATAAGCTGACGCAGACAGAAACAACCGTTGCTATGCTTTATCACAGAAACTGGAATACCAAAGATATCGCCGAGCATATGCAGTTTTCTGAAAAAACGGTGCTTAATCATATTCAGATTATTTTTGCAAAGCTGGGTGTTTCAAGCAAAGAAGAATTCGAAAATTATATGAAACAGTAAAAAAACCGTGTCAGACTTTATGCCTGACACGGTTTTTGGCACCCCCTACCGGGATCGAACCGATATCTAGCCCTTAGGAGATCCTCCAGAAGCAGTTTTTGGGTTCCCTTCCAAGGTGCCCTAATCCCTTATATATCAACGATTTCACGCATTATCGAGTTAATCTGTTCCCTTAAAATATCGGCTGATTTTTGCTGTTTTTTCACGTTCCTGTTAGCAGGCTGTTAGCAAAAAGGCTGTTTTTTGGGTAATGACATCGAGTTAATCTGTTCCTATCGCTTCCAA
>JAZOVH010000079.1:0-7285 GCA_045658585.1 Acutalibacteraceae bacterium | reverse complement strand
TGTTGTTTCTTCAGCAACTGTTGTTTCGGGAGCTGCTGTGGTTGTTGTTTCTTCGTTGTTGCCGCCGCAAGCTGCGAATGCAAAGAGCATTGAGCAAGCAAGAAGAACTGCAAGAATCTTTTTCATTGGTTTCTTCCTCCTGAATAGAGTTTTTTATTTTTGCGGGGCAACCCCGCCATACTTATAATAAAAATACATCAAAATACCGTTTTTGTCAAGTGAAATAACTTCTAAATATACCAAGATAAATTTGTATACTTTGCGAATATTCTGTAGATTTTATGAGATAACTGTGCTATAATAGCAGACGAAAATCAATTTAAGGTGAATGGAATATATGACAGACAAAGATTTTATGACCCTTGCAATTGAACAGGCAAAAATCGCCGCCTCGGAGCTTGAAGTGCCCGTTGGTGCGGTTATCGTGCGCAACGGTGAGGTTGTTTCTCTTGGCAGAAACCGCCGCGAAACTGATAAAAACGCTCTTGCCCACGCAGAGATTGAGGCGATTGACCTTGCCTGCAAAAAGCTGGGCGGCTGGCGTCTCTGGGAATGCGAAATGTTCGTAACACTTGAGCCGTGCCCGATGTGCACGGGTGCAATAATCAATTCGCGCCTGCGCAGAATTGTTTTCGGCGCATCGGATTACAAAGCGGGCTCCTGCGGTTCGGTTGTTAATCTTTTTGAATTGCCCTATAACCATAAGCCCGAGCTTATAGGCGGATTTATGGCTGATGAATGCTCGGCGTTGCTGACGGATTTTTTTGCAAATCTGCGTAAGATGAAAAACGAAAAACATATCACGGAGGAAAAACAATGACTGCTGAAACTCTGTTTTTTATATGCGAAATGGTTGGTGTTGTTGCCTTTGCCATTTCGGGCGTTATCACTTCCATCGAAAGAAAACTCGATATTTTCGGTGCTCTCGTGCTGGGCACGGTGACCTCGGTTGGCGGCGGAATTCTGCGAGATATAATCCTCGGTTATCTGCCCCCTTCCGCATTCAGAAACCCCGTTTATGCAATCACGGCTTTTCTGACTTCTCTTGCCGTTTTTATTATTGCATATTTTCTGGGCACAAAAATCAAATCGCATTTTTCGGTTTACAGCCAGGTTATTAACATATTCGACTCAATCGGTCTTGCCGTTTTCACGGTTGCTGGTGTTAACAGCGCGGTTTCCTGCGGTTTCGGCGATAATTTTTTCCTCACCATTTTTGTTGCAACGCTTACGGGTGTAGGAGGCGGAGTGCTTCGAGATATAATGGCAGGCATTGTTCCCACCGTGCTTCGCAAAAAAGTTTATGCTCTTGCGGCAATTATCGGTGCGATAATCTATTATTTCATTATAGACAATGGCTTGCTTGAACAAAAACCCGCGGTTGTTATCGGTGCGGTTTCGGTGCTTCTTATCAGATTTCTGGCAACCGTGTTCCGCTGGAATTTGCCAACAATTAAAAACCTCGATGACTGACGGCGGATTTTCCGCCGTTTTTTCTTTCTTTGTTAATAATTCCCGTTGCTTCCTTTGACATAAGCCAGAGGGCAAAAAGATTGGGCACAGCCATAAGCCCGTTGAGAGTGTCCGAAACAGTCCACACCGCATCAAGCTTTGTCAGGCAACCCGCAAAAGCTGCCGCTATATATATTACATTATATATTTTGCCGCCCTTTGAACCGAAAAGATATTCGGTGCCGCTTTTTCCGTAATAAGACCATGCAACAAGAGTTGAGAAAGCAAAAAGACAGATGCACACATTAAGAAAAATTCCGCCCGCCCTGCCCATAACGCTTTCAAAAACCGCAGAGCAAAGGGCAACGCCGTTGAGTTTGCCGTTGGGCGACCATTTTCCGCTGACCAGAATTGCCGCCGCAGTTACCGTGCACATAAAAACCGTGTCAATAAAAACCTCAACAATGCCCCACATTCCCTGCTTTGCCGCGTTATCGCAATCAGCACACGAATGAATAACCGCGCTGCTTCCGAGACCCGCTTCGTTTGAGAAAACGCCCCTTGAAACACCGTATCTTATTGCTTTTGCCATTCCGAAGCCGCCCACAGCTTTCAGGGTAAACGCTTCTTTGAAAATTATTTTTATGCTCGGCAAAAGATTTTCAATATTTGCTCCTATAACAACAAAGCAGGCAACGATAAATGCAAGAGATAAAGCGGGAATCAGCTTTTGCGTGAGCGAAGATATTCTTTCAAGCCCGCCCGAAATTGCAAAAGCAAGCGGTATACACACGGCAAAAGCGGCAATAATCGGAGAAACACCCATCCCCTCAAGCCCCGCCGCAACGGAATTTGACTGCGTCATATTGCCCATTCCGAGCGATGCCCCCGTTAAAAACACGGCATACGCACCCGCAAGACCTTTCATTCCCAGCCCGTGCTCGATATAATACATCGGGCCGCCCGCAAAATCTCCGTTTTTCTTGCGTATTCTGTATTTTATACCCAGAATATTTTCACAGCAACAGGTCATCATTCCGAAAACCGCCGAAATCCACATCCAGAAAACCGCACCCGGCCCGCCCGAGCAAAGAGCGGTTGCAACCCCGATTATATTGCCCGTGCCCAGACACGCGGCGAGTGCCGAAGTGAGGGCACCAAGCTGCGACACACTTCCCTTTTCCGCTTTTTTGCGGTTTTCTTTATCCGCAACGGTCATAAGGGTTGATGTTATCCACTTTTTCACACCGAAAATCTGAAAAAATCCCGTTTTTGCAGAAAGATAAAATCCCGTGCCGAGAAAAACCGCAAGCATCGGCGGCCCCCATATAAATGAACTTATTGCCGAATTGATCTGGCTTAACATAAAACACCCCATAAAAAAACTCTCTCATACAGATTGTATGAGAGAGTTTTGCTGTTTATGAAGATTATCAGCCGTTAAGAATTGCTTCATAGCCGTGGTTATGAGCAAACTGAACAACGTTTGCCGCGCCCTTGAGCACATAGAATTTTGCGTTATAGCTTGAATCAAAAGCAAAATTATGGATGTTTGCAGGGTTACCTCTGAAAGTTACAACTCTCAGGTTTTCGCAGTAATAAAAAGCGTGTTCGCCAATGGTGTCAACACCGTCGGAAATATCAACCTGAATAAGATTATGGCATTCGGCAAATGCATTCTCCGCAATAGTCTTAAGACCTCTTGCGTGATGAAGAAAAGCTTTCTTTACGGAGCTGCCCGCGAAAGCACCTTTTTCAATGGTAATGAGAGTTTCGGGAACATAAACAACGGTAAGATTCTGTGCGTTTGCAAAAGCGCCTTCGCCGATAACCGTAACTGTCATATCGCCGAGAGTTGCGGGAATTTCAAGGGTTATAATGTCATCTGTTTTGTTGAACTTTGTGATTTTAGCGGTGTTATCCTCAAGAGCAACATAGCTGAAATCGCCCTCTGTCTTTTCTTTCGTCTTGTTATCTGAACAAGCGCAGAAAAGAGTGAGTGACATTGCAATAACAAGTAAAACGGATAAAGCTTTTTTCATAATAATTATTCCTTTCATAAGCCTGCAATATCGCAGTTTTCAAGATGCTCGCTCCAGGTTGAAGCGTAATAATAATTTGATTCGCTGTCGGTTACGAAATAATAATAATCCGTATCCTCGGGATAAAGCGCCGCATTGATTGCATCAAGACCGGGATTCGTTATCGGCCCCTCGGGCAAGCCCTCGCAGTTATAGGTGTTATAAAGGTCAATGAAACCCTCATATTCCGTCCGCTCAAAATAAGGCTTCACATAATCACGCAGATAAAACGTTGCAACATCGCATTGCAGTTTCGGAAATCTGCTGCTTTCAAGGCGGTTATGAATAACGGAAGAAACCTTTCCCATTTCGGCAGGATTGCCCGCCTCTTCCTGAATTATTGAGGCAAGGGTCAGAATTTCATCCACCGTATATCCAAGCTCATCGCATCTCATTTTTATGCTTTCATCAAGCTTTTTCTCGCTGTTTTTGAGAAATCTTTTCAATGCAGAGCGGGCACTTTCGCCTCTGTAAAACTCATAGGTATCGGGAAAAACATAACCCTCAAAAATGAACGGTCTGTTTTCCTGATTTTCAATCACAAAAGAAAACCCTTCGAGCACCGTGGGGTCATCTGCCGCCGCCATAAATTCTGCCGCAGAGCAAACTCCGTTTTCTTCAAGCATTGCCGCCGCCTGGCTTATCGCCGTGCCCTCGGGGAATGTTACCCTCACAACATTTGAGGTTGTTTCGGGCGGCTCGGTTGCAGGCTCGGGATTTTTAACGGAACAGCTGCAAAGCGAAAACAAAAGCACCGCACAAAGCAGAATACATCTTATTTTTTTCATTTTTTTATTTTTCATAGAAATTATAATACCACATAAAGCGCCGAAAATCAAGCCTACATCCAAAACAGCCTGTCACCGTCGGTCTGCAATAAATGGGAAATATCGTTCTGGAGTGCAAGCTTATTGAAGCTCGGCAAATGCCTGAAATTGATTTTTGTTACAGAGGCATTATAAACGCTGAAATTAACCCCCTCAACGCCGAGTGCGGCACGGATGAGAAACTGAATGAATACACCGTGAGAAACAAGGGCAACGCTCTTGCCCGAATGCTTTTCTTTGAGCATATTTATTATCTTTTCTGCTCTTTCGGCACACGCTTCATCGCTCTCCTCAATAACCGAAAACCCATCTGCATCAACGGAAACATCCTTTTCTGAAATCTCGTTCAAAAGCAAAATTTCCGTGTTAAGAGGCTCTGCCGTCTGCCTTGCACGAAGAAGCGGGCTCGCATAAACAACATCGGGCTTTTGCTCCTCAAAGCGTTTTCCCAAAGCCTCCGCCTGCTTTTTGCCGTGAGCGGTCAAGGGCGGATTGACTTTGTCGAATTCCTCATCAGTTTCAATGTTGCCCATACTCTCTGCATGGCGGATTAAATAAAGCTGCAAATAAACATCGTCGTTACGCATAATAATCTCCTTTTTAAAGAAAAAACCGAGGCAAAAAGCCTCGGATTTTTCTCGTATAAAACGGGGGGGACAAAAGATGGTAGTGGTTTAAATTATTTGGATGCCTGCTTTGAATACTTCATAAGATAAACAACTCTCATGAGAGCGCTCTCAACAGGATTGATAGCCTTTGCCTTTCCGAGTGCTTTTGAACCGAGAAGGGTCAGGCTCTGTTTGCTCATAATCATATCAACTGCCTGTGCATCGCCTTCGTCTGAACCGCAGCAAAGTGCACCCTGACCTTTGATAAGAACGGCATTCTTGCCTTTAATTGCCTTTGCTGCCTTTTCGGGAGCAACGCATTTAACCTTTGTGCCGCATATCTGAGCAAAGTCATCAAGCAAGGGCTTTACGGTTTTGCCGAGTTTTGAAACAGCAACAACCTCGCTTGAAGTGTTATGAATTATATTATTGAATTTGGGATTGGATTCATAAATATCCTTATGTGCAACAGTAATCTTTGCAAGCTCGCCGATAGCGGATGCCGCACCGTTGAGTTCCATTGAAAATTCAGATCCGTCAGCCTTGTTTGTGAAAACAATCTGACCGTTCTCTCTGTTGCAAGTGCTATTATACAGCATCGAATTATCAATTTCAACAGTTTTTTCAGATTTTGTAAGCTTGCCAACGATTTCTGAACAGAAGTCGTTAAGATTGTCTGCTTTTAAACCAAGCTTTGATTTTGCATTTTCGAGAATATAGTCTGTGCAAACTTTTTCAAGCGAATTTGCAACCTGAAAAGCCTCTTCGCTGTCTTTGCCGAAGCAAAGAGCGCCGTGGTGAGCCATAATAACAGCCTTTGAATCGCTGAGCTTGAGAGCGTTTGTTACGCCTTTGCGAAGCTTCTTTGTTCCGGGCAGACCGTAGGAGCCAAGATAAATTCTTTCACCGATAAGGTCTGCGGCATCGCCTGTTACCTTTTCAATGCCGCCCGAAACCGCACTTATAACAGAAGCAACCTTCTGATGAGTGTGGATAACAAAGCCTGCATCGGGGAACTGCTTATAAACCTCGGCGTGAATGCCCTTTTCCGATGAGGGCTTAACATTGCCGCCCCATTCAAGGGTTTCGGTTGCAACCTCAACAATATCATCGGGAGTGAGTCCGATATAGGGCTTGCCGCTGGGTGTAATAACAAAAGTCTTATCGTCAACACGGCAGCTTACGTTACCCCATGTTCTTGCAATAAGTCCTGTTTCAACAAGTCTTTCGCCTGCTTCAATAACAAGCTTTTTAGCGGTTAAAACATCCATAGTTAACTTCCTTTAAGAATAGGCGGGATATGGGATATCCCGCCGTGATTGTTAAAAATTATTTCTTATCGATAATAGTAATATTCTCGAATACTCTGTCGAATCTTGCGATTGCATCGTCAATCATTTCCTCTGTGTAAGCAGCACTTGTGTAAAGACGGCTGCCTGCAAGAGTTACAAGACCTTCTGCCATATAAGCAGCACCCATATGAGTCATTTCCTTCTTACGAGCCGATGTTGCATCGAGAACGCCGGGAATGCCCCAGGGCTTCTTCCAGTCAATTGAGAAGTTAAGAGTACCTACTGTTTCAAGATGGCAGATTGAACCCTGGTTGAATGCAACGAAGGGAAGGTTTCTCTTCTTGATGATTTCCTGAAGACCTGCTGTGAGTCTGTCACCCATAAGAGCTGCCTTGTAGCAAGCATCTGCTTTTTCCATTTCTTCAAGCATTGTGTAGCCTGCGATACAGCTGAGGGGGTTAGCTGACATTGTGCCGCCGCAGAATGCCTTTTTGATTTTCTTGCCTGTATCGTCGTGACCTGCGCCGAGATACTTCATATATTCTTTCTTACCGCCGAGACCGCCTGCACCGGGGTAACCGCCTGCCATAACCTTGCCGAATACGGTAAGGTCAGGTGAACAGCCGAAGTAACCCTGAGCACCGCTCATGCTTACGCGGAAAGCTGTAACAACCTCATCGAAGATAAGGAGTGCGCCGTATTTACGGCAAAGCTCTTCAACGCCCTTGCAGAAGTTCTTATCAACGGGTCTTGTGCCGCTTTCGGGACCAACGGGCTCGAGCATAACTGCTGCTGTGCCGCCCTTGAATCTGTTTGCCTTGAGCTTTCTTTCAAGGTCATTGAGGTCGCCGGGGAAGAATTCTTCTGTGTCTCTGAAGCAGAAGAGGGGAACACCTGTTGCCTGAGTGAACTTTGAACCGGGAACACGGATACCGTAGCCGAGCTGATCTGACCAGCCGTGGTATGCGCCGCCCATTTTAAGAATCTTTTTCTTGCCTGTTGCAAGACGTGCAACACGGATAGCT
>JAZOVH010000078.1:0-99370 GCA_045658585.1 Acutalibacteraceae bacterium | reverse complement strand
GATAAGACTCAGGAAACAGTTACCGGTGATGTTAAGCTTAAGCTTTACAAGGGTAACATCATCAATGCAGGTGTAACTTCACCCTATACCCTTTACAGCGAAGATTTCGCAACATTCGACGCTGATGAAGTTTATGACCAGAAGGATTCAGCAGGCTTCATCAACCTCTTCGGTCTTCCTATCAAGGTTAAGGCTATTCTTGAGGCAGAGCGTAACGCAAACAAATAAAACACAATAAGAGCCGCCATTAGTGACGGCTCTTTTTCCCGTATAAGGAGGATACATATGAAACTCTGGGCAGGCCGTTTTTCAAAAGAAGCGGATAAAAAAACCAATGATTTCAATTCATCAATAGCAACCGATTCCAGAATGTATTACTGGGATATTGAGGGCAGTATAGCTCATTCTGCAATGCTCGGTGCAAAGGGAATTATCCCTGCAGAGGATTGCGATAAAATACAGACAGAGCTTGTTAAAATCAGGCAGGAAATAATGAAGGGCGAGCTTCTCATTGACCCCAATGCAGAAGATATCCACACTTTCATTGAGCAGACTCTTACAGAAAGAATCGGCGATGCAGGCAAGCGTCTGCACACAGGCAGAAGCCGTAATGACCAGGTTGCCCTTGATGTAAGACTTTATCTCCGTGAAGAGTGTGAAGCAACTCTTTCGCTTGTTAAAAAGCTTATAAAAGCACTCGAAGAAAAGGGCGATGAATATGCAAATGCAATTATGCCCGGCTATACTCATCTGCAGAGAGCACAGCCCATAACCTTCAAGGCTCATTTAACCGCATATGTTGAAATGCTCACCCGCGACCTCGGCAGAATTGAAGATGCAAAAAAGAGAATGAATGTGTCACCTCTCGGAAGCGGTGCTCTTGCGGGCACAACTTATCCGATTGACAGAGCAATGACCGCAGAATTTCTTGGTTTTGACTCATTCACAAGAAGCACTCTTGACGGCGTTTCGGACAGAGATTTCTGCATTGAGCTTGCAAGCGCACTTTCAATCTGTATGGTTCATCTTTCAAGACTTTGCGAAGAGATTATTCTCTGGTGTTCATGGGAATTCAAGTTTGTTGAGCTTGACGATGCATTCTCAACAGGTTCAAGCATTATGCCGCAGAAGAAGAACCCCGATATTGCAGAGCTTGTAAGAGGCAAGAGCGGCAGAGTATTCGGCGATTTGATGACACTTCTTACCGTTATGAAGGGTCTTCCTCTTGCTTATAACAAGGATATGCAGGAAGATAAGGATGCAATCTTTGATGCGTTTGATACCGTTAAAATCTGCCTCGACACACTTGTGCCGATGATTGCAACAATGAAAGCTATTCCCGAAAATATGAGAAAAGCGGCGGCAGGCGGTTTTATCAATGCCACCGACTGCGCAGACTATCTTGTTTCAAAAGGTCTGCCTTTCAGAGATGCATACAAGGCAACGGGAGAACTTGTTGCTCTTTGCATTAAAGAGAGCAAAACACTTGAAACACTTTCTCTTGAAGAATATAAAAATATCTGCGAGCTTTTTGATAACGGAGTTTACGAAGCAATCAAGCTTGAAAACTGCGTTGCCCGCAGAGGAATGTAAAAAAATTAAGCACGGATACATTTTGTATCCGTGCTTTTATTGTTAATTAAAATGTTCCGGTGTAATCGTGGAAAACAATTTTAACGGCATCTCTGGGAACTTCAAAGCGGCGTTCTTCAACAACATCGCCCACTTTTGCATCATCAAGAGAAGCGAGAACAAAAACATCCTTAACAACTTCGCCCTTTGCGTTATATGCGGTGTATCCGATTCTCATACCGTCTTTTCTTCTGCCGATTCCCATAATCTCAATATCGGCGTAGCCGTTTGCGTTGTGGGACATACCGTAGTCAACGATTTTAATGTTATTGATTTTAGCAACCGAATTGCCGTAAACATAATAGCTGCTTAAAACGAACTCAACATTGTTGATTTTTTCAATATATTTAACGGGAATATCCAGACCCTCGAACTTATCGGCATTTTCTCCAACAGGAGCGGTTTCTGCATAAGGGTCAACATATGAATGCATTTCAACTTTTGTTGTTGCAGGCTCTTCAGGAATGTTGGAGCATCCGAAGAAGCAAAGGCAAACTGTTGCAAGAACAAGGAAGATACTGATTATTGATTTCATAATGTGTCAATTCCTTTCAAGGTGTTAATATCATAATATCATAGAATAATGAAAAATTCAACTATTCATTCCAATCAAATTTGGTGAGCTTACCTTTTGTTAAAAGCTCGGGAAAATTCCATTGACGAAGCACCTCGTAAACCCCGATTGCAACCGAGTTTGAAAGGTTGAGGCTTCTTGCTGCGCTGTTGTTTATCATCGGAAGCCTTACGCACTTATCGTGGTTATTATAAAGAAGCTCTTCGGGCAAGCCCGCAGTTTCTTTGCCGAAAACCAGATAAGTATTATCGGGATATTCCGCTTCCGAATAAATTTTTTCTGCTTTTGTTGAAAAATAGAAGAAATTACCGTCTTTATTTTTCTCAAAAAAATCGTTTAAATCTTCATAATATGTTATATCGAGCAGATGCCAATAATCAAGCCCCGCTCTTTTGAGCTTAGCATCGTCAACCCTGAACCCCATCGGTTCAACAAGATGAAGTCTTGCTCCCGTTGCGGCGCAGGTGCGGGCAATATTGCCCGTGTTTTGCGGAATCTGAGGCTCAACAAGCACTATATTTAAAACTGACATTATAACTCACTCTGTTTTTAAAATTTTTGGCAATCATTTTATTCTCTCCGACGGTTAAAATATAAATGAAAAAATGAATGGAGGGATAAAATGTTTGCATCGTCAAGAAATTCGGCAATGGCAACGGGTATCGGTGTTGGTCTTGCCGTTGGAACGGTTACCGCTATGTGCACGGCAAAAATGATGTCGGGCAGCGGCAAAAGAGCCTATAAGAAGAAGGCAGCAAAATGTATGCGAACCGTTGAAGATGTTATGGATAACATCACCGCAATGATGAAATAATCAGCTGTTGAAGCTGCTCATTGCTTTTTCGGTATTGCCGCTTATCATAAGTTCGAGGGCATCGCATGCCTTTTCTGCGGCATCGCGAAGAGAAGAAAGCTCATCTTTTTTGAAGGCGGAGAGCACCCAGTCTGCAAGGTCATAATCGGGATGGGGCTTTTCGCCTACGCCGAGCTTGATTCTCGGGAATTTATCGGAATTGAGAAGATAGATAATGCTTTTTATTCCGTTATGTCCGCCATCGCTGCCCTTGCGTCTTATGCGAAGCTTACCGCAGGGGAGAGATATATCGTCAAAAATAACAATGACGTTTTCGGGCGGAATTTTATAGAATGCAGCGGCTTGCTTAACGGCTTCGCCGCTGTTGTTCATAAAAGTCTGCGGTTTCATAACAATGCATTTTCTGCCTGCAATTTCTGCAGTTGCGGTGATTGCCTTGAATTGGATTTTGTTGATATTGAATCCGTGCTTATCGGCAAGCAGGTCAAGAAAAAGAAAACCTGCATTGTGTCTGGTAAGCTCATATTTTTTGCCGGGATTGCCTAAACCGACAATCAAAAATTCGGGTGGACCCGACGGGCCGGTTGATTTTTTGAAAAAACTCATAGAATACTTATAATCCTTTTATTCGGTAACAAGATTTATTTTTTTGATTTCTTCAACGCTGTCAGTGCCGTCATCAAGCTCTGTGGGCTGTTTTGAATAGAGAATTTTAACGGTTGCCTTATCTGCGGCTTCTTTGACTTCATCTGTGGTCATATCGCCGTCTGAACAGAGAACGCTGATGCTTACGGTGTATTCTGCGCCCTTTGCAAGACCGAGTTCACCGCCGAACTGATTTGAAAGATAAACTTTGTTTTTGCCGTTACCTTCAATCTCAAATCCGTAAACGCTTACGGCTTCTTCACCGGTGTTTTTGATATTGACCATATATTCATATGCAAGCCAGTCTTCGGGGGCATCAAAGAAATTTTTAACTTCTTTATCGCTCATTGAATAAAGTTTTCCCATTGAATCCTTATATAACTCGGGGCGGAGCATATATCTTTCGATAAGGCTGATTGTTTCCACCATATCGCCTTTTGAAGCGGAAATTGATACTGTTCCTTCTTCGGGGGCTTTTTCGGGCTTAAGAAGGAAATAAGCACCAACCGCACCGCCTATAATGAGAACTACCGCAACGACAATAGCAATTATTTTTTTCATATCTGTTTCCTCCGTTTTATAGATTAATAACATTATGACAGATTTTAACTGAAAAAACAACTGTAATATTTAAATAATAAATTAATTATTTGTAAAATAATACAGCCCTCTGCAAAAGCAAAGGGCTGTTAAAATTTTAATTAGTTCTTCTCAACGCCGAGGGTTACTTTCTCGCCGTTGATATCCCAATCCTTGGTGTATGAACCGCCAGCGGAAGCGATAATATCTGTTGCAAGAACATCGTGGGTGATTGTTTCTTTGTTGCTTGCAAAGATAGCTTCAATCTTTTCGTTGCCGCTCACATAAATCTTGATTGTGTCCATAACCTCAAAGCCTGCATCCTTACGCATTGTCTGAATCTTTGAGATAAGCTCTCTTACAAAGCCTTCTTCAATAAGCTCGGGAGTGAGGTTTGTATCAAGAACAACGGTAACACCGTTGCCGCTTTCTGCCTGGAAGCCTTCCTTCTGAACGGTTTCAATAAGAAGGTCTTCAACTGCGAGTGAAATCTCGGTGTCGCCTGCCATAAAGGTGAGTGCACCCTTTTCGTCAAGCTCTGCCTTTGCGGCTGAACCGTCGAGCGATGCAAGATATTCTCTGATAGCGCCGAGCATCTTGCCGTACTTGGGTCCGAGAGTTTTAAGCTGAGGCTTGAAGCTGTATGAAACATAGCCCGATGAATCTGTTACGAATTCAAGAGTCTTAACATTGAGCTCATCCTCAACGATTTCACAGCATTCTTTATCAAGTGCCTTTGCAGCAGTTACAAAAATCTTGCCGAGAGGCTGTCTGTTCTTGATGTTTGCGGTGTTTCTTGCGGCTCTGCCGTGAACAACAACATTAAGAACTTCGTCCATTGAAGTTTCAAGATCTTTGTTGATAAGCTTTGCGTCCGATACGGGGTAATCGCAAAGATGAACGCTGATGGGAGCGTTTGCATCAATGTTGCACACAAGGTTGCGGTAAATATCCTCTGCCATGAAAGGAATCATGGGAGCAGCAAGCTTAACAACTGTTACAAGAGCGGTGTGAAGAGTCATATATGCATTAATCTTATCCTGCTCAAGACCCTGTGCCCAGAAACGCTCTCTGCCGCGGCGTACATACCAGTTACTCATATCGTCAACAAAGCTCTGAAGAGCCTTTGCTGCTTCGGGAATAGCATAGTTATCAAGATAATTGTCAACTGTATCAATCAGAGTATTGAGTCTTGAAAGAAGCCACTTATCCATAACGGAAAGCTTGCTGTAATCAAGAGTATGCTCTGTGGGGTTGAATTTATCGATGTTTGCATAAAGCACATAGAATGCATAGGTGTTCCAGAGAGTACCCATAAACTTACGCTTGCCTTCAACAACCGCATTATCGTGGAAACGGTTGGGGAGCCAGGGTGCGGAGTTTGTGTAGAAATACCAGCGGATAGCATCTGCACCGTGTTTTGCAAGTGCGTCAAACGGGTCAACTGCGTTACCCTTGGACTTGGACATCTTCTGACCGTTTTCGTCCTGAACAAGACCGAGAACGATAACGTTCTTATAGGGGGATTTATCAAAGAGGAGGGTTGAAATCGCCATGAGCGAATAGAACCAGCCTCTTGTCTGGTCAACAGCCTCGGAGATGAACTCTGCGGGGAACTGCTGCTCAAAAAGCTCTTTGTTTTCAAACGGATAATGATGCTGTGCGAAGGGCATTGCACCTGAATCGTACCAGCAGTCGATAACTTCGGGAACTCTCTTCATTTCGCCGCCGCACTTTTCGCACTTGATGGTTACATCATCGATAAACGGACGGTGAAGCTCGATATCATCGGGGCAGTTGCTGCTCATTGACTTGAGCTCTTCGATTGAACCGATTGAATGTCTGTGACCGCATTCACATTCCCAGATGTTGAGGGGAGTGCCCCAATAACGGTTACGGCTGATGCCCCAGTCCTGAATATTTTCAAGCCAGTCGCCGAATCTGCCCTTACCGATGCTTTCGGGAATCCAGTTAACGGTATTGTTATTCTTAACAAGATTATCCTTAACTGCGGTCATTTTGATGAACCAGGATTCTCTTGCATAATAGATAAGCGGAGTGTCACATCTCCAGCAGAAGGGATAATCGTGCTCAAACTTGGGAGCCGAGAAAAGCTTGCCTTCGGTATCAAGGTCAACAAGAATTTTGGGGTCTGCATCCTTAACGAACATTCCTGCATAAGGTGTGTCATCAGTCATATTACCCTTGCCGTCAACAAACTGAATGAAGGGAAGGTCATAAGTTCTGCCAACCTTTGCGTCGTCTTCACCGAATGCGGGAGCGATGTGAACGATACCTGTACCGTCGGACATTGTAACATAGTTATCAACGGTTACGAAGTGAGCCTTTTTGTTCTGCTTCTTTGCAACCTCACCTGCACAAGCGAAGAGGGGCTCGTATTCTTTACCCTCAAGGTCTGTGCCAACATAGGTTTCAAGAATTTCATATGCTTCAACACCGTTTTCTTTATCGCCGAGTGAGCCGAGAACATTGTCGAGAAGAGCCTTTGCCATATAGTAGGTATAGCCGTCTGCAGCCTTTACCTTGCAATAGGTTTCTGTGGGGTTAACGCAGAGTGCGCAGTTTGAGGGAAGAGTCCAGGGAGTTGTTGTCCATGCAAGGAAATAAGCATCTTCGCCGATAACCTTGAAGCGAACAACTGCTGAACGCTCTTTAACTGCCTTGTAGCCCTGTGCAACTTCGTGAGATGAAAGGGGAGTGCCGCAACGGGGGCAATAAGGAACAATCTTGAAGCCTTTATAAAGAAGACCCTTGTTCCAGATTTCTTTGAGTGACCACCAAACGGACTCAATATAGCTGTTATGATATGTTACATAGGGGTCATCCATATCAGCCCAGAAGCCAACTGTGCCTGAGAAATCTTCCCACATACCCTTATATTTCCAAACGCTTTCTTTACATTCGGCAATAAAGGGTGCAAGACCGTAGTTTTCAATCTGTTCTTTACCGTTGATGCCGAGCTTCTTTTCGATTTCAAGCTCAACGGGAAGACCGTGAGTATCCCAGCCTGCCTTACGGGGAACCATACAGCCTTTCATTGCACGGTATCTGGGAATCATATCCTTGATAACGCGGGTAAGAACGTGACCGATATGGGGCTTTCCGTTAGCGGTGGGGGGACCGTCATAGAAAGTATAAGTAGGGCCGTCTTTGCGGTTTTCGATGCTCTTTTCGAAAATCTTGTTTTCTTTCCAGAAATCAAGCACCGCTTTTTCACGGCTGACGAAATCAAAGTTTGATGAAACTTTTTCGTACATTTTTCATTCCTCCGATAATTTATTGTAATAAATTTTAACCAAAAATAAAAAAACGCCCCTGAACGGGACGAAGATTACCTCGCAACCACCCGAAACATAACACAATCTTTATGCTCCCGATAACGGTGGGATACCGTCAAAGCCTACTTGCAGCGCTTTCGGTTTGCGATTCGGGAGTGATATTCGCTATTGCGGCAAACGGCGGGTTTTCACTCTCTCCGCCTCACTTTGGATTGCTTATGCAAAACTACTGTCTCCGTCACTATCTTTAGTGGCAATATGGAATTTTACTAATAGAGTATATCACAGCAAATCGGTGTTGTCAATTATATTTTATATTATAATATAGATGCAAGTTTATATTGACCGAGAAAAGCAGGTGTGGTAATATTTGAAAAAGGGGGCAAAGTTATGAAAAAGTTGTTTGGCATAGTTTTTGTCACATTAATTTTAAATGTTGTGTTTTATGTTTCTGCTTTTTCTGCTGAATATAAATATGAAGCGTTGGTTGTTACGCAAGCAGAGGTTTTTGACCACATACACTATTCTACGGGTGAAGCGGTTCCTTTGGGTGAATATATTCAGGCAGGAGAAGTTGTTGAAGTTTTTTCGGATTTAACCTCCAACGGTGAGGTTTACTGTGCGGTTGAGTATGATGAAAGCAACAGTTATCACGAATATGTGAAACTCTCTTCTTTGCAGTTGATAACCCCCGCTGTGGGTATTGAAGCGGCTCACAAAGAAACCCCAAAAAAAGCTTTTGTTATCAACAAGGAGGGAATGAAGTTAAGAAGCGGACCTGCTTTAGGTTTTCCCGAACTAAAAAAAACAATAAAATTTGAAACTGCTGTAAAATATGAATATGTTTCAAAGGATTCCAATTGGGCATATGTCAAATATAAAGGAGAAAAAGGCTGGCTGCATATTAGTGAAATGGGCAGAGGTTTTGATGAATCAAGCCCGTTTACGGGTGAAATTACTGTGAGAAGTGACAGATGTGTTGTAACGGAAACGGTTGACCCCGATTCGCCTGAAATAGATATAAAAATTCCTGTTGGAACGGTGCTGAAGGCAAAATGCTACTACGGTGTTGATAAACATTATTATGTGAGTGATGAACGGCGATATTTTATTAAATACGGCTCTGTGAAAGGCTGGGTATCGTGCAAAGGAATATCTGAAGGAGTTAGAGGAGCGGTTTATGTTCCGGATGATACGGTTACAGTTTTTTCTGAACCGGATTGTAAAAGTGAGATACAACTTGATATTCCGGTGGGAACAATTCTTATGGTTGACGAAACAGATGGTTATCTGTATCGTGTTAACTATAATAACAAAGATGTATGGATTCACATTATGAATCCCGACGCTTTTTGTTATTCAGATATTATGCGGGATTATAAAGTGATTGCACCCGAAGGAATTAAGGTTTATGAAAAGCCTGAAACGTATTCAAAGGTAATTTCAACAATAGAAAAGGATGAGATTATCAGCGGATACGAACTGTTTTTTGATTGTTCGGATGATTGGTCATATATTGAACTGAACGGTGTGGGTGGTTGGATTTCACCCGTATACAATACAAATGTAGAATTTGTTGACGGAACTGAAAGACATTTTGATGATATTTTCGGCAAAAAGATTGTTGAAGCACCGAGAGCAGACAAGATTGTTACTTCAGAAACATCAAAAACCGATATATCGCAAGATAAGAATACAGCTCCAATAAATTTTGAAGTATTAGTTCCGAGTTTTATAATTATTTTAGCTATGGTTGCAGTTATAGCTATTGTCATAAAAAAGAAAAAACGATAAGTTCAAATAAAAGCCATTGCAAAGTTGATGCAATGGCTTTTTTGCTTGCATTAAATATAATTTTATGTTATTATTTTAATATCTTTGGAATTATGAGGTGGAAAGATGAAAATCGTCAGAGCAATTTTATTTTATATATGGCAGTTTACCTATGCGTTGCCGCAGAATATTCTCGGCCTTATTATGCTGGCAATCCAGAAATCAAAGGGTGCCGAGAGCGAATGGTATCATAATGCATTGATAACATACATAGACAAAAAGAATTTCGGCGGCGTTTCGCTCGGAATGTTCATTTTTATCAACAGCAAAAGAGACGGCGACCAGCGTCACGACACTAAAATCCACGAATACGGTCACACCGTGCAGTCGCTTATTCTCGGACCTTTATGGCTGTTTATTATTGCAATTCCCTCTGTGCTTTGGTGCAATATTCCTTATTTTGTAAAGATGCGTAAAGAAAAGGGTGTTTCGTATTACAGAGCATATTGCGAGGGCTGGTCAAACGAATGCGGTCTCTGGGCAACCAAAGAAAGATTTTTAACCCCCGAGCTTATCAACAGAGGCAGATACGGAAAGCCCATTAACCCCAACAGAAGCAAAAGAAAAGATATTAAGGGCAGAAAGAGGAGCAAGTAATGGAAAAGAAATATCTCAAAACGAGCGAAATTCTTTCATTCTCATCATCGGCGTTCGGCAGAAGTATGATTTATACCCTTATGTCAACATTCCTGCTGATATTCTATACCGATGCGGCAAAGCTTGACCCCATTCACGCGGGCGCAATTATTTTTGCGGCAAGAATATTCGATGCGGCAAACGACCCTGTTATGGGCATTATTGCCGACAGAACAAAAACAAAATTCGGCAAGCTTCGCCCCTATCTTCTTTTTTCACCATTCCTTATTATGATTTCAACCGCGGCACTTTTCTATGTGCCCGATTTCAGCTACGGCGGCAAGGTTGCCTATGCTGCAATAACTTATATTATCTGGGGAATTTGCTTCACAATTCAGGATGTTCCCTTCTGGGGATTGAGTGCGGTTGTTACTCCGCTTGAAAATGAAAGAAACCGTTTTCTTTCAACTGCAAGAATTTTCAGCACAATCGGCGGAATCGTGCCCACTCTTCTTGTTCCCGTTCTCCGCAACTCAATAGGCATAACAAAGGGTTATTTTGTCAGCGGTCTTATTTTTGCGGTTTTCGGTTCAATGATTTCGCTTCTTGCTTTCTTCGGCACCAAAGAAAGAGTTGAACAGCCCGCAAAAGAAAAGGTGAGCGTTGGCGAAGTTGTTTCGGCTTATGTAAAAAACAAGCCTCTTCTTCTGCTTATTGCGGCAAGTGTTCTCGGTTCTGCAATGCTTATGGCACAAACCTCGGGCAGCTACCTTGCAACTTATCTTATCAAGGATTCGGGTATCATTCCCAAGGGCACCGTTCAGACGGCAATGACAGTTGCTATCGGCGCGGGTATGATGATTGCAATGCTCGTTATGCCCGTTCTTCGCAAAAAGCTTTCACTTAAAGCGATTTATATTTCTTCCGCAGTTTTCGGTGCGGTTGTTCATGCAATAATCTATTTTGCAGGATATCAGAATTTTTATCTTCTGCTTGCACTTCTTGCGGTTGCGGGTCTTCCCCTCGGCATTTTCAATGTTATTACATATGCAATGGTTGCCGACAGCGTTGACTATCTTGAGTGGAAAACCGGCAGACGCTCAGAGGGCGTTTGCTTTGCTTCACAGACCTTTATCAGCAAGCTTACGGCAGGTATTTCAACCCTTATAACAAGCTTTGTGCTTAAGGCGGTTAATTTCCAGGAGCCCAGAGAGGTGCTTGATGCCGCAACCGGTCTTATGAAGGATGTTCCCGTTGAACAGACGGGCACTGTGCTCGACGGTATGTTTATTATGGTAACGGTTATTCCCGCAATAAGCCTTGCACTTTGCGCTATACCTATGATTTTTAATGATTACAGCGGCAAGAAAAAAGAGAAAATCCAGATAGAACTTGCAGCACGCAGGGAGAAACAGAATGGCTAATGAATTTGATGCGTTTGCCGCGGGCGTTGAACCCGGCGGATTACGCAACACAACACAGATAAAAATACTTATAACTTTTATTGTAAGCAACATCAACGAGCCTTTGGGCACGGATATGCTTATTGAAGCTCTCGGAGTACACGGTCTTGCAAATTATTTTGAGATTACGCAGGCAATAGAAGAGCTTGAATTAACCGGAAACATTGTTACGAGCGATGGTTTTGTTTATATAACTCCCAAAGGAACGGTATCGCTCAACGAGCTTTCGGCAGAGCTGCCCCGTTCCGTTAAAGAAACAGCGCTTGCCGATGCAATGAAGCTGCTTATTAAGGATAAAAGAGAAAAAGAAAACACAGTTGAAATTATTCCCGAGGGCAAGGGCTTTCTTGTTACTTTCAAGGTAACTCACAACGGCGGAATTCTTATGCAGCTTACCGTTTATGCGGCGGATGCCGACCAGGCAGAGAGCCTTAAGGATAATTTCATAAAAGACCCTGCACACGTTTATTCAACGGTTGTTTCGTCACTTTTTGTATAAGGAGAAATTATTATGCTTGAAGAGCTTAAAGCAAAAGTTTATGAAGCCAATATGAAGTTGGTTGAATATAATCTTGTTTTGTTCACATGGGGCAATGTTTCGGCAATAGACCGTGAAAGCGGGCTTGTTGTTATAAAGCCCTCGGGAGTTGACTATGCAAAAATGACAGCCGATGATATGGTTGTTATGAGCCTTGACGGCACAAAGGTTGAGGGCAAACTCAACCCCTCTTCCGATACCCCCACTCATCTTGAGCTTTACCGCCGTTTTCCCGATATAGGCGGCGTTGCACATACTCATTCAACCTTTGCTGTTTCGTTTGCTCAGGCGGCTTGCGATATTCCCGCTTACGGCACAACCCACGCCGATTTTGCCTACGGTTCAATTCCCTGCACAAGAGATCTGACCAAAGAAGAAATCGAAGGCGAATATGAGCTTAACACGGGCAAGGTTATTGCAGAATGTTTTGAAACAAGAAATATTGATTATAATGCGGTTCCTGCTGTGCTTGTTCGCTCACACGGACCTTTCACCTGGGGCAAGGACGGTGCAGATGCGGCAAAGAATTCTGCAATTCTCGAAGAGGTTGCAAAGATGTCTTATCTGAGCAAAACAATGGATGCTCCCAAAGCAAATGAACATATTCTTAAAAAGCATTATTTCAGAAAACACGGTGCGAATGCATATTACGGTCAGAAATAATTATTAACGGAAAAGGTGATTTTATGGCAAAGTGCCCGAAATGCGGAGTTAAACTGCATATATGGAATATCAAGGCTGAATGCCCCAAATGCGGTGTAAATATAGCAAACTATGACTGGGAAAGACGTCTTGAAGAAGATTCAATAAAGGCAGAGGAGGCTTTTGCGAAGCTTCACGAAACAATGAATAAATTCAAATATTCGTTTGTCGGCACAAAGCTTCGAATAGCAAGAATTCCCGTCAGCGTTTTGCCTTTGTTTTCGTTCTTGCTTCCTCTTGGAAACATAGCGGTTTCAATTCCCTTTTTTGAGGATAAAATAACGCTTAATGCCATAACTCTTGTTATGAATTTTCTGAATCTCGATATTATGGGATTCCTGAAGCTGCCCGCATCTGAAATCATCGGCGAAGCGGGACTTTATATTGTGCTTGCGCTGGCCCTGGTGATTTTGAGCGTGCTTTCGCTTCTTGTGAGCCTTGCGTTCCTTTTGCTGAATTTCAAGAAGTTCAACAGCAAGGGCTTGTTCGGAACAAATCTTGTTGCAAGCCTTATGATGCTCGGCAGTGCATTTTGCTTCAATCAGTTTTCCGATATTATCTCGCAAACAACTCTTGCGGATGCGTGGAGCAGCTCTGTAGGCTGGGGTGTGTTTGTGAGTGCAGGTCTTTTCCTCGCATCATCAATAACAAACCTTATTGTTTCGCTTCAGCCCGTTAACATTCCCGTTGAAGAAAAGAAAGAAGAAACAGAGGAAAAAGAAACCGTTAATGCTCAATAAAATATTAAAGACCGCTGAAAAGCGGTCTTTTTTTATGCCTTGTTCAGGCGAATATACTTTTGATTTCGGTAATGATAAGCGAGAATGTGTTTTTAATTCCGCCTATGATTTCTTCGAATATGTTGTTATAAACCGTGTAAGGCTCATCAACCTGAAGCTCAAAACGGGCACCTTTTTTATAACTGCCCTCATAGGTGTAAAGAACATTGTCAAAATTCTCAATATCATCCTCATAAAGAGTGAAAACTCTTATGCCGTAAGGGCCGACTTTTGCAAATTCACAGCCGTAGGTGAAGCCGAGCTCAATTCCGTCCCAGGTGCCGGTGTAGCCCTCGGTGTGCCAATGTCCGAAATATGCACCAAGTACGTCACCGCATTCTTTCCACGCCTTGAATTGTTCCGATGTCTGACCGGGCACCATTGCACCTGCGTGATATCCGTTTGCAATTTCCTGATTAAGGCGGTAACATTTGCCGTTGTCACCTATACTTGCGCCCTCATCCCAGAAATTGCATTCCTCGAAAAGATTGCCCATATCGTCAACGGGAACGTGCTGAAAAAGAATTGAGGGAACAGCTTTTCCGCCGTTAGCTTCTTTCAATGCGGCACTTTCGTTTTTGTACCAGGCAAGCTGCTCTTCGTTGACGGTTCCGTCGCCGTTATCCGACATCCAGATGTTGAAAACGGTTTTTTCTCCGTCGCTTGATTTTATTTCAAGATTAAAATCGATTCTGCCGTCCTTATCGTTGCTTTCATCAAGCGTAAGACTGTTTTCATAGCTGTCATATATTTTCAGCCAGTCTTCGTTTGTAACACCGCTTCTGTAATCGTTATTACCCTGACAAACAGCGAAAGGAATTCCTTTTTCTTCAGCATAGCCAAAAATCGTTTTGCAGGCTTGGGTTACATTCATTACGGTCTGATAATAATCGCCGTCAACCTCAACGCCCTCTCTGAAAGGTTCATCGTCAATTCCTATGTCGCCTATACGGCTGTCCTCAACGATATCTCCCGTGAAAATTATGAGGTCGGGATTTGTTTCGTCGATAGCAAGCTTCATAAACAGAACCAAATCATAAGCGGGGTTATGATCATCCTGCGGGTCGCTTATCTGCAAAACGGTGAATTTTCCGTCATCGCCGAATTTCAGCTGATTATCCTCTGCGTTCGCAAAAACGCAGAAAGAAAACAGCATTGAAACGGCAAGCAGAATGCTTAAAAGTTTTTTCATTTTATTTCACCTTAATTAATATTTATCCATGCTCTCAACATCGAGCACGAAAACGGTTGCACCGCCAACTGTAACTTCTTCTTCAAGGCTTGAATTCTGAAGACCTCTGCCGAGAGAATCGGTTGTAACGGTAACCTTGTTTCTTTTCTGTGAGTATTTCTGAATAATTTCTTTTGCCTGGGCAACTCTGTCATCATCTGCACCGATAAGAAGAGTTGTGTTGCCGATCATAAGAAATCCGCCAGTTGTTGAAAGCTTTGTAACGCTGAAATTCTCTCTTGTGAGAGTTGCGGAAACAACCGCGCTGTCATCATTGTTTACTATAGCAAGAATAAGTTTCATAAAAATCAGTTCCTTTCATTACATATCAGGCAGAATTAATTTCTGACTGCGTTTGTCCATTTCATAGATATTGGGGATTTCGTAGCGGTTATCATTGCCGTCTTTTATGAGAATGCGTTTATCGTAAAACATACGCATTGACTGGATATGGTTGATGATTTCAAAGGTGTATTCGCCTCTGTCTGTTTCAACATTCCAGAGCCAGATTTTGTGCTTTTCGCTTCGGCTGATGAGCCTTGTTATCTTGGGTATTCTGTAATACTCTTCAAGGCAGCCGAGAAGCAGATTGCGCTGGGATTCTTCCATATTCTCAATGTTTCTTAAAATAAACTGCTCTTCGCCGTTTTCATCAAGGAAGGTTATGTATTGAGAATGACCGCTTACGGGGAAAAGGCGGCGGGGTTCAAGGTCTGTGAATTTCTGACCTGAAAAGAACTCAACATCGCAGAATATTTTGTCTTTAACGGTTATTCTGATTTCATCGCCGTTTATAAAAATTCGTGCCATTTTATCCGCCCTCCTTATTCAAAATTTTCGGCAGCTTTGTCTGCCTCAACCTGTTCGCTCATAGACTGGATTTTTATGAGCTTATAATATTTGCCCTTGAGAGCCATAAGCTCTTCGGGTGAGCCGAATTCAATGATATTGCCCTTGTCAACAACAATAATCTTGTTTGCTTTGCGAAGAGTTGAAAGGGGGTGGGCAATCATAAGGGTTGTTCTGCCTCTTATGAGTCGGTCAATCGCATCCTGGATAAGCTTTTCGGTTTCGGAGTCAACTGCCGAGGTTGCCTCGTCAAAAATAAGTATACCGGGATTTTTGAGCACGGCTCTTGCGATTGAAAGTCTTTGCTTTTCACCGCCTGAAAGACCAACACCTCTTTCGCCGAGCATTGTGTCATATGCGTTGGGCAGGCGTGAAATGAAGCCGTGAGCGTTTGCAATGTCTGCGGCGTTGAGTACCTGCTCGGGATGTGCAGAGGGCAGGGAATAAGCGATGTTATTGAATATGGTGTCACGGAACATCATAGGTTCCTGCTGAACATAACCGATTTGTGAACGGTAATAACCCATATCAATGTCTCTTATGTTTGTTCCGTCAACAAATATTTCGCCCTCATAATCGTCATAAAAACGCATAAGAAGATTTATGAGAGTTGATTTGCCCGAGCCTGTTGTGCCGACTATACCAACAACATCGCCCGGCTCGATAACGAAGTTAACATCGTTGAGAACTTTCTTTGAACGGTCAAAAGAAAAGTTAACGTTTCTGAATTCAATTTTGCCTTTCATTGTGCCGAGTTCATTGCCTTTACCGAAATCGGGTTCGGGTTCGGCATTGATTATTTCAAGCACTTTCTCTGTTGATGCAACTGCGTTCTGGTAAGAGTCGCTTAAGTTTGCAAAGAAGTTAACGGGGTTATAGAACATGCTTGTGTATGAAATGAATGAAACGAGAACACCGAGAGAGAGCTTATCAGGAGTGTTGATAACCATATTTCCGCCAACGAGCCAGATAATTACCGAACCGCAGGTTACAAGGAAGGTTATAACTGCGGGGAAAATTGCGGCAACCTTTGCCGCTCTGCGGTCTTCAAATGCCCAGTCATCAACCTGACGGTCAAACTTTTTGATTGCTTTTTCTTCACTCGAGAACGATTTTACAATTCTTATTCCGGGAATGGTATCCGAAAGAATGCTCGAAATCGCAACGCCTCTTCGCCATAAGCGGCGGTAAACGGGCGATATTTTTTTGCCGAAATATCTGCTGCAGAATGCAACAATCGGAACGGGAGTGAGCGAAAGAAGGGTGAGCTTCCAGTTCATTGAAAGCATAATAACGATAATTCCTATCATCATAAAGAGCTGAACAACGGCTTCCTGCGTGATGCGGAGCATAAACTGCTGGAGCACCGTTGTGTCGGAATTAACGCGGTTTATAACAGAGCCGGTTGAGGTTTTATCGTAAAACTTCATCGGCAGATACTGCGCTTTTGCATAAATATCTTTTTTGAGGTCGGCTATAATTCCGTCACCCGCAACGCGGAGCAGGAATGAACGCAGAGCACCGATACCGTATTGCGCAAGATAAATGAACAAAAGAAAAACAATTACCGCAACAAGCATTTTAACATCCTTGTTGGGGATAACGGTGTCAACCATCATACTGGTTATATACGGCGGAACAAGGGCGGCGGCAGTTGTTATGATTGAAAGAACAATGCAGATGCCGAGCTTTGCCATATGGGGTTTTATGTAGTGGAAAAGTGTTGAAAGGATTTTGCTTTTGCCCTGGCAATTAAGACATTCCGCGTTGGGTGCGGGCAGCTTTCTGCCGCATTTGGGGCAGAATGAACGCAGATTCTTATAAGAAACCTCAACTGCGGCAAGACGGTTTTCAACGCTTTCTCCGCTTTTGACTTTGGTTATAAAATCTGCTGCTGCATCGCATATATCCGCACACGCAAATGTGAAACGGAGAAGATCGATGCTTGAACCGCCAACGGTTTTTGCTTTGAGGATTGCATTGCCGTACATTCTTTTAACGTGAATTTCGTCAATGCTTGCAAAATCAAGTGTTATTGCACCGCCGTCAAAACAGTCGCCGACGGCAACAATTTTGTCTGCCGAAACATAAATTGCACCCGTGCCGTAATTGCTGTTGATATCAAGGTCTGAAACAACGGCGAAAAGCGGTTTTTCGTTTTTGTCGAAGTGTTTTTCGGCAATTTTAACGATGTGCTTATCGGCGGGTTTGTTGATAAGCAGTTTTTCGGGAATCATAACTTTCCCTCCCATACATTAATATTGTGACTACATTATAAGACCATTTTTTTCATATGTAAAGCAGAAATTTAATAATTTTCTGCTTTGATTTCAAAATATGATTGCGGGTGAGTGCATACGGGGCAAACCTTGGGTGCGGCTTTGCCGGTGTGGATATATCCGCAGTTTCTGCAAATCCACACAACCTCGTTTGTGCGCTCAAAAACAATGCCGTTTTCAAGATTTTCGTGAAGAGTGCGAAAGCGTTCTTCGTGATCTTTTTCAATGCCGCCTACAAGCTTGAAAAGTGCCGCAATCTGAGTGAATCCTTCTTCGGTTGCAACCTGCTCAAACTCTTTATACATTTCGGTCCATTCAAATTTTTCGCCCGCCGCGGCATCAAGCAGATTTTCTGCCGTTTCGGGTATTGAATTGTTGTGCAGAAATTTAAACCATATTTCAGCGTGTTCTTTTTCGTTGTTTGCGGTTTCGGTGAAAATATCCGCAATCTGCTCATAACCGTCATTTTTTGCTTTTGCGGCATAAAAAGTGTATTTGTTTCGTGCCTGGGATTCGCCCGCAAAGGCTGCCATAAGATTTGCTTCTGTTCTGCTTCCTTTAAATTCCATAATAAAAACCTCCCGTTGCCTTTATTTTCAGCAAACGGGAGGTAAATATTCACATGAATTTCTCAATATTTTCCGCAATAAATTTTCCTGCATTTGTGCAGATTTGGGCGTAGGGGTTAAGTTCTGCAAAATCTTTATCAAGAACCTTGATTTCTTGAGGAATGAATGATGTTGTTTCATCATCTTTATCAAAAGCAAGATACTCTTTTTCAAAAATACCGCAGATATTTTCATCAGCAATTTTGTTGAGCAACGCTCTTGCTTCGCCCGTTACGGGCTGACCGTTAGCTTCAAAAAATGCACTGAGTCTTTCTGCACCGTCTTCAATAACAAGAGCAAGCGAGTAAATGCCTTTTTGCTCTGCGGTAAGAGTTTCAAATTCGGCATTCATATCTGCTTTGTCTGCAACTCTTTTTTGCAGATTAAGAGCCGTACCTTTAAAAAGTCTTTCGGGGTCTGCTGATTGCGCAAGAGTTTGAGTGAGAACTGCAAATTCATTGCGAAGCTCTTTTTCTTCTTTCAGTTTCTTCATATTCTTTTCCATCTCTGCGTGGCGGCGGGAGCTTGCCTGACCCGCTTTGAGGCATACGAAGAGAGTGAGAATAATAAGAGCAATAAAGATAATTATGAGATAAGGTCTTTCAAGAAAATATGCAATCACTGTTCGTCCTCCTCGATAAGTAATCTGTATATTTCGCCTTTTTTGAAACCGCTTTCTTTAGCGGCAATTTTTGCGGCGTTGCTTTTGCTTTCGCCCGATTCAACAAGGTCTTTTGCGTAGCTGACGGCTTGTTCAACCGTCATAGCCTGAGCTTCTTCGGGTGCCGCACCGCCAACAATGAGCACGATTTCACCTTTTATTGCCTCTTCGGAATATCTTTTTATTGCCGAGGCAAAATCGGTTCTGATAACCTCTTCGTGAATTTTGGTAAGTTCACGCACTATTGCGATTTCTCTGTTGCCGAGAACGGTTTCAAGGTCTTTTAGTGTGTTGAGAAGCTTGTGGGGGGCTTCATAAAAAATCATTGTTCTGGTTTCACTTTTCAGCGAAGAAATATGTTCGCGTCTTTCTGCTTTGTCTGTCGAAACAAAGCCTTCAAAAGTAAACCTTTTTGACGGCATACCCGAAATTGCAAGTGCGGTTGCAAATGCACACGGTCCGGGCACGGATTCAACCTTAATGCCTTTTTCGTGGCAAAGCTTAACCAAATCCTCGCCTGGGTCGGATATGGCGGGCATTCCCGCATCGGTAACGATTGCCGCTGTTTCTCCCGAAAGAATTCTTTCGGCAATAACGGGGCCTCTTTCAAATCTGTTATGCTCAAAATAACTTACCATCGGCTTTTTAATGCCGAAATGATTGAGAAGCTTGAGCGTAACACGGGTATCTTCTGCGGCAATGAAGTCGCATTTTTCAAGTATATCAAGTGCTCTGGGCGAAATATCGCCGAGATTGCCTATCGGAGTTCCTACAACATAAAGAGTTCCGCTCAAGAATTATCACCTCTGTTTTCAAGCAGATAATCGCCGTAAATCTGTTTCATTTCATCGGAATAACCGTTTTCACCGTGAACAAAAAGCTCTGGCTCAACCGTCATTCCGCTTTTGCCGCCTCTTCTGCCTTCAATCAAAGCGAGCCAGGGGGCTTTGCCCGCACATTTTGAAACGAGCCTTAATCTTTTAGGTTCGATTCCTGCATTTCTCATTTCACAAAAAAGCTCGCAAAGCCTTTCGGGGCGGATGCACATACAAAGCTTTCCTCCGAAGTTGAGAAGCTTTGCCGCGGTTTTGCATATATCGCCAAATGAGCACATTGTTTCGTGCCTTGCAATTTTATCGGCATCCGAGCGGCTTTCGATACCCGCTCCGCTTGCCTTATAAGGCGGATTCATTGTAACAATATCAAAGCAACCGAAAGGCACAACGCCTTTGAGCTCTTTCAAATCAGCATTGACTGCGGTGAGTCTGTTTTGCAGAGAATTGAATTCAATTGCTTTTTCAATCTGGCTTGCGCCGAGGGGTTGAATTTCAACCGCAGTTATTTTACCTGTTTCTTTTTTGCACCATAAAAGGGGGATTATGCCGCAGCCTGATCCTAAATCACAGCAAACGGCACGCTTTGAGGGTGAAGCAAAGTTTGCAAGAAGAACGGCATCCGTTCCGAATGTATGTGCCTGCGAAACAAAGGCGGTTATTCCGCCGCCGAGATATTCTTCACGAAATTCCATTGTACCCCTCCTTTTTTATTGATTATATCATTTAATAAAAACATTGTAAAGTTTACTTTTTTGTCTTGAATGAAATAATGAAGATTGTTGAAATAATCATTGCAAAGCCGATGAAATCCGTTGGCATAAAAGCTGTTTTGAGCCACAGCGCCGAAATGACAGTTGCCGAAACGGGCTCAATGCTTGAAACTATGCTTGCTTTGGATGCGCCTATAAGGTGAACGCCTTCAAGAAAGAACGAATAAGCAATAACCGTTCCGAAGATTATAACTCCGCCGAGTGCAAGGATAAGAGAAAGGCTTATTTCGGGCATTATTTCCCACGGTTTAAAAATCGGCAGCATACAGATGCCGCCTATGAACATACCCCAGCCGAGTATGGTGGGTGTGTCGGAAATCTTGAGCAGGGGAGCGGGGATGAGTGTGTAGCAAACAAGAAACACAGCCGCGGCAAGCCCCCAGAAAAGAGCTTTGGGAGAGAGCGTCATATTTTCCGCACCGCCTGCTGCAATAAAAAATGTTCCGCCTATTGCAAGAATGATTGCAACGATTTCAAAAATTTTTGGTGCACGCTTATCTTTTATGCAGGTGAACGCAAGAATCATTGCTGGCGAAAGATATTGCAAAACAGTTGCAACGCCTGCGTTTGAAAATTCGATTGCTCTGAAATATGAATACTGGCACATAACAAGCCCCAGCAGAGTGAATGCCGCCATAGTCAGAATATTTTTCTTTCCGTGCCACACGTCAAATATTTTCTTTTTGTTTTTTACTCCGCATATCGCAAGCAGAATGATGCCCGAAAAGAGCATTCTTATCGGCACAAGCCAATCGGAGGTTACTGCGTGGAAGCTGAAAAGATACTGACCGCACGAACCTGAAAATCCCCAGAATATGCCGCCGAGAAGAGTCATTATAAATCCGAGTACAGTTTTATTTTTAAAAATACTTTTCATTTTAATAATCCTTAATAAATATTATAACAGCGGAATAATAACACAAAGGTCAGACAAAATCAATATTATTTCGGCATAGGGAAGTAATATTTGACCTATAATTTAATTGAAAACCGAATTTGAAAAAATCGAGAAAATTAAAGAAAATTAAAGAAAACAAGAGATAAATTAAAGAAACAAACCCTGAAAAGCAGAATTTGACCTTTTCTGACTTTTGACCTTTTGACCTTCAAGGTCTAAAATATAGTCAAAGGTCAAAGAAAGTCAAAGTCAAACTTTGCGAAAAGAGATGATGAAATGAGTTTAAGCAATCAGATAGCGAGAATGCTCCTTGAAATGCTGGAAAATGACGGCACAACCGAAATCCAGCGCAACGAGCTTGCACAAACTTTAGGCTGTGTGCCCAGCCAGATAAACTATGTTATATCTTCAAGATTTACTCCCGAGCAGGGATATACCGTTGAAAGCAGACGAGGCGGCGGAGGATATATCAAAATAACAAGAGTCAATATTGATAAACCGTCGTTTGTTATGCACACGGTGAACAGTATAGGCGGGGCAATAGACAGTTCAACCTGCCGCGCATATATTCTTAATTTGAATCAGAGAGGAATAATCGATGCAAACGGTGCAAGGCTGATGCTCGCTGCAACGGGGGATAATGCGCTTCGCAATCTGCCTGCGCCCGTAAGGGATGCGGTCAGGGCATCGATTTTCAAGCAAATGCTTTTGGTTACAGACAGAAAGGATGATTGATTATGTTATGTCAGAACTGCGGTAAAAATGAAGCAACAACACATATTAAGCAGATAATTAACGGCGATATGGCGGAAAGCCATCTTTGCAAGGACTGTGCCGCACATCTCGGATATTCGGATGTTTTTTCGGGCTTCGGTCTTAATCTTTCGGAATTTTTCGGTGGGCTTCTCGGCGATATGGTGCCCGGAATTGCACAGAGCAAGGTTAAACGCTGCGAAAAATGCGGCGCATCATTTGAGGATATTGCAAGAGAGGGCAAGGTTGGCTGTGCGGATTGCTACAGAACCTTTTATGATAAGCTTTTGCCCTCGATTCAGAGAATTCACGGTAAAATAAAACACAGCGGCAAGGTGAGCGCAAACACCGTTGAAGCACCGAAAGAGGAAACAGTTGAAGAAAAAATTGAAAAGCTTAAAGCGCTGATGAATGATGCCGTTGCAAAGCAGGAATTTGAAGAAGCGGCAAAAATCAGAGATGAAATAAAAGCACTTGAAGGAGGGGATAATAAATGAATAAATGGTATATAGAAAAAGGCGACCAGGGCGATGTTGTTTTAAGCACAAGAATTCGTCTTGCAAGAAACCTTGATGAATTTCCGTTTCCGTCAAGACTTGATATCGCAGGCAAAAACAAGGTTAATTCTATTGTTAAAAGCACTCTTTTTGAAAATGACGGCAAAGATTTCAGCTATATAGAAATGAAAGATTTAAGCCGTTTGCAGGCGGTTTCGCTTGCGGAACGCCATTTAATCAGCCCCGAATTTGCATCGAAGAAAGACGGCAGTGCCCTTATTCTTTCGGCTGATGAAAGCGTAAGCATTATGCTTTGCGAAGAGGACCATATCCGCTTGCAGGTTATGAAAGCGGGTCTTGCTCTTGAAGAAGCTTTTGATATTGCCGATAAGCTTGACAGTATTATTGACGGCAAGGTTAAATATGCGTTCGATGAAAGAATAGGCTATCTCACACAGTGCCCCACCAACCTTGGCACAGCAATGAGGGCATCGGTAATGCTTCATCTGCCCGCACTCACAAGATGCGGTCAGATTTCAAGACTTGCAAACACCGTTTCAAAGCTCGGCTTAACCATAAGAGGAGCTTACGGCGAGGGCACACAGCCTAAGGGCGATATTTATCAGATAAGCAATCAGATAACTCTCGGCATAACTGAAGAAACCGCAATCGCAAATCTTAAATCAATAGTTCTTCAGCTTGTTGCTCAGGAGAGAGCGGCGGCTGCGGAAATGATTAAAAATCCCGCCGAGGAAGATAAAATTTTCAGAGCACTCGGTGTTCTTAAAAACGCAAGACTTCTGAGCACCGATGAATTTATGGAGCTTATTTCGGTTGTAAGGCTCGGTGCCGCAAGGGGGCTTATTGAAACTGATATTGAAAAACTTAATAATCTTATAGTCAATATGCAGCCCGCAACAATCAGCGTTGCAAACGGTGAGGCAGACGGCCCCGCCGCAAGGGATGCGTTGAGAGCTAAAACGGTAAGAGAAACTCTTGGATAAATCTATAAAACGAATTTGGGGGAATGAAGATGTATAGATTTACGGGATTTACGCAAAAGGCGAATGAGGCACTCAACAATGCAATTACCGCCGCAGAAAACCTGGGTCACACCTATGTGGGAAGCGAGCATATTCTGCTCGGTCTGCTTGCGGAAAACGGCGGAATGGCTTATACCGCCCTTTCTGCAAGAAAGGTTTCTTACAGCGATGTTGAGTCGCTTATCAAAAGCAGTATCGGCATAGGCTCACCGACGGTGCTTTCGCCAAACGATTTTACACCCAGAGCCAAAAATATAATTGACACCGCAATCCTGCAGGGCAGAAGCATGGGACATTCGTATATCGGTACGGAGCATATTCTTATGGGAATTATCCGCGAGGGCACGGGCGCCGCAACGGAGATTCTTTCTTCTATGGGTGTTCAGCCGCAGGATTTGCTGGGTGATATAACGAACGCACTCGGAAGCAATTCGAATTCTTCAAAAAGCAGTAAGGGAGAAAGCAAGGAAAAATCAGATACACCAACTCTTTCGCAATACGGCAGAGACCTCACTTCTTATGCTAATCAGGGAAGAATAGACCCCGTTATAGGCAGACAGAATGAGATTGAAAGAGTTATTCAGATTTTAAGCCGAAGAACCAAAAACAATCCTTGCCTTATCGGTGAGCCGGGTGTTGGCAAAACCGCAATTGCAGAGGGACTTGCAATGAAGATTGCAACGGGCGAGGTGCCCGAGCTTCTTCGCAACAAAAGAATTTTTGCGCTTGACCTTACGGGTATGGTTGCTGGCACAAAATACAGAGGCGATTTTGAAGAGAGAATAAGAAATGTAATTGAAGAAGTGCAAAAAGCGGGCGATGTTATCCTCTTTATTGATGAGGTTCATACTCTTATCGGAACGGGCTCCGCAGAGGGTGCCGTTGATGCGGCAAATATTCTCAAGCCCTCTCTTGCAAGGGGCGAGCTTCAGGTGATCGGTGCAACAACGCTTGAAGAATACCGAAAGCACATTGAAAAGGATGCGGCTCTTGAAAGAAGATTTCAGCCCGTAACAGTCGGCGAACCCACAGAGGAAGAGGCAATCGAAATTCTCAAAGGTCTTCGCGATAAATATGAGGCACACCACAAAGTGAAAATCAGCGACGGCGCAATTATCGCATCTGTTAAAATGTCGTCAAGATATATCGGTGACAGATATCTGCCCGATAAGGCGATTGACCTTGTTGATGAAGCGGCATCAAGAGTAAGGCTTAAAGCTTTTACCGCACCGCCCGATATCAAGGCGCTTGAGGATAAACTGAAATCGCTTAACGAAGAAATGGAATCTGCAGTTAAATCGCAGGATTTTGAGCAGGCGGCGAAAATCAGGGATGATAAAAATAAGGTTGCCAAAGAGCTTGAAACCGAGCGTCAGATATGGAAAGAGAAAAATAACAGAATAACTGGCGAGGTTACCGAGCAGGAAATTGCCGCCATTGTTTCGCAGTGGACGGGTATCCCCGTTGTTCAGCTTACGCAGGAAGAAAGTCAGAGACTTCTTAATATGGAAGATGAGCTTCATAAAAGAATAGTAGGTCAGGATGAGGCAGTAAGTGCCGTTGCAAGAGCGATAAGGCGAGGCAGAGCGGGACTTAAAGACCCCAAGCGACCCACGGGTTCATTCATCTTCCTCGGCCCCACGGGCGTTGGCAAAACGGAGCTTTGCAAAACCCTTGCGGCATCAATGTTCGGCGATGAAAATGCAATGATAAGGCTTGATATGTCCGAATATATGGAAAAGCACACCGTTTCAAGGCTTGTTGGTTCTCCTCCCGGATATGTCGGTTATGAAGAGGGAGGACAGCTTACCGAAAAGGTGCGCCGCAGACCCTATTCGGTTGTTCTTTTTGATGAAATAGAAAAGGCGCATCCCGATGTTTTCAATATGCTTCTGCAGATTCTTGAAGACGGCATTCTCACCGATTCGCAGGGCAGAAGGGTTGATTTCAAAACATGCATTATTATTATGACCTCTAATGTGGGTGCAAAGCAGATTGCGCAAAGCGGCGCGGCAACTCTCGGCTTCGCGGCAAGCAGCGAGGGTATGAGCGATGCGAAAATCCGCGATGCGGTTATGGGCGAGCTTAAAAATGTTTTCAGACCCGAGTTTCTTAACAGAGTGGACGATATAATTGTTTTCCGTCAGCTTAATAAAGAAAATATCAACGAAATTGCACGCAGAATGCTTGCGGGTCTTTCAAGAAGAGTCAGAGAGCTTGAATTTGAGCTTGAATTTGACGAAACTGCGGTTGAGGAAATCGGCAATGCGGGCTTTGACCCGATTTACGGTGCAAGACCTCTGCGCAGAGCAATTCAGCAGAAAATCGAAGATAAGCTTTCGGAAGAAATGCTTGAAGGTAAGCTCGGCGCTGGCGGGAAATATATCTGTATTTTTGAAGACGGCAAATTTGAATTCAGCGAAAAGAATATTGACCAATAATTTCAAACCCGAAGTCTGAAAAGATTTCGGGTTTGTTGTTGATTTGTTCATAAATTTATGATACAATCAGTAACCGTGGAAAAATTATTCCCCGAATATTATTGATTTCAAAGGAGAAAAACAATGAAGAAAATTATTGCTATTGTTCTTTCGGTTCTTGCAGTTGTTGCAATCTTCGGCTTTGCAGCTTGCAATAACGAAAGCGGCAAAGAAGAAACACCCGCAGTTACAATCACAGATTCATCAGAAATTCTTACCAAAGTATGGGCAGCATACACAGCAGAAGCAACAGAAGATGAAAAGTTTGATGCAATGGGCGGTAATGTTGACGATTGGGAAAACAATGCACCCGGCACAAAATTTGATATTGCTCACGAAGGCTTCACCAGCATGATGGTGTTCCCCGCAGATGCAGTTGCTCAGATTGACGATGCTGCTGCAATCATTCATATGATGAATGCAAACACATTCACAGCAGGTGCTTACCGCACAGTTGAGGGCACAGATATTGCTGCTCTTACAGAAAGCATCAAAACAAACATTCAGGGCAACCATTGGATGTGCGGCTTCCCCGAGAAGCTTGTTATCTTCAACCTTGAAGGTTATATTGTTTCAGCTTTCGGTAATGCAACTCTTATTGACAGCTTCTCAGCAAAGCTTACAGCAGCTTATCCCACAGCAACTCTTGCTGTTTCAGAAGCTATCGTATAATCAGCGTTAAAAAACAAAAAATTTGCACAGGGTGAAAATATGCTTTTTTCAAGTATTTCCTTTTTATACTGCTTTTTACCCGCTGTGCTGATATTGTATTACATCGCCCCGGGTATATTGAAGAATACGGTTTTGCTTGCGGCAAGCCTGCTTTTCTATGCCTGGGGTGAACCTGTATATGTTGTTCTGATGGCTGTAACCATCGCAATCAGCTATGTTTTAGGTTTGTTGCTTGAACGCTTTAACGGCAAGAAAGCGGCAAAGCCCTTGCTTTTTGCGGCGCTTGCAATCAATCTCGGGTTTCTCGGATATTTCAAATATGCAGATTTCTTTATTGAAAACTTCAATGCGGCAACGGGTCTTTCCGTTAATCTTCTCAACATTGCATTGCCCATCGGTATAAGCTTTTACACATTCCAGCTTATAAGCTATATTATTGATGTTTACAGAGGCGATGTGCCCGCACAGAAAAATCCGATTAATCTTGCAGCATATATAACGATGTTTCCGCAACTTATTGCAGGTCCGATAGTCCGTTATTCCGATATTGAAAAGCAATTAAATAACAGAAAAATTGACTTTGAAAAGATTGCGCAGGGAATAACGAGATTTGCAATCGGTCTTGCAAAGAAGGTGCTTCTTGCAAATCAGCTTGGCGAGTTCTGCGATATTTTCCGTTCATCGCAGGATAAATCCGTATTATTCTATTGGGTTTATGCGTTTGCTTATGCAATGCATATATATTTCGATTTCTCGGGCTACAGCGATATGGCAATCGGTCTTGGCAAAATGCTCGGTTTTGATTTTTGCGAAAACTTCAATTATCCGTTCATTTCAAAAAGTGTTTCCGAATTCTGGCGCCGTTGGCATATGTCGCTCGGCACTTGGTTCAGAGATTATGTTTATATTCCCCTCGGCGGCAACAGAGTTTCAAAGCCGAGATGGATGTTCAATGTTCTTGTTGTCTGGATGCTCACGGGCTTCTGGCACGGTGCGAACTGGAATTTCATAATCTGGGGACTTTATTTTGCGGTGTTCCTTGTGCTTGAAAAATTCGCACAGCCTATACTCAAAAAGCTTGGCGGCTTCAATCATATTCTTGTAACATTCATAATACTGATTAGCTTTATAATCTTCAATGCCGTTGATTTGTCGCAGGCGGCAACGGATATAGGCGGTCTTTTCGGAGCGGACGGAATACCTGGCGTTTCCGATGAAACTCTTTATTATGTAAAGAGCTATGCGGTATTGCTCGTTCTCGGTGTTATCGGCAGCACTCCCGCAGTCAAAAAGCTTGTGCTTAAAATCAACGAAAACAAAACGGGTGAAAAAATCATCAGTATTTTGCGCCCCTTTGCCGTTATGGCGCTGTTGCTTCTTGTGACCGCATATCTTGCCGACGGCTCGTTCAATCCGTTCCTTTATTTCAGATTCTGAGGTGATTTTTATGAAAATTAAAAATTTCATAGTTATTGCCGTAACCTCGGTTTTTATGCTTCTTGTTTCAGGATTCCTTCTTTTCGGAAATGCAGAGGAGTTTTCGCTGAGTGAAAGACGAGAACTTGCGCAGATGCCCGAACTTTCTTTCAGCAGCTTTAAATCGGGCAAATTTATGAAGGATTTTGATAAATTTACAGCCGACCAGCTTCCTTTGCGTGACAGCTTCAGAACCCTGAAGGCTTATGCCGCAAAGTATCTTTTCGGTCAGGGTGATAACAACGGCATTTATATTTATAACGGCTATGCGGCGAAAATGGAAGCGCCCGAAAACGCAGAGAGTGCAGAGAATGCGGCAAAGAAAATAAAAGAGCTTTATGACAGATATTTAACAGAATCGGACGGCAAAATTATTTTCTCGGTTATTCCTGATAAAAACTGCTATCTTGCCGAAAAATCGGGGCATCTGACCGTTGACCCGCAGTTTTTTGCAGATAAAATTTCTGCCGTAAATCCTGAAATCGGCTATGTTGATATTTCCGATTTGCTTGATGAAACAGATTTTTATTTCACAGATACCCATTGGCGTCAGGAAAAAATCTATGATGTTGCAAAAAGACTTGCCGAAAATCTCGGCATAACTCTTTCGGCGGAGTATGAAGAAAAAACTCTTGATGTGCCGTTTTACGGAGTTTACAGCGGTCAGTCAGCTTTGCCTCTTGATGCGGAAGAGATAAAGTATCTTACGAATGAAACCCTTGAAAACTGCAAGGTTTTTGACTGGCAGAATAACAAGGAAACAGCTGTTTACGATATGGAAAGAGCAAACGGAAAAGACCCTTATGAAATGTTCCTTTCGGGTCCCCTTTCGCTTGTTACTCTTGAAAATCCGAGTGCATCAACAGATAAAGAACTTGTTATTTTCCGTGATTCTTTCGGCAGCAGTATCGCACCGTTTTTTGCGGAAGGATACGCAAAAATAACCCTTATTGATACGCGTTATATCCAGCCGCAGCTTCTTGATAAATGGGTTGATTTCAGCTCATGCGACGTGCTGTTTATCTACAGCACCCTCGTTCTCAACAACAGCAATACTTTGAAATAAACTAACCCCCGTATTCCTCGGAATACGGGGGTTAAGCTTATGCAATCAAATCACCGATTTTGATAAAGGAAAGTCTATTTAGCTGTTGGGAAAACTCCTCAGCAGTTTCAATGTCAGCTGAACGAAAAACAATATATGTATCTTCAAATATTACTTCAGCATAGAATTCTATATCATCAATATTTTTTTCAACTTTATCATATATGTTTATAGTATAGTTATCCTTAACTATTGACTCTGCTAATGTAACTTTAACATTTGTAAAAGGAAGATTTTTTTCTTTGGTGCTTTCAGAAGTATATATAATCGCTGATGCTCTTTGAGGACTATTAAAATAAACCAATTGGTCAATTTGGTTTATTTCCCAATAAAAAGCGAATTCTGACAAATTATCGGAATTGTTATCCGGCACCGGCACATATGTTGAACACATTTCATCAAGCAGATCAGTTGAGTTTTCATAATTCCACATTCCTGTCATATATGTGTCAACATGTTCATTTTCCATATACACCTGAAAATCAACTGCTGTCATTGAGTCATATGCTTCTTTGATTTCTTTTAATTCATCAAGCCCTATAAAAATAATCATAGGACTGCTATTCTGAACATTTTCTTCGTGCGAATTTGAAGAGTTGCCCGTAATGTCAACTGTAGGCTTCTTTTTAGTGGTTGATTGAGTTGGTTTTGTTACGGTATCGGTTATATCAGAATATCGGGTTGTCAAATCACCAAGTGTTTTGCTGGTTGATGATTCAGGATAGGGTTTAGTGGTTGTTTCTTCACTTAAAGGCTGTTTTTTACAAGCTGAAAATAAGAATAAGAAAACAAATATAATACTTAGTAACTTTTTCATAACCTCATCTCCTTTTAATGGTGGTCTTTAAGATGTGAATTGATTTTTTCTTTGCAATCATCACAGAACATATTTGTTGAATTTGTAGGGCTTTTTATTTGTGCCATTATACAATTGGGAAGCGGAAGTTTTCTACATGTAAAACAATTTTTATTACTACATGTTCCATTTACAATATCTTTGTAACAATATCCGTCATTCAAACCAAGTTGATGCCCCGTTTCATGTGTTATTTCGTACAAGCTAAAATACTGTATTTTAGTTGGCGTTTTATTGGAATATGTTCCTGAACTGTAAGAAACTGTATTTGCGGTTGTGAAAATTATGGTTTGAGTTACACTTTCAGAAGTTGACGGCTTATGTTCGTCCATAATATGTCCCGTCCAAACCGCTTTTGTCAGCACATTAGTTCCTCTCCATTTATCTTCCAACAAAACATCCCTAATATGTGTTGTCCGCAAGCAGGAGTTTGAATTGTGATTTTCGGTTTTTGGACAAGAACCTGATAAATAATCTAAATAATCAGAACCGTATTTCCATATTTTACATTGATCTGCGGCGGATGTATATGGTTTTACATACGGACAAACTTTAAGCTTGAAATTAGACATCATAACATCATTAAGAACCGAAGCATAGCTTAAAATCTTTGTTTCGGCTGACCCAAAACGCTTTTCATATCCCTTGTCGTAATAATGATATTCAGTCATCAGGTAGTCAATTCCGGGAAAGTCGGAAAGCTGAATAAATCCCCACTCGCCGTTTGCTGAAACATATATCCAATCGCTTCCGTCAGCAAGGTCACCACGTGCAACAATTTGAGTTCCGCTCGGTACGGTTGTTTTGATCCCATAGCCGGTGCCGGGGTTTTTGCGAATGTTTACGCTTTTGGTTGATGTTGAGGTTTCTGTTTCTTCCCATTCGTTGATGCATGTGATGGTGATGGAATCTTTTTTTGTTCCGGCTTTTGCTGTAAGAGTAACCGTGCCGGGGCTTATGCCTGTGAAGGAAAGGTCGGATTTATCAAAGCTGATTATTCCTTCTTTTGAAAGAGACCAGGTTATGGTTTGCTCACCTGAATAGCTTACGGTAATTCTTCCTTCCTTGGTTTGTCCTGTATAAATATGATCGTATTCTATTGTTATGTTTATCGGGGTGCTTGGACCTCTTAAGAATAATTTGAAAATGTATCCTTCCTCTTTGGTTTCTGTGTCTTCGACGCGTGCCCATAATCCGTCAATGCTTTTGATTCTGACTTCTCTTCCAACCCAGAATTGAGCTATAATGTTTTCGGAGGACAGCTTTGGCTCGCTTCGGAAATTTACAAATAAGAACCAAACCTCTGCCTCACCAACGGATACAGCAGGCTGAGTAGGTGCGCTTGGAAACAGAGAGTATACAAAATTTACGGCTGAATTCAATATTTTGGTATAACTATTTTCAGCTTCAGTATACACAGATAGTTCATTTGTGTCAATGCTCGGATACGCGGTTGCAGGCAAAAGCGAAATAATTGATATGTATAATATCAAAGAAATTATTGCCGAAAGTTTTGCGTATTTTCTTTTCAACAGTTCAACCTCCTTTTTAAAATATGAACGGTAATTAAACCATCGGAATCATCCCCTTTTGATTTTTGTATCTGTATATAAATGAGAAAAAGATAGGTTTGTCACGCAAAAAACTTTTAGATCTTTAGTTTTTCTCTCTTTTGCACAAATAGATAACAGCTTTTTTGTCTAAAATGAGGGCTAAATTTTATGATACATAATAAAAATATCTTTACAAAACCAACGCAAAGAGTTATTCTTATTAATGTTTAAAGAAAGGGGTGAGGCTGTGCAGAGCGATAAAATGTCAAAGAGTAAAAAGTTGCTCAAGCTTTTTCTGAGCACGCTTTATATAAGTGCGTTCACATTCGGCGGCGGATTTGTTATCATAACATTTATGAAACGCAAATTTGTTGATGAGCTTCATTGGATTGACGAAAATGAAATGCTCGACCTTACCGCTATGGCTCAGTCATCGCCCGGCGCGATTGCTGTTAATGCTGCAATTCTTGTTGGCTGGCGTGTAGGCGGATTCTTAGGAATGCTTACCGCCGTGCTCGGCACAATCATTCCGCCCATTGCAATAATCAGCGTTATATCTCTTATTTATTCCGCATTTGCTTCAAATGTTTATGTTGCGCTTTTGCTCAAAGGAATGCAGGCGGGCGTTGCGGCAGTTATTCTCGATGTTGTTTGCAACCTCGGAATAAAGGTTATAAAACAGAAAAGCGTTGTTCAGATTACGGTTATGATTCTTGCTTTTGTTGCAACCTTTGTGTTTAACATTAATGTTATATATATTATTCTTGCCGCTGCGGTTATCGGTGTTGTTACCGAGGTGCTGAAAAAGAAGAAAGGCGGGAATGATAAATGATTTTTATTCGTCTTTTCTTAAGTTTTTTGAAAATCGGGTTGTTCAGCATCGGCGGCGGTTATGCCGCAATGCCTCTTATTCAGAATGAGGCGGTAACCCAAAACGGGTGGCTCACTCTTTCGGAGTTCACCGACCTTATAACCATTGCCGAAATGACCCCCGGCCCGATTGCGGTTAATGCCGCAACGTTTGTCGGAACAAGAGTGGCGGGCTTTGCGGGTGCACTTGTTGCAACTGCGGGCTGTATTTTTCCCTCGCTGATAATCGTTTCGCTTCTTGCGTTTATTTATTATCGCTTCAAGAACATGTCTGTTCTTCAGAGCGTGCTTTCAAGCCTTCGCCCTGCCGTGGTTGCTCTGATTGCAGGGGCGGGGATTTCGATACTGAATATGGTTGTTTTCGGCGGAGAAGAAATTGCCCTCGGAAACATTGATTGGATAGGCGTTGTTATTTTTGCTCTTGCTTTCTTTGTGCTTCGCAAATTCAAATGCAGCCCTATTCCCGTTATGCTTGCCTGCGGTGTTGCGGGGCTTGCGGCGGAGCTCATAATTCAAAACATATGATTTATTCATAATCACCCTTTACCGTGTCAAGCGATAAAGGGTGATTTTTTATGCTCAATTATTAAGATTTGAAAGCGGATTTGCCGCAGTTGATCGAAACAATCTGAATGCTTATTCATATTGTTCGATACAAAACGAACATAAACGAACGAATAATGCATACAAACGAACAAAAATGAATATTTAATCAAAATTAAAGGTTTCTTAATAATTGTTTGGGCAAAATGTGAAAACTTTTTTAACAAAATATTGCGAAAAGGTTCTTTAAAACGAACGAAAACGAACGAAACGCACATTAGCTTGCGGTGAAACCCTTGATAATCAAGGAAAAAGCACTACTAATAGTTGTTTGTGCACTTTAACTAAAAGCTTTTTGAGGTGTGGAAAACTACTATTGACTTTAACTAAAACGGGTGCTACTATGAAGTCGAGGCAAGGAAAACAACCTCAAAAATAAACCAAAATAAATCGGAGGCGATAGCCAATGATAGATGCATTATACGGCGGTTTACTCGGAATTCTGGCGGCTCTTGCATTAAGCAGGATAGCAATTTTCCAGATTAAGCAAAGAACCGATGAAACAGCAAAGCTTGAAGCGGTGCAGAATGCGGCGGTAATGATAACCTGGGTGCTTCTTTCGGGAGTCCTCTTTGCGGTTGCTTTTGTAAGATTTGATGATATTGCACAAAGGCTTGAAGCAATAGCTTATATCTCGATTGCAATTTCAATCGGAATTGTTGATCTGGATATAAAGAAAATCCCGAACTCCTCGGTGCTTGCGTTGCTGATAATAAGAACGGCGGCAATTGTTTATGCAATAGCAACCGATGTTCCCGTTAAAGAATGCCTGATTCCTTCGCTCATAGGTCTTGCGGCAGGCTTCATTCTTTATCAGATTCCGATGTATTTCGGAATACCGATAGGAACGGGCGATGTTAAATACAGCGCGGCAATCGGATATTGTCTCGGAGCATTCGGATTCTTGCAGGCTTCGCTGATAATGGCGGCAGGATTGTTAATCTATCTTATCTATCTTGTGGCAACAAAAAAAGGTTCGCTTAAAACGGCAGTTCCGATGGGACCTTATCTTTCACTCGGCGTTGTGGTAACGGTTCTCTTCCCGATGTTCGGTGAGCTTTCAAAAACGGTGTTCTCGCAGTTCTTTTAAATTTAGAAACAACCCTTAGAGAAAAGGGTAAAAATAAATGGAGGTTTTATTATGTTAAGAAAATGGTTCAAAGACGAAGAAGGTCAGGGTATGGTTGAGTACGGTCTCATCATCGGACTTATTGCTGTTGTCGTCATTGTTGCACTTGTTGCACTTGGACCGAAGGTTCGTGAGATGTTCAACAAGGTTAACACCGAACTTGACAAAGCAGGCGCAGGCGGAACAACTGCTCCCGCAACAAACGGATAACAGAGATTCGGAATAATCACGACGAAACAGAAAAAAGAGAAATAAGCTTTAAGGGACAAAGCGAAAAGGGAAAAATTAAAAAACAGAACGGAGGAAATAATATGTTAAGAAATTGGTTTAAAGACGAAGAAGGCCAGGGTATGGTTGAGTACGGTCTCATCATCGGTCTCATCGCAGTAGTAGTAATCGTTGCTCTCGTTGCACTCGGACCCAAGGTTCGTGAGATGTTCAACAAGGTTAACACCGAGCTTGACAAAGCAGGCGCAGGCACATCAGCTCCCGCAGGAACATAAAATAACTCTTTACATACTCCAAATTAAAAATTGATTAGCCTTAAATGGGTAAGTTCGCTCGCGGAGCGAGCTTACCCATTTGCGTTTAAATGAAAACTGTTCGGAGGTGACGGCAAAAATGAAAAAGCGTGAAGATGGGCAGGCAATGGTTGAATTTGCTTTGATTTTGCCGATTTTTCTCTTGATTTTATGCGGAATAATAGATTTCGGCTGGTTGTTTTATAATCAGCTTTCGCTTAATAACGCCTGCCGAGAAGGCGCGAGATATGCGGTTGTTAATACTGCGGAGGATGCAAGCACCCAGGCAATTATAAATCACATCGAGAACACAACAACAACCGTTTTTGCGAATGACGGTGTTGATATAAAAATAGAATACAGCTCTCCCAATGACCCCACAGCGGGAGATATAACAGTTAGCATGGAAGCGGAAATATCGTTTTTCACTCCCGTTCTGAGCACGGTTTTAGGCAAAGAAAAAACAATAACCTCAACGGTTATTATGAAAGTTGAATCATAGAGAGGTTTGTTATGAAAAAGATTTATTTGATAGCGGCGGTTATTGCTCTTGTGGCGGGCTTTGCAACCTACTTTTTTGCATCGGAACTCAAAACAAGCAAAATCGTAACAGGTGTTGATGAAGCAACGGTGCTTATTGCGGTTCAGGATATAGATAAAGATACAATTCTCACAAAAGAAATGTTTCAGGAGATAAAGCTTCCGCAAACCGCCGTTTCATACGGCACGGTAAGCAATATGAATGATGTTATCGGCTATATGGCAACCGATGCGATATTAAAAGGCGAACAGCTTATGGCAAGAAAAATTGCTTTGATAGGAAACGAAAAAGCAGAAGGCAGACTGTCATATGAGCTCGGAAACGGAATGTATGCTTATACGATGACCGTGGAAATCGAAAATGCCATTGCATATTTTTTGAAAGAGAACGATAAGGTCAATATTTATAATGCGGCAGTTCCCGCGGCAGAGCCTGTGCTGCAAAATGTTCCCGTAATAAGAATAAGTAATTATCCCGCCAATATTCAGCAGAATTCAGGAATTGAAATAACATCATTTGCAGAGGTTACCTTTGTTTTGTCAAAAGAACAGATAGCAAAACTGATGTCACTCAACGGTGCGATAAGAATGGTGCTTGTGCCTTATGCTGAAGCACACGGGCTTACAGATGACATCAAGAACGCATCGGTGCCCGAAAGCAGAAATGAAGTTCCGGTAACAAACTACGGAATGGGCGAGATAACAACTGCACCGCCGACAACTGCGGCATAATTTGAGGTGAACGGATATGGAAAGAATAAATTTACTTGTTTTGTCCGATGATCTTGATTTACGGATTGAAATAAAAAATCTAATAAACGATGAAACCTTTGCCATAAGCGGATATTCGGGCTTTTCGGCAGAGGGTAAAACGAAGATAATAAACAAATTCCCCGAGGTTGTGCTTTGTGCCGTAAGAGGCGAGATTCCCGATTCGGTGTTTGCGTTTGTTCAGGATTTGCTCACGGCGGTCAGAGGAACAATAGTTGTTCTTGCAAATGACAGTATTTCGGTTGAGCTTGTCAATAAAGCCGCACAGTACGGCATTCGAAAGGTGCTTCCGATTGACGGCATAGGCATTGATGAATTTTCAGAGAATATCGGCACGGTTTACAAACTTGAACAGCAGAGAATTCTTGATACCAACGAGGGCAAAAAGGTTCGCTGCAAGGCACTCGGATTCTTCGGCGGAAAAGGCGGCACGGGAAAAACAACAATCGCAATCGGTGTTGCCGCTCAGCTTGCAAAGGCAGGTAAAAGAGTTATGCTTCTTGACCTTGATTTGCAGTTCGGCGATGTTTCGATGGCTCTTGACCTTGATACGAAAAATTCAATAGTTGACCTTGTTCAGGACAGAGGCGGTATCACCATTGAAAACATAAACGGCTTTGCCGTTGAACACAGCACGGGAATGAGCGTTCTCTGCGCTCCCAAGAGCCCTGAATTTGCAGATTTTGTCAGCCCCGCACACATTGAAAAAATAATCGATATTATGCGCCCTTATTATGAATACATAATAATCGATCTTCCTGCCTCCTTTAATGAAACAACAATCACCGCTTGCGAAAACTGCGAAGAAATTCATCTTGTTTATAACAATGAAATTCTTTCTTTGAGAAACGCAAGAGTTTGCTATAACATTCTTGAACAGCTTCATCAGAGAGAAAAAATCAGATTCATTCTTAATAAGGTTGAAAAAGGTCTTGTTAAGATTGAAGATTTTGAAGAAATGTTCCAGACAAAGATGTTTGCAACGGTGCCCGCGGATTATTCGGCGGTACTCACAAGCATAAACAAGGGTATGGCAGTAACCGTTGCACAGCCCAAATCGGAAATATCAAAGGGCATTTCGGAAATTACGGATAAGATAATCGAAATTCACACGGGAGTTGTTCCCGTAAAGGCAACCGAAGAGAAAAAAGGCGGATTATTTAAGAAAAAGAAAAAATGAGGGGCTAGAATATGGGACTTTTAGACAGATTGGACGGTCAGAAAAAACTGCAGCCGCAAAATACGCAGGTGCAGACGGAAGAGCCTGCAATAAAAACTGAACCGGCAGAAATAAAAGAAGACCCTTTTCTTGATGTTAAACGCAGAATTCACACAGCGATTATCGATGAAATGAATAAAAGCGGCAAAACAATAACAGACCGCGAAACAATGTATAAGCTTGTTGACGATAAGGTTAACGATGACGAATATATGATTCCCAGAATCGAGAGAGTCAAGGTCGCTCTTGATTTGTTCAATGACATAATGGGCTACGGACCGATTGAAGAGCTGGTTCAGAATCCGAGCTACAGCGAAATTATGGTTAACGGCCCCGATCAGGTTTATGTTGAAGACAAAGGCAAGCTTAAACTTACGGATATAAAATTCAGGGATGAAGAACATCTTATGAATATTATCGACAGAATTGTTTCGCAGGTTGGCCGTCACGTTGATGAGGCAAGCCCTATGGTTGATGCCAGACTTTCAGACGGCTCACGTGTTAACGCAATTATTCCTCCGCTTTCGCTGGTGGGCCCTGTTTTAACAATCAGAAAGTTCGGCAAAAAACCCATTACCGCGCAGCAGCTTCTGCAGTTCGGCTCGCTCACCCCGAATATGCTTCATTTTCTTGAAGCCTGCGTTAAAGGCAAGCTGAATATTGTTGTTGCGGGCGGTACGGGCAGCGGTAAAACAACTCTTCTTAATGTTCTTTCATCGTATATCCCCGAGGATGAAAGAATTGTAACAATCGAAGATGCCGCCGAAGTTCAGCTGAAACAGCAGCACGTTATAACCCTTGAAGCAAGACCCGCAAACCTTGAGGGTAAGGGTGCAATAACGATCAGAAATCTTGTTAAGAACGCACTTCGTATGAGACCTGACAGAATAATCGTTGGTGAAGTTCGTTCGGAAGAAACTCTTGATATGCTCCAGGCGATGAATACGGGTCACGACGGTTCGCTCACAACAACTCACGCAAACTCACCGAGAGATACCGTTTCAAGACTTGAAACAATGGTGCTTATGAGCGGTATGGAGCTTCCGCTGAAAGCTATCAGAGACCAGGTTTCTTCAGCGATTGACCTTATTGTTCAGCAAAGCCGTCTGCGTGACGGAACAAGAAAAATCACCTCCATAACCGAGGTTGTCGGTATGGAGGGCGAAATAGTAAGTATGCAGGATATATTTGTTTATGAAACCGACGGCACGGTTGATACCTCGGGTAAATTTATCGGTAAATTCCGTGCGACGGGTGTAAGACCGAATTGCCTTGAAAAAATAAGAGGAAACGGAGTGACGGTCAATAATGAATGGTTTGCAGATTAGTATAATAATTCTTTCCGTCTCCTTCGGACTTTTCGGATTTTTTCTCTGGGTCAGCGTTGCGGGCACAATGACAAAAGGCCGCCGCGATGTTGAAAAGAGGCTGAACAGAATTGCAAACAAGCAGAGCAACCTCTCTCTTCAGATTCAGGAAAAACAGAAAAAACGCAAGTCATCAATCCTGAAAAGAGCAACAAACGGCGACGGCAAGCAGTCCGTTAAGCGCAAAAAACTTATGGACACGATTTTTAATGAACTCATCCTTGCCGATATAATGATGAAGCCTGAAGAATTCAGTATGATATGGCTCATTTTAACCTTTGTTCCCGCCGGTCTTGCAGCTCTTTTTCAGGCGGGTCTGATGCCTTCGGTAACTCTTGCGGCGGTTGGAGCATTCTTGCCGATATTTTATATAAAAATTAAAAAAGGCAAGAGAATAAAAGCTTTTGAGGCTCAGCTCGGCGACACGCTGATAATGATGTGTAACGGACTTCGTTCGGGTTTTTCGTTCCAGCAGGCAATGGAAAATGTTGCAAACGATATGCCTGCACCGATCGGCGTTGAATTCGGCAGAGTCTGCAATGAAATAAGATTCGGTGCAACGCTTGACGATGCACTCAATAATATGGTTGACAGAGTAAAAAGTGCCGACCTTATGCTTGTTGTTTCGGCTGTTCTTATTCAGAGAACAACGGGCGGCAATCTTTCCGAAATTCTTTCAACCATTTCCGAAACCATAAGAGACAGAATTAAAATCAAAGGTGAAATAAGCGCAATCACCGCGCAGGGAAGAATGTCAGGTATGATTATCGGCGCGCTCCCGATATGTATTGCGGCAATACTTATGGTTATTAATCCCGATTATATGTCAACCTTTTTCACCACAACGGCGGGCAATATAATGCTTGCGGTTTCGGTGGTAATGGAAGTGCTCGGCTTCTTCGCAATAAGAAAGGTTGTAACAATAGAGTATTAGCGTGGCGAATAAAATCCGAACCTGCCCGAAAACGAGTCTTTTCGATGCTTTTCGGCGTTTCGGATTAGAAAGGCATCAGCCTGTCGTCATCCTCAACATCCAAAAATCATCTGAAAATCCTTCGCTTTCGGGTCGAAGATTTTTTGTCGAGAGGATTTTCAGACAATTCAAGGCACAAAACGCAGCAAATCCTTTGTGGATTTGCGAGTATTTTAACGAAGAAGTGGCGAAAATTATCCGACAAAAAACACGGTCCGGATTTTATTCGCCACGCGAAAGAGAGGTGAAGCTTTTTGGAATTTCTTGTTATTGCATATTCGTTTTTAGCTTTTATTCTGGTTGTTATCATTGCCTCTCACCGAGGAATGCAGAACGATAAGAAACAGAGCAGAATCGATAAAATAAACAATACCGTGGGTCAGCCTGCTTTTCAGGAACTCCAGCTTTCATTTTACGAAAGATTTCTCGGCAAAGGAATTAAAAAAATTTCCGAAAAGCTCAGCAGATTTGCTCCCAAAAAGAAAAATGCAAATAAGAACAAAACACTTGAAGCAATAAAAAAACAGCTTCGCTATGCGGGCATTTTTATGGAGCCTTCGGATTTTCAGTTCATAAAATATGCATTTTTAATCGGTGTTATTTTTCTTACACTCATAATTATTGTGGCGGTTGATATGGAGCCGATAATAATGCTTCTTGTGCTTATGTGCGGAGCGCTTCTCGGTATTATGGGCCCCACAATGTATCTGAGGTCAAGAGTTTCAAGCCATCAGGCGGGAATAAAAAAGCAGCTTCCCGATGCAATGGATTTGCTTTGCGTTTGCATTGAAGCGGGCTTGAGCTTTGATGCCGCACTTCTTAAAGTTTCGCAGAAACTGAGCGGGCCTTTCATTGATGAACTGCTTATCGTTTACCGAGAAATACAGATGGGCAGAACCCGCAGGGAGGCTCTTCAGAATCTTTGCGAGGCGACCAATCTTGATGAACTCAAAACGTTTGCATCTGCTCTTGTTCAGGCAGAACAGCTTGGTATTCCCATTAATAATGTTATGAAAGCGCAGTCCGAACAGCTTCGTATTGAAAGAAGCCAGCAGGCGAAAGAAAAAGGAATGAAAGCATCAATCAAGATGCTTGTTCCTATGCTTTTGTTTGTTTTCCCCGTTGTGTTTATTATTCTGATGGGGCCAACGGTAATGAATATTCTTGAAACATTTTGAGGTTTTTATGAAAAAAGCAATTCTTTTAAAAAACGGGAATCCGATAACCGAAAACGCAGAAACTGCATATTCATTTTTAAAGCGTTTCAAAGGGCTGATGTTCAGAAAAAGCATAGCCGATGATTATGCTTTACACATAAAGCCCTGCAATCAGATTCATATGCTTAATATGAAATTTGCAATTGATGTTGTTTATCTTTCGCGTTCGGGTGAAGTGGTTAAGATTGAAGAAAATGTTCAGCCGGGCAAGGTGTGCAAAACGGTTAAAAACGCAAAAAGTGTTATTGAAATGAAAGCGTTCGCGGCATCGGAATTCGGAATAAGCGAAGGCGATATTCTTGAAATAAGAATGTGAGGGATTTGAAATGAAAAAAGCAAAAAATGAAGTTACCGCAGAGAATAAGCAAAAGAATAAGTCTGTTCAGACAGAAAAAATCAATCCCTCCGATAAAAAAGAAAAGGAGACAGCCGAATATCCTTTTAAAAAAGTGATTTACGGCTATGACCCCGAAGAGGTTGCGGCTTATATAGCGGAGCTTAATCTTATGCACGAATCCTCATCCAGAATGCACGAATCGAAGCTTTCTTCAATGAAAGAGGAGCTTGTGCTTTCAAACAGAGAAAGGGATTCTCTCAATGAGAAATTCAGAGAAACCAAGGCAAAGCTTGATGCCGCAACAGAAAATAAGAAAGAAGAATTCATATCGGAAGAAAAAGAGGATAATTCTGCCGCATATGAGGCTGAAATTGCAAGCCTTAAAGCAAAGCTTGAGCAGGCAGAAGCCGAAAAAGCTCAGCTTAAACTGCTTGCGGAGCAGAATAACAATAAATCTGTTGAAGGTTATGTTTCGAGAATAACCGCCCTTGAAGCCGAGAAAACGCAAATCGGAATAAAGGCAGACAGCCTCGAAAGAGAAAATGCGGGTTTGCTTGCAGTTTCGCAGAAATATAATGCTCTTTTTGAAGAGTATAATCTGATTGCGGGTCAGCTTGAGCTTTCAAAGGCAGAAAACGCATCAAAGGAAGCTGAAATCATCAGCATAAATGAGGCGTTAACAACAAAGACCGAAGAATTAAAAAATGTTTCGGAAGAGCTTGATGAGATAAAGAAGAAAAATTCTGAAACCGAAGTTAAAAACAGTGTGCTTGAAAAGCGGATTGCAGAAAAAGAAACAGAAATATCAAATCTTAAGGATGCAAACAAAACGCAGGCATATGAATATGCTGAAAAAATAAATTCAATGGAAAGCGAGCGGGCAAAGAGTAAGCTTGCTATGCAAAAGGAGCTTCAGCTTCATAATTACCACATCGGTCAGGCGGAAATAATTCTTTCCGAAATGGCAAAGCAGATGGAGCAAATCAAGCAGTCGCTCAATGATATTCAATCGGTTTAAAACAAGCATCGGAAAGGAGATGCCGCTATGTTTTTCAAGAAATTCAAACGTTTTGCAAAAGCAGAAGACGGTGCGGCAATGGTTATTGCTGCGTTGAGCCTTGTTGCATTTCTTTCGGTGGTTTCTCTTGTTACCGATATGGGTTTAAAATATCATCAGAAAAGTCAGCTTCAGAGCGCAATGGATGCCGCGGCGCTTGCAGCGGTAAGATATATGCCCGATAAAACGAAGGCTAATGCCGTTGCTCTGGAATATGTTGAAAAAAACGGCTTTTCAACTGAAAATGTTGTTGTTGAATTCCCGACGGATGAGATAGTCCGTGTTTCTGATTCAAGAGAGGGAAAAACGATTTTTGCAAGTCTTTTTGATGTTGACAGCGTTCAGATAAATGCCAGGGCGGCGGCAAAATTTGTTGATAAGAATATGGCAATAAATTTTGATTATCTTATGTTTCACGGCGACAGAACACAGTTCAATTTGGGCGGTCACTATAACATCGGCGGCAGCGTTTTCGGCAACGGCAATGTTCACGCCGATGGTGGAAGCGGAAGCAGTATTTCGGGAACGGTTTTTTCTGCACAGCAAGCCACGGTAAACCAATACAGCGTTTCGGTTAACCGCCTTGAAAGCAATGTTACGTATCAGAAAATGCCCGATTTTGATGAAACGATAATGGCGGTTGTTCCTGCTGTTGAAGAGAATATGTATAACAAATCTTATTCTCACATCGGCAAAAATTCATTCTATCTTTTCAGATATGCGGCGGGCACAACGCTGAATTCGGTTTTAAGCATCAATGGCAGCACCTATTGTGCGGGCACACTTTCAACGGGATACAGCTCCGAGCTTATGACGGTTTACGGAGATATGTATATCGAGGGCGATTTCAACCCGCAATGCCCTGTCTATGTTACGGGTAATGTTTATATAGGCGGAAATCTTACCACGCAATGGGATAAGAGCTTCAAGGTCGGAGGGAACCTCTATGTTGAGGGCAATACAACTCTGCAGGGCAACACCAATGTTTACGGCGAATATTTTTACACAGGCGGAAACCTCACCAGAGGCTCAACATATATTTTAAGTTGCGATTGCGAAACATATGTTGGCGGAAACATTTTGCTCAATGGCAACACAAACTTCAACGGGCCCGTTTACTGTATGGGTAATTTTGATAAGCAAGGCAGTGTTTCATTATCAATCAAAGGCAATGTTTATGCTTATGAAACATTGAAATTTCAGAGCGGCGGCACAACCGTTAACGGCGATATATTTGTTTACGGAAAAAACGCATCTTCCGATGATACGGTAACCGATATAAGCGGACCTTTCACTCTTAACGGCGATTTATATAACAGAAAAGGCGGCTTAAGTCTTTCGGGTCAGGGAACATATATGCTCAAAGGCATTGTTTACAGCGGCGGTTCATTATCAACCAATCAGGGCTCAAGCGGAATAACGCTCAGCGGCTGTATGATTGCGGAAGATGATATAAAAATCGGCGGCAGCACCCATACATATAACGAAGCAGGTGCAACGCTTTCAATCTATTCAAGAAAAGGAGATATAACGCTGTCTTCCCAGCAGGGCGGCTTTGATTTATGGGGCATAATCTATGCGCCAAAAGGCAATGTTGCTCTTGCATCGGGCGATTTTGATATTCACGGAAGCGTCATCGGCAACACCATAACCTGCAACCCCGGCGGACTTAATATGTCATATAATGACAGAGAACTGCCGTATTCAAAAGGCGTAAAAACTGCTGTTCTTATTGAGTAATATATTTTATATTATACTTGACTTATTAAATACTAAATGATATAGTATATTAGATACAGAAATGCCGACAAGGTTTTAATATACTTTATCAGTGACAGTTCATTTAAGACCTTGCTGCGGCAAGGTCTTTATTTTATAAATTTGAACGGAGTCGGAATATGAGCTATATTTTCAAAAACTGCAAAGTTTTTCGTGAAAACGGATTTGTAAATGAAGATTTATTTGTTTCGGGCGAAGTGTTTGCAGATGCAGGTTCTTGCTCCGATAATGCAGTTGTTATTGATTGCAAAGGATATTATATTATTCCCGGTCTTGCAGATGTTCACGTTCATTTGCGGGAGCCGGGTTTTGTTTATAAAGAAACCGTAAAAAGCGGTTCTCTTGCGGCGGCTCACGGCGGATACACAAAAATCTGCTCAATGCCAAATCTCAATCCAACGCCTGACTGCACAGAAAATCTTGCGGTTCAGCTTGATGCAATAAAAAAAGATGCCGCAATCAAAGTTATTCCTTACGGAACAATAACAGTTGGTCAGAACGGCGAAGAGCTTTCGGATATGGAAGCAATGGCGGGCGATGTTGCGGGCTTTTCGGATGACGGCAAGGGTGTTCAGAACCCCGAAATGATGAAAAAAGCAATGCTCAAAGCAAAAACGCTCGGCAAAATAATTGCCGCCCATTGCGAAGATAACAGCCTTTTGAAAGGCGGATATATTCATGACGGCGAATATGCAAAAGCACACGGCCACAGAGGAATCTGCTCCGAATCCGAGTGGGGTCAGATAAAAAGAGATATTGAGCTTGTGCGTGAAACGGGCTGTGCATATCATGTTTGCCATATCTCAACAAAAGAAAGCGTTGAGCTTATAAGACAAGCTAAAAAAGATGGTCTTGATATAACCTGCGAAACGGGCCCTCATTATCTTGTGCTTGATGATTCCTGCCTTCAGGAAAATGCAAGATTCAAAATGAATCCGCCCCTTCGCTCGGCAGAAGACAGAAAAGCTTTGGTTGAAGGTATCTGCGACGGCACGATAGATATGATTGCAACAGACCACGCTCCCCATTCCGCAGAGGAAAAGAGCAGGGGTCTTGAAAAAAGCCCGATGGGAGTTGTGGGTATAGAAACTGCATTCCCCGTGCTTTATAAAAATCTTGTTAAAACGGGCATTATCAGCCTTGAAAAGCTGGTTGAGATTATGCACACCAATCCCTGCAAGAGATTTAATCTCGGCGGCGGAATAAAGAGCGGCGAATGTGCTGATTTTGCAATTTTTAATCTTGACAAAGAATATACGGTTAATCCCGAAGAGTTTCTTTCAATGGGAAAGAGCACTCCGTTTGAGGGTGATACCGTTCAGGGTGAATGCGTGCTGACTCTTTGCAACGGAAAAATTGCATGGACAAGCGGAGAATTGATAGAGGAGTGAAAAAATGAAACAGAGTATTTTTACGGTTGAACAAAACAAGTGCATTGCTCCGAATGTTTATGAAATGATACTCGGCGGTGACACTTCCGATATAACTGCAACAGGTCAGTTTGTCAATATCAAGCTTGACGGTTTTTATCTTCGCAGACCCATTTCGGTATGCGATTTTGCAGAGGGCGAGCTTAAAATAATTTATAAGGTTGTAGGCGAAGGAACCGAATATATGTCAAAGCTTGCAAACGGTGCAGAGCTTGATGTGCTTACGGGTCTGGGCAACGGCTATGATATGGAAAAAAGCGGTGATGCTCCTCTTCTTATCGGCGGCGGCGTTGGCGTGCCTCCTCTTTATGCTCTTGCAAAAAGACTTGCGGCACAGGGCAAAAAGGTTAAGGTTATTCTCGGTTTTAACACAGAATCCGAAATTTTCTATGAAAACGAATTCAAAGCTCTCGGTGCAGATGTTTATGTTACAACCGCAGACGGTTCATACGGCATAAAGGGCTTTGTAACAAATGCTTTTGAAGCAGTCGGTGAATATACACATATTTTCACCTGCGGTCCCGAACCGATGCTTAAAGCAATTTATAACGCAAGCGAAACATCGGGTCAGTTCAGCTTTGAGGAGCGTATGGGCTGCGGTTTCGGTGCATGCATGGGCTGCTCATGCAAAACAAAATACGGCAATAAACGAATCTGTAAGGACGGTCCCGTTCTTGAAAAGGAGGAAATCATATGGTAAACACAAAGGTTGAACTTTGCGGCATAGAGCTTGATAATCCTCTTATTCCCGCCAGCGGAACTTTTGGTTACGGCTATGAATTTGCAGAGCTTTATGATATAAACTGCCTCGGTTCTTTCTCTTTTAAGGGAACAACAAGAGAACCCCGCTTCGGCAATCCCACTCCCAGAATTGCGGAAACACCAAGCGGAATGATAAACGCTGTAGGTCTTCAGAATCCCGGCGTTGAAAAGGTTATAAGCGAAGAACTTCCCAAGCTTAAAAAATGCTTCTCAAAGCCCGTTATGGCTAATGTAAGCGGATTTTCGCTTGAGGAATATTCAGAAACCTGCGCTATGCTTGATGAGTGTGAGCAGGTTGGCTGGCTTGAGGTTAATATAAGCTGTCCCAACGTTCACGGCGGCGGAATGAGCTTTGGCACAAGCCCCGAAATGGCGGCAAAGGTAACCTCTGCCGTTAAGGCCGTAACAAAGAAGCCCGTTATAATCAAGCTTTCACCCAATGTTACGGATATAACAGCAATTGCAAAGGCTTGCGAAGCTGCGGGCGCAGACGGAATAAGCCTTATCAATACTCTTCTCGGAATGAGAATTGATTTAAGAACAAAGAAACCCGTTATAGCAAATAAAATGGGCGGTTTTTCGGGCAGTGCAATCTTCCCCGTTGCGCTCAGAATGGTTTATCAGGTTTATGAAGCCGTTAAAATTCCCATTGTAGGAATGGGCGGCGTTTCATCGGCAAAGGATGTTATCGAAATGATGCTTGCGGGTGCAACCGCTGTTGAGGTTGGTGCCGCAAACCTTATTGACCCCTTTGTTTGCAGAGATATAGTTAATGAATTGCCGTCTGTTATGGAAAAATACGGCATTACAAGTTTAAAAGATATTATAGGAGGTTCACACTAATGGGTAAGGATGTAATTATCGCCTGCGATTTCGCGGGCAAGAAGGAAGTTCTTGATTTCCTTGATAAGTTCACAGGCAGAAAGCCTTTTGTTAAAATCGGTATGGAGCTTTTCTATGCTGAAGGTCCCGAAATCGTAAGAGAAATCAAAGCAAGAGGACATAAGATTTTCCTTGATCTCAAGCTTCACGATATTCCCAACACAGTCAAGAAGGCAATGTCTGTGCTTTCAAGACTTGATGTTGATATGTGCAACCTTCACGCAGGCGGTACGGTTGCAATGATGGAAGCAGCAATCGAAGGTCTCACAAGACCCGACGGCACCCGCCCCATGCTTATTGCGGTAACACAGCTTACATCAACAAGCCAGGAAAGAATGGAAAACGACCTTCTCATCAGCAAGCCCCTTGATGAGGTTGTTATGCATTATGCACTCAACGCAAAGAAAGCAGGCCTTGACGGCGTTGTTTGCTCACCCCTTGAATCAGGCAAGGTTCACGCACAGTGCGGCGATGATTTTGTAACAGTTACTCCCGGTGTTCGCTTTGCAGGCGGAGATATCGGTGACCAGGTAAGAGTTACAACTCCCGCTCAGGCAAAGGAAATCGGCTCGGATTATATTGTTGTGGGCAGACCCATAACAGCTGCAGAAGATCCCGTTGCCGCTTATGAAAGATGCATTGAAGAATTTGTTGGTTAATTAATTGATTAAGAGGAGAATAGAACAATGAAAGAACTTATTGCAAAAGATTTACTTTCCATTAAAGCCGTATTTTTCAGACCCGAAGAGCCCTTTATCTGGGCAAGCGGCATCAAAAGCCCCGTTTACTGCGATAACAGACTCACTCTTTCAGATGTAAAGGTTCGTACAGACGTTGAAAACGGACTTGCACAGCTTATCAAAGAAAACTTCGCTGATGCTGAAGTGCTTATGGGCACAAGCACAGCTGGTATTGCTCACGCTGCAATCACAGCACAGATTCTCGGTCTTCCCATGGGCTATGTCCGTTCAGGTGCAAAGGACCACGGCAGAAAGAATCAGATTGAAGGCAAGCTTATCCCCGGTCAGAAAGTTGTTGTTGTTGAAGACCTTATTTCAACAGGCGGCAGCGTTATCGAGGTTGTTGAAATCCTTCGTGAAGCAGGTGCAGAAGTGCTCGGTATCGTAAGCATTCACACTTACGGAATGCAGAAGGGTCTTGACAGACTTGCAGCAGCGAATGTTAAGAACATCAGCCTTACCGATTTTGACACAGTTGCAAAGGTTGCAGCTGCAGAAGGTTATATCAAAACAGAAGATATTGAAAGACTTATTGCTTTCCGTAATAACCCGAGCGATGAGAGCTGGATTAACGGTTAAGAGGTGCTGATATGAGAAGCTTAATTGATATAATGGAGCTTTCTACCGCCGAAATCGATGAGCTTATTGATGTTGCTCAGGATATAATTGAAAACCCTGAAAAGTATTCGGAAAAGTGCAAGGGCAAAAAGCTTGCAACGCTTTTCTTTGAGCGTTCAACGAGAACACGCCTCAGCTTTGAGGCGGCAATGTATGAGCTTGGCGGCAATGTGCTCGGCTTTTCAGAGGCACAGAGCAGCTCGGCAGCAAAGGGCGAAAGCGTATCGGATACTGTTCGCACAGTAAGCTGTTATGCTGATATTATTGCAATGCGCCATCCCAAAGAGGGTGCACCTTATGTTGCTTCGCTCAAATCGGGCGTTCCCGTTATCAATGCTGGTGACGGCGGTCATAACCACCCCACACAGACTCTTACAGACCTGCTCACTATCCGCAGAGAAAAGGGCAGATTTGATAATCTTACCGTTGGCCTTTGCGGCGGCCTTAAATTCGGCAGAACCGTTCATTCGCTTATTGCCGCAATGTCACGCTACAGCGGAATAAAATTTGTGCTTATCTCGCCCGATGAGCTTAAAGTGCCCGAATATATCAAGACAGAAATTCTTGATGCAAAGGGAATTGAATATGTTGAATCCCGTTCGCTTGAAGAAGTTATGCCCGAACTCGATATTCTTTATATGACAAGAGTTCAGAGAGAAAGATTCTTCAACGAAGCGGATTATATCCGTCTTAAGGATACTTATATTCTTAACAACGAAAAGCTTTTAACAGCAAAGGACGACCTTTGCATTATGCATCCGCTGCCCAGAGTTAATGAAATTTCAATCGGTGTTGACGATGACCCCAGAGCCTGCTATTTCAGACAGGTGCTCTACGGAAAGTTTATCAGAATGGCACTTATTCTTAAGCTTTTGGAGGAGTCAAAATGATTATAGGTCAACTTAAAAACGGTATCGTGCTTGACCATATTACGGCAGGCAAAGGTATGGAAATTTATAATGTCCTCAGGCTCGGCGAAATGGAGTGTATGGTTGCAATTGTCACCAATGCAGACAGCATTAAAATGGGCAAAAAGGATATAATCAAAATCAGTGCACCCATTGAGCTTGATTTGGATATTCTCGGTTATCTTGACCCCGGAATAACCGTTAACATTATCAAAAACGGCGAAAGAGCAAAGAGAGCAAAGCTTTCTCTGCCCGATTATGTAACGGGAGTCATCAAGTGCAAAAATCCCAGATGCATAACCTCTGTTGAGCAGGAACTTGAGCATAAATTCAAGCTTACAGACCGTGAAAACAAAGTTTACCGTTGCATTTATTGCGAAAGCAAGGCAAAAGATTAATAATTAAAGAGGCTGAAATCAGCCTCTTTTTTGCTTTCTTGACTTGAATTGTGCAGAGTGGTATATTTATAGTATAAAATAATAAGGGGAAAACACTATGCTTAAATTTTTATCTGTAATCATTTCTTTTATTATGATGCTTCCGTCATATGTGTTCAGCTTTTTGCCTAAAAATATTGAAGCTGATTTTACCGTTTCGGGAAGCGGATATTCAGACGGAATGATCGAACTTGACGGTGAAAAAGTTTCGGCAGAAAAAACCGAAGATAAAACCGTAACCTTTGATTTCGGCAGTGTTAAAACCGATTGGTTCAACTATTACGGAGTTAAATACAAATCCGATGCCTATATTAAGGGCGAAATTACATATAAAACAAGAAACAAAGAGCATACCGAAGAATTCTTCCTTGAACCCGCCGATGAAGCCAATGAATTTCACAGTTTTATCGACGGCTGTCTTGACAAAAAGAAAGCAAACGGCTTTTGCAAAATAACGTTTGAACCGCTCGATAAAGAAACTGCGGATTTCACTCTTTACGGCATAGGACTTTTTAACCGTGAGGTGCCCGAAGAATATGTTTATATTGAGAGCAACGGTTATAAGCTCGGCGTAAATCTTGAATGGGGCGGTGCGCTTTCTTATCTTGAGGATACAGACTCGGATGTTCAGGCAGTTAAAAAGGACGGCAGAATTTTTGTTGATTCAAATGCTTCCGAAAGATACGGCTTGAAGAGCGTAAACAATAACGTTAACCTTATTAATCGCTTTGACCCCGGCAGACTTGTTCAGCAATCATATTACGGCACAGCTGATTATGACTGCGGCGAGTTTATGGGAAACAGATGGAATTATAACCCTGTTCAGGGCGGCAATCAGTTCGGCGAAAGCAGTAAAATAGTTGATTTGGTTTGCGACGAAAATTCAATTTATATAAAGTGCAGACCGCTTGACTGGGCAAAGCCCGCAACGGATATAACCCCATCATATATGGAAGCGACCTATACAATCAGCAAAGGGCTTGTTAATGTTTCTTGCCGCTTTGTTGATTATTCGGGTTACCCTGAAGCTCGCACAACCCAGGAAATGCCCGCGTTTTACTGCATAGAGCCTTTCAACAGATTCGTTTATTATTCGGGCGATAAACCGTGGACAGGTGATAAAAACCTTTCCTATGAGAATGAACTCATTTTCTGGCCTGATGCGGGATACCCCAATTTTAACGCTACTGAAAACTGGTCGGCTTTTATCGGTGAGTTTGATGACAGCTTCGGAATAGGATTATATGTAGAAACTGCTGAGTCTTTTCTTGCCGGAGTTTATGACAGAGAAAACACCTATGAAAAAGATCCCTCTGTTGCAGGACCAACCTCGTATATTGCAGCTATCGAATGGCACCATTTCAAGAGCTTTTCACCTATGGAATACAGTTATTATCTTTCAACGGGAACAACATCGGAAATTCGCTCCAACTTTGAAACTGTTCGCAAATAAAAGGAGTATAATATGAAAAAACTATTTTCTTTTTTGATTGCAACCGTGCTGTGCACCTGCGCTATAACTGTTTCAAATGCAGTTGAGTCAAAAGCAAAGCTTTATGCAATATACGGTAATGATATGCTTTTTCAGCAGAATGAAGAAGCAATTCTTGCAGGCACAGGTATAGGCGGAAGTGTTATTGAGGCAGAACTTTTGGATTCTTCAAATGAATCGGTTATAACCTGCAAAAGTACAGTTGAGGAAGACGGCAGCTTTGAGGTGTCGTTCACAGCTCCTTCGGGCAGCTATGAAGAATATACCGTTGTTCTCAAAGCGGACGGAACGGAGTTTGCAAGGCTTAAAAGAGTTGTTTTCGGCGAGCTCTGGCTTGCGAGCGGACAAAGCAATATGCAGTATCCTCTCGGTCAGGCAAAACACGGTCTGGAAATGATGGAAAGCGGACAGAAACTGAGTAAGTGGCTCAGAGTTCTGCTTGTGCCTGCATATAATGAATATAAGGGTTCAACCGAGCTTCTTCCTGCAGAACCGCAAAAGGATATAATCGGTGCACAATGGATAACGGGCGAAAATTCCGCCGTTTACGGAATGAGTGCAGTAGGATATTTCTTTGCGGATAAAATGATTTCAGAGCTTGATATGCCCGTGGGCATTCTTAATGCATCCCTGGGCGGCACGAATATTCGCAGCTGGATTTCAAGAGAAGCCATAGAATCCGATGATGAAGTGAAAGAACTTCTTGAGAGAAAAGACTGCTTTATCCAAAAGAGCGAATGGAAAGAATCGGGCGGAAATGTTTATGCCGATATGACGGCAAATTATAACACAAAAATCGAACCTCTTAAACATTTCAGACCGTCGGGTATGATATGGTATCAGGGCGAAAGCGAAATTTTGGGCGGATTTAACATTGATGAATATGAAGCTCAGCTTGATTTGCTTCAAAGCTCGTATTCGCAGCTTTTCGGCTTTGAAAATGAGCTTATGCCTATCGTTTATACCCAGCTTGCCGCTTATGTTTACAGCGCTGATATGTCGGATTTGCTTGATTTTAATATAGGATTAACTCAGCTGCAGAATGAATCCAGAGCAAGCATAACTGTTTATGATGTTCCGCTCACCTTCATTCCTGAGGCAGGATCAATCCACCCCGAAAACAAAAAAGAATTCGGCGAAAGAATGGCGGATTCGGCACTCAGGCTGGTTTACGGTGAGGATAACAAATGCATTGTTTCAACCGTAAAAAGCGCAGAAATAAAGAATGCAAGTGTTTATGTAACATTTGAGAATGTCGGCGACGGGCTTGTTGCAAACGGCGGAAAGCCTGACGGATTTGCAGTTTGCGGTGCCGACGGCATATATGTTAAAGCAAATGCTGAAATTGTATCAGAAGATACAATAAGAGTATGGTGCGATGAGGTTAAAAACCCCGTTTCCGCAACATATGCTTATTCAACGGTTAATCTCAACGCAAATATTTATTCCTCAGCAAACGGAAAACTGCTTTTCCCCGTGTGTCAGTTTGAAACGCAAAAAATTGCAAATGCTCATTATTGGTGCGAAAAACCGTGGGTTGACTGCGAGCAGGAATTGACCTGGCACACTCATAATGATGCGGATACAAAATTTTATCCCTCGTGGAAAGTTGAAAATGCAACCCTCGGCTACAGCGAAGAAAAGTGTATTGATATCAGCTCAAGCGGAGCGTTTACAGCAAGCCCCGTTATGGGATTTGATAACGGTGACAAAACCGCAAGGTTTGAAGATACGGATTATGATTATTCAGATTACGGCAAGCTTACATTTATGGCAAGAAACAACGGCAATGAAGATGTAAAGCTTGATATGCTGAAAATATATGTCAATTCCAAAAAGTGGTATTCGCCGAAAATCAGCGGAACGAATTATACTGACACGGTAATTCCTGCCGACGGCGAATGGCATAAAATTACCGTTGATTTGGATTCTCTTCTTCTTAAGGGCAATGAATGCGGATTTACATATGCAAGAAACAAGCTGAAAAAGGTTTCTGAAATGAGCTTGTGTTTCAGTTCAGAAGGAGAAGCACAGATAAGCCTTGATGAGTTCCGTTTTACACCGTCAAGCGAGAAAACGGGCATCAGAGGCGAGGCAAAAATTCAGGATGCAGACAACCTGCTTGAAATGATTTCAGCAATGTTCGTCAGCATCATAGGTGCAATAATCAGAATCTTTTAATAAAAAACGGCACGGTTTTAAACCGTGCCGTAATTTTTATCCGAATTTAATTCCGCTTAAATCACGAATTTGCTTCATAATCTTACTTACTTGTAAAGCTCTTTCACTTGTCACGCAGTAATATTCATCATCGGGATTGGCTATAAAATGCTCAAATCCCGCAGCTTCATATCCCATAAGTCTTTCTTTCTCAACATCGCCGATAATCTCTTGAATATCAAGGGAATTTGAAACTAAATTCATATTGGTAAGTTTTGAAATTGACTCTATTTTTATTGTTCCCTCATCGCCGAATATCTGTGAGCCTGATCTGTCTTGCCCAAGCTTGGAATATGTAAAGTTAATTAACTTGTCAGGATAAACGAGAGAAGCTGCTCCGCTGCCGTCTGCACCGCTTTCCATAAAGTGCGCGCAGGCGGTTATTTTTTCAGGCATTCCGAATAAATCGAGTGCGGGATAAACGCAGTAAATGCCCAAATCCATAAGACAGCCCGTTGCAAGAGCGGGATTGAAGATGTTGGGAAGCTCGCCACGTTTATATGCGGGGTATTTTGATGAAAGCTGAGAAAAATCAAAGTGTGCACTTGTGATTTTTCCGATTTTGCTCATAGCATCTTTCAGCAAATCTCTTGCGGGGTTGAACATATACATTATCGCTTCGCAATAAATCAAGCCTTTTTCTTTGGCAAGTGATTGCAATTCTTCAAGCTCTTCAGGTTCAACGGTAATCGGTTTTTCGCAAATAACGTGTTTGCCGTTTTCAAGCATCAGCTTTGACTGCTCATAGTGCAGTTTGTTGGGGCTTGCGATATAAACTGCCTCAAAATCGCCGTTTGCAAGTTCGTTGATATCCGTAAAAACCTTATCAATCTTATTTTCTTGAGCGAATTTGTTTCCGCTTTCAGCTGTTCTTGAATAAACTGCAACAAAATCCGAGTTGCAAAGCATTCTTGCTCCGTCAATAAATGATTTCGCAATCCAGCCTGTTCCTATAACTCCGTATCGCATATCAAAGCTCCTTTGCCATTACGGTTCCGCCGAATGCATTTATTATTTTATGAAATCCGTTTCTGTTATAAAATCTGATTGCTTTGGTGTTACCTGAGCCAACTATAAGCATAATCCCGGGAACACCTTTTGCTTTGAGGTTATCGCAAAGCATTGTTATCATTTTTGAGCCGTATCCGCCGTTTCTGCATTGCTTATTCAGGTCAATGTGAAGATGCGCTGGATATTTTTTTGAGAAAATACCCGTTGCCAACACTTCGCCCAGCACCTCAACATAGTGATTAATTCCGCATTTCTTTATTTTTTTTAAATAAGGCGAAAAATTCTTTTTGAACTGTTTGAAATTTTCAGAACACAGAATATATCCCTGAGCTTTGTCGTTTTCATCAACAAGAACAAGAACGTTTCGTCCTTCTTGCTCGATATAGTAATCGCAGAAAGCAGAAAGAATGTATTCTCTTATTTTAGGGTCTTTTAAAGCGGATTTGGGCCCCGTGTTAATGCAAACCTGCTGCACATCAGATTTATATTTCTCTTCATACGGTTTGATAATAAACATTTTTATTCTCCGATAGTAACTGTAAATTCTTTTTCTCCGCTGAATTCTTCATAAATTCCGCAGCAGTCAAAAACAGCTTTGATTTTCGGGTCGGCAAAAACCTTAACGGTAGCCTTGCCGTCTTTTTTGCTGTATTCAACTGAAATAACGCCTTTTTCGGTTGTTATGTGACCTTTTGCAAAGTTCATTCCGTCAACAAACATAGGCGAGATAACAACTTTTTCATATCCGTAGCTGTTTTTCGGCTGCATAATGCCGAGAAGATACATAAATATATATTTTGTTGCCGCGCCGAACATCGGGTGATTTCTTGAATCTCTGCCCGACCAGTTTTCCCAGATTGTTGTTGCGCCGTTTCTTGCCATATATGCAAATGAAGTTTCCTTGTCGCTTGAAAGCAGGTCAAAAGCAGTCTGTGCCTGACCGTTTTCAAAAAGATAACCGGTAAGAGCTTCTGTTGCAATTATGCCTGTGTCAAACATACCGAGATTTTTATATTTATCAAAAACACGGTTTTTAACATTTTCATTGCCGAGACCAACCTGAAGAGCGAGCGAAGAAGCACCCTGAATATCGCCGAGATATGCGTGCTGGTGAGGGCTTAAATATGCAATATCAACTGCGCGCTTTACTCTTTCAATTCTTTCTGCAAGATAAGAAACCTCTTCTTCTCTGCCCAAGATTTCAGCAGCTTCGGTTACCTGCTGCATAAATTTAATGTAAAGGCAGGTGTTAACATATGTTTCGGGAATCTTAATCTCATCAGGTGTGCACCAATCACCGAGGCACCATCCGTTGGGCTCTTCTTTGCAAACAAGACTGTTTTCACTTTTTGATTCAAGATAATCAAGGAAGCGGAGCATCTTGGGGAAGAATTCATTGAGAAGCTCTTTGTCGCCGTATGTTTTATAAAATTTAAACGGCACTTCAATCATTGCACCGCCCCAACCTGAGGGGCCGCCGCCGCCGCCCATCCAGGGTGCGGTGTGTGTAACGTGACCTGTAATCTTGCATTGAGAGTCTGCAATATCATAGAGCCATTTGCGATAGAATTCTTTGCTGTCAAGCATCATCATTGTTGCCTCGCAGCAAAGCTGACCGTCGCCCGTGTAGCCGAGACGCTCTCTGTGAGGGCAGTCAGAGGGAACACCGCAATGCATATTGCAAAGCTGAGTTCTTATATATGCTTCATAAAGCCAGTTAAGATTTTTGTTATCGCTTTCAAAAGAAGATGTAACGGGGCAGTCTGAATGCACAACATCAACTCGTACGGGTTCTGCATCGCCTTCAATTCTGAAATATCTGAATCCGTGCCAGGTGAAGAGGGGAATATATTCACGGTCTGTGCCGTCGGTGATAAATGTTTCGGTCTGATAGCCCTCTTCAAACTTCATTCCGTACCAGGGTCTTTCGTCATAAATTTCCTCGGCATAGCTTACGGTTATTTTTCTGCCTTTTTCGGGGCATCTGATAACTGCATAGCCAACGGTATTTTCGCCTGCATCATAAAGCTTTGTTTTGCCTTCGTCTTTCAAAAGAACGGGCTTGAGAGAGCGGATAACTTTATCCGAGGGTGAAAACTGAATATAAAATTCGCTTTCGGGAGCGGGGATAACCGTGCTTTCAGCAAAATCTTTTCCGATGTAACCGTTGAATTCAAAGCCTGCGGGGTAAAGGGTGTAGTCGGCTTCTTCGCCGTAATAAAGATTGTTTTCAAGAACAAAGCCTTTGTGGCAAAGGGTTGTTTCATCACAAAGAACGTTTCCGCTTTCCTTTTCAATAACATAGCAAAGCTTGGGTGTTCCGAAATCAACAATGCCCTCGGCAAATCTTTTAATCTGATGATAATAACCGTTGCCGAGCATAACTGCAAGAGTGTTTTCACCGTCAAGCAGATAATCGGTTATATCATATTTCATGCAGTAAATTCTGAATGACAATTCATCATCAAGAGGAAACTGGAATTTATGCAAATCTCTGTAGCTGTAGTTTGTGGCGTTGGGAGTGAGCAAATCTTCACTTACCTTTTTGCCGTTTATATAAAGATGGAAGAAACCGAGACCGCAGATTGTTATTTCCGCCTTTTCGCCTTTAACGGCATTGAAGCTTTTTCTGAAAAGGGGAGCATCGCTGCCCGTGCATTCAATCCACTCGGCACCTTTAAACATTTCTTTGCTTGTCATAATTATTCCTCCGTCATCAATTCAGCTAAACGGTGATTCCATTCCTCCCACTCTTCCATAAGAGCAAGCTGAATTTCCGTCAGCTCATTGATTTTGTTTGTAAATTCAAGAACCTTTTCATAATCTGCCGAAACCTCGGGAGTTGAAAGCTGACCGTTAAGCTCTGATATTTCGCCGTCAAGGCGGTCAATTTCCGCTTCGCCTCTCTTGATTTTACCCTTGAGACGGTTGATTTCGCTTTCACGCTCCTTGCGAAGCTTATATGAATTAACCTTAACTTCCGCTTTTTTAGGCTTTTCTTTTGCCTGATTAAGAGCAAGCTCGGCATAATCGTTATAGTCACCGTCGAATTTTTCAAATCCGTCAGTTGTCATACGGTAAATTTTGGTTGAGAGTTTATTTATAAAATATCTGTCGTGAGAAACGCAGATAATTGTGCCGTCAAAATCCTCAAGTGCGGCTTCAAGCACCTCTCTTGAGGGAATGTCAAGGTGGTTGGTTGGCTCGTCAAGCAAAAGCACATTTGCACCCGAAAGCATAAGTTTTAAAAGGCAAAGCTTTGCTTTTTCGCCGCCGCTCAATGTGTCAACATTTTTGAAAACATTGTCGCCTCTGAAAAGAAAGAGCGCAAGATATTTGCGAACGGTGGTTTCGGTGAAAAGTCGGTGCTCGTCCCAAATTTCGTCAATAACGGTTTTTCCGCCTTTAAGGCTTTCAAGACTTTGGTCGAAATATCCCGTTTTTACATTCGAACCGAAATTATATGAACCGTCATCAGCTGAAAACTGGCGGGTGAGAATGCGCAAAAGAGTTGTTTTTCCGCAGCCGTTTGCGCCGAGAATGAAAACACGGTCATTTTTAAAAACCTGCATATCGCCGTTGCGGAAAAGAGTTTTTGTGCCGAATGATTTTGAAAGCCCCCTGACTTCAAGCACATCGTTGCCCGTTTCGCAGGCAGGTGTGAATTTCATTCGCATTTTTGCAAGAGATGGCTCGGGTTCAACAAGCTCGGCTTTTTTTCTTTCAAGCATTTTGCGCTTGCTTTCTGCGGTTATGAAATTTCTTTCTCTCGCAAATGAACGCTGCTGCTCAATAATGCCTTCAATTCTTTTGATTTCTTCAAGCAGATTTTCGTATTGGCGTCTTTCGCTTTCAAGACGTTCTTCTTTCTGCCTTAAATATTCGGAATAATTGCCTTTTGAATAGTGGCATCTGTGATTTGAAAGCTCAACAGTTTTGTTGGTAACACGGTCAAGAAAATAACGGTCATGAGAAATAACGATAACCGTTCCTTTATAGGTTGAAAGGAAAGATTCAAGCCATTCCGTGCCTGCAATATCAAGGTGGTTTGTCGGCTCGTCAAGCAAAAGCAGTTCTGAACCGCTTAAAAGAAGCTTGCACATACTAAGCTTTGAACGCTGACCGCCGCTGAGCTTATCGCAGGTGAGATTGAAATCGCTTTCAAGGAAGCCCAGACCTATGAGGGCTGACCTTGTTCTGCTTCTGAAAGTTAAACCGCCCTGCTCCTGGAAACGTTCGTGAAGTGAATTCTGCTTTTCAATAAGAGAATCTCTGTCAGCAGAGTTTTTGTCAATTTCGGCGGCAATTATTTCAAGCTGTGTTTCGGCTTCCATAAGATGCGCAAAAACAGAAAGAGCCTCATCATAAACGGTTCGGACAGAGCCGTGGCAGGCGTGCTGCTCAAGATAACCCGTTTTGGTATGCTTTGAAAGAAATGCGCCGCCCTCTGCGGGCTCAATTTCACCGGTAATAACCTTGAAAAGCGTGGTTTTACCCGTTCCGTTTGCACCGATGAGACCAACAAAATCACCCTCATTAACATCAAACGAAACATTTTCAAAAAGCATCTTTCCGCCGAATTCAACTTTTAAGTTTTGTATGCTTACAACTGCCATTTTAAATTCTCGTTTCTATTACTTCAAACTTTCCTTTTAATGTGTATCCGCCTGCGTTTGCGGGAATAAAAATGCTGTCGCCCTTTTTGAGCGAAATATTTTCATTGCAGCATTCAAGAATGCCATCTCCGTCCATAATAAGGAACGAAACAAATGAGTTTTCATCGGAATTTCCGCTGAATTCACCGTCAATATCAAGCTTCCAGACCTTGAAAAGAGGGCAGTCGGCAAGAAGTTTTTTGTTACTGTTGTAAAGCTTATCGCCTTTACAAAAATCGGGCTGTGAATATTTTTCAAGTTTTGTTACTTCAACGGCGTCAGAAACGTGCAATTCCCTTGGCTTGCCGTCATTTCCGAGCCTTCCGTAGTCATATATACGGTAGGTGGTGTTGGAGCTTTCTTGCACTTCGGCAAGTAAAATACCTTTACAGATAGCGTGCAAAGTTCCTGATTCAATAAAGAAGAAATCTCCCTTTTTAACGGGTACATTGCAAACATAATCGGTGAGAGTGTTGTTTTCTATTGCCGCTTTGAATTCTTCGGGGCTGATTTTATCCTTAAAGCCGAGAATGAGGCTTGCATCTTCATCGCAATCAATGATATACCAGCATTCGGTTTTGCTCTGACCTCTGCCTGTTTTTTTGCAGTATTCATCTGTGGGATGAACCTGAACGGATAAATTATCCATTGCATCTATAAATTTAATAAGTATGGGAAAATCAGAAAAATTCTCTGCATTTTTTCCGCAAAGCTCGGGGTAACTCTTAACAACATCGGCAAGGGATTTGCCGCTGAATACTCCGTTAACAACCGTGCTTGCGCCCGCCTCATGACAAGAAAGCATCCAGCCCTCGGCAGCATTGGCTTTTTCCGTAACAACTCCGTATTCTTCAATCAGCTTTCTGCCGCCCCAGATTGTTTCCGAAACATAGGGGGCAAGTTTAATGGGATAAAGATTCATATTATTAACTCCTTTCGGCGTGTGAAAAACATATTTGTATTATTCTATCATATTTGTCCAATAATTTCTATAGAATATTTACGGGAGGATAAAAAATATGGAAAAATATTTTAATTCAGCTAAGATTTTTTACTATCAGATGATAAGAAAGCCCGTATTGAAGAGCGAAAACAATGAAATTGTGAGGCAAATACGGGAAACTTCGGAAAAACTGAATAACGCATACAGCAGATTTGAATATGAAAATAACGAGGATTTGCTTGAATCTGTTATATTTGAAATTCAGTCACTGAAAGCACTTTACCGCTATCTTCTGAAAAAAGCAAGGGAAACGGGCATTGAATGCGCCGAAATTTCTGTTTTCGGGCGGGAGGTCGGATAGAAATGAACGCATTTTTTATTGCGGCGGCTGTTACCAGCGGAATTTGTGTTTTGCTATGGATTCTTAAATCGCCCAAGGGCGGAAGAAGCTTTTTTCTGTCTGCTCTGCAAGGCTTGGCGGCGCTTTTTGCGGTTAACCTTTCGGGAATGGTAACGGGAGTGAATATTGCTCTGAATTACTGGACTGCGGGTGCCGCGGCGCTTCTTGGTTTGCCGGGAGTTATCTGCACAGTTATTTTAAATTTTATATTTAATGCTTTTTAACCGTTGCAATTCAGCAACGGTTCTTTTTATTGACTTGAATGAATTTTTAATATATTATATAAATGTATATTTATTCAAGGAGAGAACCGATGAAATTTATAATTATAAAAGGATTGAAAAAAGCATTTGCGGCGTTAATGTCGGCTTTGCTTGCTCTTACGGGCGGGATTTTCGGCGGAGAGGAGCAGACAGAAATTAACAGACCGCAAGAAAATACGGTTACTGCTTATAACAGAGAGGAATCCGATTATCAGCTTTCAGTTGATGCGGGTGAAGAAATACACGATATAAGCGATTTGCTTTTCGGTGTTTTCTTTGAGGATATCAATTTTGCGGCAGACGGCGGACTTTATGCAGAACTTGTTGTTAACCGTTCATTTGAGTTTACCGAGCTTGCAGCAGGAGACCAGCTTTACGGTTGGCAGAGCGTTGGCGGAGCAACCGCAGAGGTTAAGGTTAATGATATAAATAATGCATTGAACGAAAACAACACAAACTATGCTGTTTTAACCAATCCAACCGCAGAAAAGGCGGGCTTTGCCAACAGGGGTTTCCTTGACGGAATGTCAATTGAAAAAGATACACATTATAATTTCAGCGTTTATGCAAGGTCACTTGACGGCTATAACGGAGCGGTTTATGTTCAGCTTGCAGTCGGAGAAAATGTTGTTGGCGAAGCAAAAATCGATAAGATAACTGATGAATGGCAGAAATATTCGGTTTCGATAACCTCGTCTGCAACGGCATTCTCGGGTGTTACGCTTCGGGTGCTTATTGATAACGGAAGTGTTGCATTTGATATGGTTTCTCTTTTCCCCGAAGATACCTTCAAGGGCAGAGAAAACGGAATGAGAAAGGATTTGGGCGAGCTTCTTGAAGAGCTTGAACCGAAGTTTCTCCGTTTCCCCGGCGGATGCATAATTGAAGGATATAACTATGATACTGCGTATAATTGGAAGGATTCAATCGGCACGGGCAGAAACGGTGAACCGCTTGAATTCAACGGAAATTACGGCGATGTTGCCGCAAGAAAGCAGGGCACAAATCTCTGGACAGATATTTCCGCAACGGATGACCTGTATCCCTCGTTTATGTCTTACGGACTCGGCTTTTTTGAATATTTTCAGCTTGCAGAGGATATCGGAGCAATCGGTGTGCCGGTTCTCAACTGCGGACTTTATTGCCAGATGAGAGGACTGGGTCCCGTTGATATGGATAGTGAGGAGTTTGCTCAATATATTCAGGATATGCACGATCTGGTTGAATTCTGCCGAGGTGATGCAAACAGCAAATGGGGCAAGGTGAGGGCTTCGCTCGGACACGAAGAATCTTTTGAACTCAAATATATCTGCATCGGCAACGAGAATGAAAACGAGGTTTATTTTGAACGTTACAAAGTTTTCCTTGATTCGTTCAATGAAGCTAAAGCAAACAATCCTGAACTTTACGAAGGGCTTGAACTGATTTATTCTTCAGGTGCATCCGACGGCACTCACGGCGATAACTATATCAAATCCTATGAATATGCAAAAGAAGAAATAATGAATAATTACGGCGGTGATGCCCTTGCGTTTGCGGGCGCAACCGACCAGCATTATTATAATGACCCCGAATGGTTCCTTGAAAATACAGACTATTATGATGAGAAAAACTACAGAAGAAGTGCTTCGGAAATGACCGACACACTCTATGGCGGCGGAATAAATGTATTTCTTGGCGAATATGCGGCAAGATCAAACACTCTTAAAGCGGCGCTTGCAGAAGCGGCATATATGACGGGCCTTGAAAGAAACGGCGATATAGTAAAAATGGCGGCATATGCTCCGCTTTTCGGTAATCTTACCGCAAGGCATTGGGCACCCGATTTGATTTGGTTCAATAATCATCAGAGCACGGGTTCAATCAGCTACTATATGCAGAAAATTTTCTCAACCAACGCGGGCTTAACTCTTCTTAAATCAACCCTTGAGGGTGCAAAGATTGAAAGAGCGCCGCTTACGGGCAGAGTTGGCGTTGGCACCTGGTATACTGCGGCTGAATTTGATAACATAAAGCTTGTTGATAACGCTACGGGCAAAAAAATCGCTTCGGATTCATTTACTGCCGTTCCTCTCTGGTGGCATTGGGAAAAGGCAAGCGACGGCGATTTTTCAATCAAGAACGGGAAATTGCTTCAAAGCTCAACCTGGATGCAATACAGCAATACGGGCTCGGTTGCATATTTCGGAGATGAAGATTGGACTGATTATACATATACCATTGAAGCAACAAAGCTTGACGGCGGAGAAGGATTTTTGATTCCCTTTGCGGTTAAAGATATTGATAATAACTATTTCTGGAATATTGGCGGCTGGGGCAATACCGTTTCCGCATTGCAGAAGATTGAAAACGGAATCAAAACGGGCAAGATTATAGGCACGGATAAACCCTTTACCGTTGAAACGGGCAAAACCTATGAGCTTAAGGTTGTTGTTTCGGGCACAAAGGTTAAATGCTACATAGACGGCGAGCTTTATGTTGACTGGGATTTTGCTTCGGGTGCCGAAGCAGAGGCTTATCACGTTGTGAGCACCGACGAAACAGGCGATGTGATTGTTAAAATTGTTAATGTAACATCATCAAGCAGAGTTGTTGCGGTTGATGTTGCGGGTAAGGATATTGCAAAGAGCGCAAAAATCAGTCAGGTTGCAGGCGAAAGCCTTGCCGATGATAATATCCTCGGAGAAAAAGAGGATTGTATTATGGAAGAATTTACGGTTGACGGTTTTTCAAATCGATTCAACTATACCGTTCCCGCTTATTCTGTAACCTGCATAAGGCTTTCTGCAATTAATAATTGACTTTTGTCGGTAAATTTGGTTTAATATATTTATAATTTTATCAGGAGATGTTGTTATGAAAAATGCAAAAAAAGTAATAAGCATAATTCTTTCTGCAATTATGCTGATGCAGTTTGCGGTTATCGGCTTTGCCGGTGATGCAGATTACAAAATCGTTTCCCCCTATGAAGATGTTGTTTGGAGTGGCGACAATGCATGGGGTGCATATAAGGGTACACTCCATACACACACAACTTACAGCGACGCAAGCGAATCTCTTTCTGTAATGACAAAAGAATATTATAATCAGGATTATGATTTTGTTGCTGTTGCAGACCACGGTGTTACAGGTGCTGACTGGGATGAAGCTCCTTCTTTCCCTGCACTCTATCTTTATCAGCCCATCATCGGCTGCAAGTATGAACATCTCACAACAGAAGAATATAAGGCTATTCAGGACGGTTCATATCCCGATGCCACAGGGGCAGCAAGAAATAAGAAGATGGTTCCTGTTCTTGGTGCAAACGAACTCAATTACATTGCACTCACAAAGAACCATGTTAACGGTTTCTTCCTTCCTTTAGATAAGGGTAAGGGCTTTGCCGGTATGGAAAATGAATTCGGCTATGAGCAGGCAGTAAAGTTTGTTGATGAAAACGGCGGTCTTTCACATATCAATCATCCCGGTGACTGGCTTGCAACCAACGATAATCCCGATGCAGTAAACGATCCCGAAAACATCAAATTCTTCGGCGATCTTATGCTTAAATATGACAGCTGTCTCGGTACGGAAGTTTTCAATGAAAGAAACGGCACAACAGGCTATGACAGAATTCTCTGGGATAACCTTCTTATGTATTGCCTTCCCTACGGCAAGAACATCATCGGCTTCAGCAATACCGATGCTCACCACACAGGCACCGTTGATTCATCCTTCAGCGTGTTTATGATGAAGGAAAACGATGTTGAAAACATTAAGGAAACCATGCAGAGCGGTGCATTCTTTATGATAACAAGAAAGATCAGACCAAATGGCACAATAGGTCCTGAAGCAGAAATTGATGTTATGAATCAGGGTCTTCCTTATCCTATGTTTACAAGCCTTACCGTTGACGGTCATAAGATTACCGCAACTGCAAAGGATGCAACCGAAATCAGATGGATTGCAAACGGCGAGGTTATTTCAAAGGAAGCATTGAACGGTGCAAATACACTTGACCTCGATACAATCAAGGGTTCAGAAAATTTCCAGTATGTAAGAGCTGAAATTTATGGCGAAGGCGGTCTTTGCATCAGCCAGGCTCTTGTTATTGATAACGGCAGCGAGCCTCTTGAGTTTGTTGAAGAAGAAAAGAGCTTTATTGATAATCTTCTTGCTTTCTTAAAAGGCACAAAAATCTGGACACTTATTATGGAAATTAAAAAGGCACTCTAATGAATTAAAAAGCACATACCGATTACGGTATGTGCTTTTGTTGTAAACAAAGCAAAAACCGTCGGTATTTTTACCGACGGTTAATTTTTATTCTGCGATAGCTTCCAAAAGCTTATCCATTGCAATTTCAAGCAAATCAAAAGTGATATTGAGGGGAGGCAGGAGGCGAACTTTGGTTTTTGCACTTAAAACAAGAACACCCTTTTCCATTGCGGAGGCAATAACTTCCTTTGCGGGCTTTTCGGTTTCAATGCCGAGCATAAAACCTTTGCCCGAAACGCTTTTAACTCCCTTTGCGCCGTTCAGGCGTGAAAGAATATATTCGCTCTTTGCGGTAACATCCTTGAGCAGATTTTCGTCAATTCTTGAAAGAATGCTTAAAGCGCCTGCACAGCAGATGGGGTTTCCGCCGAAAGTTGAGCCGTGAGAACCGGGGGTAAGGGTATCCTTAACCTTTTCTCCGAGCATTGTGCAGCCGAGAGGCAGACCGCCTCCAAGACCTTTTGCGGTTGAAACTATATCGGGAGTTACTCCGTAATGCATATAAGCATAAAGCTTGCCCGTTCTGCCGTTACCGGTCTGAACTTCATCGAAGATAACAAGCATATTCTTTTCTTTTGCAATTTCAAAAACGCCTTTTACGAAATCGTCTTCAAGAACATAGATTCCGCCCTCGCCCTGAATTGCTTCCATCATAATTGCGGCGCAGTTGTATTCATCAGCAAGTGCCTTAACGCTTTCAAGATTGTTTGCCTCTGCGTAAACAAAACCCTCTGTGAAAGGACCGAATTCGGTGTGGAATGAGTCCTGACCCGTTGCGGCAAGAGTTGTTATCGTTCTGCCGTGGAAACTGTTTTTGAGAGTGATTATTGTGTGATTACCTTCGCCTTTATTCTGCAAAGCCCAGCGGCGTGCTGTTTTGATTGCGCATTCATTTGCTTCCGCACCCGAGTTTGAAAAGAAAACTTTCTTCATTCCCGTTCTTTTGCAAAGAAGCTCTGCCAAATCAGCGCAAGGCTTTGTATAGTAAAGATTTGATGTGTGGCCGAGAATTGCCGCCTGCTCGGTTATTGCCTGAAGCCATTCGTCATCTGCAATGCCGAAGGTGTTAACTGCAATTCCGCTGCCCATATCAATATATTCTTTTTCATTTTCATCATAAAGCAGAGCACCGCAGCCCTCTGTAAGAGCAAGAGGAAAACGCGCATAAGTGCCTGCAACATATTCTTTATCGGTATTTATAAAGCTCATTGTTTCACCTTAACCCTGCACAAACATTGTGCCGAGACCTTCATCAGTAAGAATTTCAATAAGAAGTGAGTGAGGCTCTCTGCCGTCAATGATAAATACTTTCTTAACGCCTCTGCGGATTGCTTCGCGGCAGCAGTCGATTTTGGGAATCATACCGCCTGAAATAATGCCGTCGTTAATAAGCTCGGGGATTTCGCTTACCTGAATTTCGGGAATAAGCGTTGACGGGTCATCCTTATCGCGGAGAATGCCTGCAATATCGGTCATTGAAATAAAGCTTTCTGCCTTGAGAATGCCCGCAATGCCTGCAGCGGCAGTGTCTGCATTTATGTTATAAATATTGCCTTCGCTATCGAAGCCTGTTGTTGAAACAACGGGAATATATCCGCTTTCAAGCAGGTCAAGAATAGGCTGGGGATTTATGTTGGTTATTTCGCCAACAAAGCCGAGACGCTCGTCCTTTACCTTTGCGGTGATAAGATTGCCGTCTGCGCCGCAAAGACCGATTGCTTTGCCGCCGAGGCTTTCAAGTTTGTTAACAAGGCTTTTGTTAACCTTGCCCGCAAGCACCATCTGAACAATGTCTGCGGTTTCTTTGTCTGTTACGCGAAGACCGTCAACAAATTCGCTCTTTTTGTTAATCTTCTTGAGCATATCGCTGATTTCGGGACCGCCGCCGTGAACGAGCACAACTTTGATGCCGATTTGAGCAAGCAGGGCAATATCACCCATAACCGCATTTTTAAGGTCTTCATTTATCATAGCGTTTCCGCCGTATTTGATAACAACAATTTTATTTGTATATTTCTGAATATAGGGCAGTGCTTCAACAAGTATCTGACCTCTTTTTGCATTTGTAAGTTCCATTATCATTTCTCCGTAAATATTAGGTTCTGTAGTCTCCGTTGATTTTAACATAATCATATGTCAGGTCGCAGCCCCAAGCGGTTGCCGAAACATCGCCGCTGTTGAGATTGATGAGCACCTGAATTTCATCCTGAATAAGGATTTCTTTTGCGATTTCTTCTGAAAAATCAATGCCTGCGCCGTTTTTGCAAACATCAATGGTGCCTGCACTTGACTTAAAGGAAACATCAATTTTGTTAACATCAACATCGGCGCGGCTGTGCCCGATTGCGCAAAGAACTCTGCCCCAGTTTGCATCTGCACCGAACATTGCGGCTTTGAAAAGGGATGAGCAGATAACTGATTTTGAAACAGTAACTGCGGTTTCTTCGCTGTCTGCGCCCGAAACGATGCATTCAAGAAGTTTTGTTGCGCCTTCGCCGTCGCCTGCGATCATTCTGCAAAGAGTTGTTGTTACTGCATTGAGGGCTTTGCAGAATTCATCAAAATCAGCGCCCTCTGCAACGATTTCATCATTTTCTGCCATACCGTTTGCCATAACGGAAACCATATCGTTTGTTGAAGTGTCGCCGTCAACGCTTATCATATTGAATGAGCTCTTAACATCTTTGCTCAGAGCTTTCTGAAGCATTTCGGGAGATATTGCGACGTCTGTTGTAACAAAAACAAGCATTGTTGCCATATTGGGATGAATCATACCCGAACCCTTTGCGATACCGCCTATATGACATTCTTTGCCGCCGATTTCAAATGAATATGATGCGCATTTTTCTTTTGTATCAGTTGTCATAATAGCTGTTGCGGCATCGTTGCCGTCCGCTTTAAGCTCTTTAACAAGAGAGGGGATTCCCTCTGCAATGGGAGTTATATCGAGAGGCTGACCGATAACGCCCGTTGAAGCAACGATAACATCGGTTGCGTCTATTTTTAATTCTTCTGAAAGAAGTGAACACATCTGCTCTGCAATTTCAATGCCGTTTGCATTGCAGGTGTTTGCGTTGCCGCTGTTGCAGATAACTGCCTGAGCATAACCGTTTGCAACATTATTCTTTGTAACTGTAAGCGGTGCACCCTTAACAAGGTTCTGCGTGTAAACGCAGGCGGCAGCCGCCTTTTTCTCGCTGAAAATAAGAGCGAGGTCTTTTTTTGTTTTGTTCTTTCTTATTCCGCAATGAACACCGCTTGCGGTAAATCCTTTTGCGGCACAGATGCCGCCGTTTATCTCTTTTATCATTTTTTATTCTCCTATACTTAAGCCCGTTTTGGGGTCAAGACCTAACATTATATTCATACATTCCACTGCGGCACCCGAAGCACCTTTGCCGAGATTATCGAATCTTGCAATAAGCAGAATTCTTTCTTCGTTGCCCTGAACAAAGATTTCCATATTGTCTTTGCATCGAAGAGCATTGGCGCAAAGCATTGCATCGCTGCCCGTATCTTCTTTGTAGCTTACAAAATCGGTTGTATATGTATTTTTATACACTTCAATGATATCGCTCATTGTTTTGCCTTCTGCAAGATTTTCGGCAAACAGAGGAACGGTTACTGCCATACCGCTGTAATAATCAGAAACGATGGGGCAGAATATCGGTGCTTTTTCAAGACCTGTTATTGCCTTCATTTCTTTAAGATGTTTATGCTGCTGTGTTAAAGCATACTGGCGGGGTGAATCGAAATTCGGGGTTCTGCATCCGTTTTCGTATTCGGCAATCATTTTCTTTCCGCCGCCGCTGTAGCCCGTTATTGAATGGCAGGTGATAAGGGCATCGGCAGGAAGGATTCCCGCTGCAACAAGGGGATAAACAAGAGCAACAAATCCGCTTGCATGGCATCCGGGAACGGCAACACGCTTGGAATTCTTGACTTTTTCAAGATGCTGTGCCGAAAGCTCGGGGAAGCCGTATGCCCAATCGGGCAGAGTGCGGTGTGCGGTTGAAGCATCGATAACCTTAACATCAGGGTTATCTATCAGAGAAACTGCCTCGATTGATGCCGCATCGGGAAGGCAGAGAAAAGCAATATCGCAATTGTTAAGGGCTTCTTTTCTTGCGGCGGTATCTTTTCGCAATTCATCGGGAAGAGAAAAAACTTCAACATCCTCTCTGCCGCGAAGTCTTTCAAAGATACGCAGACCCGTTGTGCCTTCTTTGCCGTCTATAAAAATTTTTGCCTTGTTCATATAACAATACCTCAATTTACAATGTGTGCATAATTATACATAAATTACCGTATAAAGTCAACCGAAAATGAATATTATTTAAATAATCAGCATATTTTATACAATAAAACTTTATAATTTCAATCATTTGTGCAATATGTACGGGGGACAGCGCAGCCATCCCCCGAAAAGCTATCTTAATAAAACTTTCTTATCGGAAATGATTTCGTTTTTCAATTCCTCACCGTTGAAACAGCTTTGAAGATTTTGCAGAGTTGTTTCAGCAATTTTTCGGAGTGCTTCGTGAGTGAGAAAAGCCTGATGCGATGTTACAAGAACATTCGGCATCATAATAAGGCGTGAAAGAATATCGTCTTTCAGCACGCTGTCGGAAAGGTCTTCATAGAAGAATTCGCTTTCTTCTTCATAAACATCAAGACCTGCTCCGCCGATTTTACCGCTTTTTATTGCATCCGTCAGCGCTTCGCTGTCAATCAACGCACCGCGGGATGTGTTTATTATATAAACGCCTTTCTTCATAAGCAGAAGAGATTCGCGGTTTATGATATAGCGGGTTTTGCTCGTGAGCGGGCAATGAAGCGAGATGATATCGGATTGCCTGAATAAATCTTCAAGAGGAACATATTCGATTTTTTCGCTTGACGGATTGGGGTCATATGCGATAACCTTCATTCCCATACCGAAGCATATCTCCGCAAGAGCAAGACCGATTTTGCCCGTGCCGATAATGCCCATTGTTTTGCCGTGAAGGTCAAAACCGACAAAACCGTTGAGGCTGAAATTATGGTCGCGGGTGCGTATATAAGCCTTGTGCGTTTTTCTTACGAGAGTCAGAAGCAAAGCTATTGTGTGCTCTGCGATTGCATAGGGCGAATAATCGGGCACTCTCACAACGGGCATAACGCCTTTTGCCGCGGCAAGGTCAACATTGTTGTATCCCGCACAGCGCATAGCTATTATTTTTATTCCGTTTTGCTTCAGAATATCAATCGTTTTTGCGGTTATGCTGTCATTAACAAATGCAATAACGCCGTCAAATCCTTTTGCCATAACTGCAGTTCTTGCACTCAGCTTTGATTCAAAATATTCAATTTCTATGCCGTATTTTTCTTTGAACATATCAAAATAAATTCTGTCATACGGCTTTGTATCAAAAAAACAGACTTTATTCATTAAACCATTCCTTTCGGGAATAGTTTAACCGATATTATTTTAATTTATGAATAAATAAACCGCTTAAAAGCTTGGGCTCAAACCAGGTTGATTTGGGAGGCATAAGCTTGCCTGCATCGGCAATATCCATAAGCTCTTTAAGAGTTGTGGGATACATTGAAAATGCAAGGCACATATCATCGTTTGCTCTGCGTTCAAGCTCGCCGAGACCTCTTATTCCGCCAACAAAATCAATTCTTTTGTCTGTTCTGGGGTCGTCAATGCCGAGAATGGGGGAGATGAGATTGTTCTGAAGAATTGAAACATCAAGAGCCGCAACGGGGTCTGCGGCATCAAAAGTTCCGTCTTTTGCGGTAAGCTTATACCATTTGCCCTCAAGCAGCATACCGAATGTGTGAGCTTTTTCGGGTTTATATGCGTCTGTTCCGATTTCTTCAACATCAAACTTTCCGCTGATTTTTTCAATAAACTCTGCGGGAGTGTTGCCTGCAAGGTCTTTCATAACGCGGTTATAATCCATTATTTCAAGCTCATCGCAGTCAAAAAGAACCGCAAGGAAGAAGTTGAATTCTTCGCTTCCGTTATAATCGGGGAACTGTTCGCGGCGCTTAAGACCAACCTTAACCGCGGATGCCGCACGGTGATGGCCGTCGGCAATATAAAGATAATCAACGCCAGCAAAAAGCTCTGAAATCTTTGCGATAAGTTCGGGGCAGTCAATTACCCAAACAGTATTTGCAATGCCGTCATCGGTAACAAAATCATAAACGGGAGCGTGATTTTCTTTCCAATCCGCAAGAACTGCGGCAATATCGCCGTTGGGGCGGTAGGTGAGGAAGATAGGGCCTGTGTTGGCGTCGCAGTAATCAACGTGATTTATTCTGTCTGCCTCTTTATCGGCTCTGGTAAGCTCGTGTTTTTTGATGATGTTGTTGATATAATCATCAATTGAAACGCAGCCAACAAGACCTGTCTGGCTTCTGCCGTTCATAATCTGGCGGTATATATAAAATTTGGGTTCTTCGTCCTGCTTGCATATGCCGTCGGTAACAAGCTTATTCATATTTTCTCTTGCTTTAAGATAAACCTGCTCCGAATATAAATCCGTGCCTTCGGGTAAATCGATTTCAGCTTTATCAACATGAAGAAATGAATAAGGGTTGCCTTTAACCATTTCTGCCGCCTCTGCACTGTTCATAACATCATAGGGGAGTGCGGCAACCTTTGAAGCATATTCGGAAACGGGTCTTATTGCCTTGAACGGTCTGAATATTGCCATATATGTCAACAGCCTTTCTATATAAGAATTTTAATATCAATATATATTACAACACTATTAATTATTTGTCAATTTTTTAAACTATATTGATTTTTAAAAAAATTAATGTATAATGATAATTAGCAAAATAAGGAGGTATTTCTATGTATTGTCAAAATTGCGGAAAGCAGCTTCCCGACGGCGTAACAGCTTGCCCCGATTGCGCGGCAGCCGAAGCTCCTCAGGTTGAGGCAGTTCCCGTTTCACAGCCTGATGCATCACAGAATAAAAAGCCCTTGTTCAAAACTCCCGGAAAAGGTTCAAAAAGCTATGCGGCTCTTTTCACCGCTCTGCTTGTGTTCCCTTCAACAATATGCATTGCAATAGATGTTGCATTTGACCGTTACGATTACTGGTTCGGTTATGTTGTAGGTGCTCTTCTTGTAACCTGGGTTATTGCGGTTCTTCCCGTTCTTCGCATAACTCCTCCGCTTGTAACAAGCCTTATCTGCTTCGGTTCGATTGTTTTGTATCTTTACTACATAGCGCATAAATCGGGTCATATGGGCTGGCTTTCAAATTTCTTCCTGCCGCTCACAATTCTTATGGCAGCCTTTGTTGCGATTGACTCGGCGCTTATCGGAAGCAAAAAAATAACAGGTCTTCACATTTTCTCGCTCCTTTCGGGCGAAGCGGCAATTTATCTTATTGCATGCGAAATTATGTGGGATATCTGGAAGAACGGCGTTGTTGACCTTAAGTTATCGCTTATCTTAGCTTGCGGCTTTGTATCCGTTGTTGCGGTGCTTGAAGCTTTCAGCTATATCGGAAGAGTTAATAAAAAGTAAAAATCAAAGAGGTACGGAATTCCGTACCTCTTATTTTTATGCTCTGTATCTTATGCTGTTTGCAAATGAAAGCGATTTTGAAAGCCTGCCAAACAGCGAGGGGTTCCATTCTTCGGGTGATGCGGGTTTTATGCCGAATTTATCAAGCGTTTCGGTATATGCAATAAAACGGCGGATGAAATCGGAATGGTTTCTGTTTTCGGGCAGTGTCCAGCCCGTCTCGGCAACTGCCGTGAATCTGGGGAAACACATATAGCAGAGCTTATCAAAATTATTGATATATTCTGTCCATACTGTTGCTTCAACACCGATAATGTTTTCGGGCTTTTTAACTCCTTTGTGAACGGGGTTATAATTATAGGTTTTATTAAGCGGTGTCATGCCGTAGGGATAGTCGCAGTAGTAATGGAAGAATTCGGAAACTATAACCTTGCCGCCTGCGTTTGCGTAATCGGAAGAAAGATTTTTTCTGTCCATCCATTTCTGCACGGTTGCGGAAGCTTTGAGGTTTCCGCCGTTAAGGCTTTCATTCCAGACAATGGCTTTTCTGCCTTTTTCTTCAAGGAAATCAATAACGCGGTTTGTGAACCAGCCCTGGAGTGCCTCTTCATTTTTCAGACCGAGTTCTCTGATTTTCTTTTGGCAATCGGGACATTCTTTCCATCTTGCTTTCGGGGCTTCGTCACCGCCGATATGAATATATTCCGAGGGGAAAATTTCAAGCATTTCCGAAAGAATATCAAACACAATTTCAAAGGTTTTTTCTTTGCCCGCACACAGAATATCTTCAAATATTCCCTGGTGGGTTTTAACTGCAACGGGTGTGCCCTTGCATGAAATTTCGGGGTATGCGTGAAGAAGCGCGGAGCAATGACCCGGAATATCAAATTCGGGAATAACCGTTATATGTCTTTCCGCGCAGTAATCAACAATTTCACGAAGCTCGGATTTGGTGAAATACCCCGAATATTCGCCGCTTTCTTTTAATGTGCCGAAACCCGAATGGTCTCTTACCGAACCGAGCTTTGCCGCTTCAGGTCTGCTTTCAATAAACATACGGAAGCCCTGGTCATCGGTTAAATGCCAATGCATAACATTCATTTTGACGCTTGCGGCGGCATCTATCATTTTCTTTGTTTCATCAAGAGAAATAATGTGTCTTACGGTATCAAGCATAAAGCCTCTGTATTTATATGCGGGCTTATCTTCAATGGTTACGCAAGGGCAGATTTTGCCAAGCTGTGCAATGCTTTGTCTGCCGTAAAATTCGCCTTTTTTACTTCCCGCAATAAGCTTTATGCCGTCATTATCAACGGTAAGAATATATTCTTCTTCTGCGAGAGAATCTGAAATCTGAACCGTTGTTTCAAGCTCTTCAACGGAAACTTCACCGCCGAGATATGTTGTTTTGTTAGGCTGCGGAATAATGTTAATTCTGTTCATATGATTATCCCTTCTAAAAAACGGGCTGCATCAGCAGCCCGTTAAATTAATCTTCATCTTCTTCGTCTGAGTTGCTGCTTTCTACGGGCAGAATTTCAACTCGGATTTCGCCGATTCTTCTCTCTTCAAACGAAAGAACAGTGAAACGGAGATTTTTGTATTCCGCAACAGCGGATTCTTCAGGTCTTTCGGAGGGGAGATAACCGAGAAGGCTGGTAACGAAACCGCCAAGGGTATCATAATCGCCCTCGGGAAGTTCAACTCCAACAAGCTCGTTAACCTCGTCAAGGTCTGTTGTGCCGTCAACGGTGAAAGTTGTTTCGTCAATTTTCTTGATTTCCTCTTCTTCATCGTCATATTCATCCTGAATATTACCAACGATTGATTCAAGAACATCTTCAAGAGTAACGATGCCTGCGGTGCCGCCGTATTCGTCAACAACAACTGCAAACTGAGTGCGGCTTTCGTTCATTGCTTTGAAAAGGTCTCCGCAAGCCTGGGTTTCGGGCACATAGAGAGCCTTTCTCATAACTTTTTCTATAGTGAGGTCGGTGGGAATATTGTGACCAACAAATTTAAGCAAATCCTTTGCATAAAGAACGCCCACAATGCTGTCGGGGTCGTCTTTATAAACGGGGATTCTTGAATAACCGTTTTCAACCGCAATTTCGGCAACCTCTTCGAGTGAACGGCTTACTTCGATTGCAGTCATCTCTGTTCGGTGGGTCATTATATCGCCTGCGTCAAGGTCATCAAACTCAAAGATGTTGTCTATCATTTCTTTCTGGGTGTCTTCAATAACGCCCTTTTCGCCGCCTACATCAACCATCATTCTGATTTCCTCTTCAGTAACATGCTCTTCGTCTGCATTGGGGTCAAAGCCTAAAAGACGAACAATGGCATTTGTTGAAAGTGCAAGGAATTTAACAAACGGCTTTGTTACGGAAGCGATAAATAAGAGTGAGCCGACAACTTTATACGAAACTTTTTCGGGAATCTGCATTGCAATTCTTTTGGGTGCAAGTTCGCCGAGAACAAGTGAGAAATATGAGGTAAGTATTGTGATAACAATAACCGATGCAACGTCGATAACGCTCAGCGGAATAAAGTTTACTATTGCGGTTTTGCTCAAAGCATTTGTGAGCATATCGGCAAAGTTCTGCGAAGCTGATGCCGAAGTGAGGAAGCCTGCAAGAGTAACGCCGATCTGAATTGTCGAAAGAAATCTGCTGGAATTTTCTGTGAGTTTAACAATTTGTTTTGCTTTTTTGTTGCCCTCTTCGGCAAGCTTCTGCATCTTTGTGTCATTAAGAGAAACAATTGCCATTTCGCTCATTGCAAAGAATGCATTAACAAGGATAAGAACAAATAAAAGTAAAAGTTTTAACACGATTTCAATCGCAGGGCCCGGGTCATCCATTATGGATTTGCTCCTTTCAATCATAAAAATTCACGATATATATTAGCATATAACATATTTAATGTCAAGCAAACGGAAATTGAACGCATTTTATTATAAAAAATACTGACAAAAATCCTTGTATATGTTATAATAAACCCATCTTTAAGTTTTCGGAGATTTGGTATGCTTTATCTGATTTTATCAAGAACGGGCGGAGGTAAAACCACCCACATAATGAATGTTGCAGAGCAATTTTCAAAAGCCGATAAAAAAATAACTCTCATTGTGCCCGAGCAGTTTTCGTTTATGAGCGAAAAAATAATGCTTGGCAGAATGGGAGCCGAAGCTATGGCTGATATTGACGTTTTAAGCTTTACGGCACTCGGTGAAAAGCTGGTAGGCAAGCCTGCGCTTCACGAGCGCAGAAGACTTGACGATGCGGCAAAGGCGGCTCTGATGTCAATGGCGCTTGAAGCGGTTAAAGATAAGCTGAAGCTTTATAGAAAGCATACGGGCAGACGCTCCGTAATTTCCGAATTCACGGCACTTTCAAGCGAATTCAAGCAGAATTCTCTTTCAACCGATGCCGTGCGTCTTGCGGCGGCGGGAATGGAAGAAGGCTTGCTCAAAATGAAGCTTTCCGATATAGTGAATGTTCTTGATTCATATGATGCAATGATTGAAGGCAGTTATTTCAACCCCGATAATCTGCTTAATGAGCTTTGCGATGTTTTGCCCGAAAATGATTATTTTAAAGGCAGAATTGTTTTTATAGATTCTTTCAGAGGCTTTACGGGTCAGGAATATAAGGTTATTGAGCATATTTTATCCAAAGCGGCGGCTGTTTATGTTACGCTCTGCACCGATAATCTCAATAATTCCGACGACGAAACCGACCTTTTTGCCCACACAAAAAGAACGGCGAAAAAGCTTATTGATATTGCAAAGAAAAATGCCGTTGCAATTGCAAAGCCGCAGTATCTTTCGATGCGCAATAAATTCAATAATTTTCCGCCACAGTTCACAAGATATTTTTCGCCCGAGCTTTCCGCTCTTGAGCAGGAACTCTTTTCACCCTCGCCCAATGTTTATGAGGATGAGTGCGAAAACATAACACTCTGCAAGGCGGCGGATATTTATGCCGAGTGCGAATTCATAGCTTGCTCGGCAAAGAAACTTATACGCGAAAACGGCTACAGATGCCGTGATATAGCGGTTATAGCAAGAAACAGCGCGGATTATGAAGCACCGTTGAGAAGTGCACTGAAAAAATGCGGAATAAGTGTTTTTGACGACAGCCGTCAACCCGTTGATGCTTCTCCCGTTGTTGCACTTGTGAGCAGCGCCGTTCAGATTGCGGCAAACGGATTTGATACCGAAACCCTTATGCGTTATCTTAAAACGGGTTTAACGGGAATGACCGTTGAGGAAATATCCGAACTTGAAAATTATTGCTATATGTGGCAGATAAACGGCGGGGGATGGCTCTCTGATTGGGAAAAAAATCCCCGCGGATTTGGCGTTGAAATGAGCGAAGAGGATACCTCGGAGCTTGTAAAGCTCAATGAAATGCGTAAAAAAGCGGTTATGCCTCTTTGTAAGTTGAGAAAAGAATTTGATGATGCAACGGGCTTCACTGCATCGCAAGCCGTATTTGAATTTCTTGAAAGCATCAATGCATCCGAAAGCATAAGAATTCTTGCAAGAAAGCTTGAAGAGTCGGGCGAAAGCGGAATCGCGCTTGAACTTGAAAGACTCTGGAATGTTGTTATTGATATGCTGGACAGCCTTGAAACTCTGTTCAGAAACAGAAATATTACCGCCACCGAATTTTCGCAGGCTTTGGAACTTATGCTCTCGGTGCAAACCGTCGGCAGTCTGCCACAGGGTCTTGATGAAATAACAATCGGCTCGGCAGACAGAATAAGAACGGTTGCGCCCAAAGCTGTGTTTATTGCGGGTGCAAACAGCGGAATTTTCCCTGCCGCACCTTCTTCGGGAACAGCACTTACGGATAATGACCGCAGAAAAATGAGCGAAATGGGTCTGGAGCTTTCTGGCTTCGGCGAATATAAGCTTGCGGAAGAAAAGCTTATTGCATATAACGCTTTCTGCTGTGCATCCGAAAAACTTTTTGTTTGTTGCCCTGAAAGAAATGCCAAAGGCGAACAGCTTGCACCCTCGGAACTTTATATCAAAATAAAAGAGCTTTTCCCCGGATGCAAAGAAACCGATGCATCACAGCTTGAAGGCTTATATTATGTTGAGGGCGAAGCGGTTGCGTTTGAGCAATATGCAAAAACAAAAGGCAGAGATAATGAATTCAGCCGTTCGCTCTTTGAATATTTTTCGCAAAAGCCCGAATATGCGGGCAAGCTTGCCGCTCTTGAGCGTGCAGGCGGAAACAGAGCGTTCAGAATTGAAGATAAAGATTCCGCAAAAGCTCTTTTCGGAAAGAATATGTTCATTTCCGCTTCAAGAGTTGAAAGCTACCACAAATGCCCGTTCTCGTATTTCTGCCGTTACGGCATAAAGGCAATGCCACGAAAAATTGCAGAGCTTGACCCTATGCAGAAAGGTAATATAATTCACCACGTTCTTGAAATGCTCCTCAAAGATTTCAGGGGCGAAGCGCTTCTTGCACTTTCAAGAGAAGAAATTCTTGAATATATAACCCGCATAATGAATGAATATCTTATCGAAAAGCTCGGAGGAGAAAACCAGAGCGAAAGATTTATGTATCTTTATAATAAACTTGCTCTTTCCGTTTGCGATGTTGCGCAAAGGCTGATAAAAGAACTTGCATCAAGTTCTTTTGTGCCCGTTGATTTTGAGCTTAAAATCGGCTCGGACGGTGAAATTCCGCCCTATGAGCTGGATTTTGACAGCGGAAAAATAAGCATTTCGGGTGCGGTTGACCGTGTTGATACAGCCGAAATAAACGGCAGAAAATATATCAGAATTGTTGACTATAAATCCTCGGGCAAAAGCTTCCGATTAAGCGATGTGCTTCAGGGACTCAATATGCAGATGCTGATTTATCTTTTCACTCTCTGGCAGAACGGAAAAGATAAATACGGCGAGGTTACCCCTGCGGGTGTGCTTTATTATGCGGCAAAATCTCCGCAGATATCTGCCGAAAGAGGCGAGGACAGAGAAAAGCTGAACGATAAAATTCAGAAAAGCTGCAGAAGCGACGGCATTGTGCTCAGCGACTGCGACGTTGTTCTTGCAATGGACAGAGAAGCAAGCGGAATGTATGTGCCCGTTGATTTCAAAAAAGGCAAAATGAGCGGTTCGCTTATAAGCCTTAAACAGCTCGAATTGCTTAAAAATAAAGCTGATGAAATTCTTGTCGATATGGCAACCGAGCTTCATTCGGGCAATATTCCCGCACAGCCCGTTTACGGCGGAAACTACAAAACAGTTTGCGATTATTGCGATTATAAAGCCGTTTGCGGTTATGAAGAAAACATTCCCGTTTATGAGCTTGACGATATGAAGCTTGATGATGCACTTGAATTGCTTGAGAAAGGAGCCGAAGCCGATGAAGTGGACGAATGACCAGCAAAAAGCGATTGACGCACGCAAGGGAACTCTGCTTGTCAGCGCGGCTGCAGGCTCGGGCAAAACAGCGGTGCTTGTTGAAAGAGTTATAAGAAGAATATGCGATAAAGAAAAGCCCTGCGGCGTTGAAAATCTGCTTATCGTTACATTCACAAATGCCGCCGCCGCACAGATGAAAGAAAAAATTGCTGCGGCAATAAGCAAAAAAATTGCGCAGAATCCGCTAGATAAGGCTCTTCGCCGTCAGCAGCTTATGCTCCCTTGTGCAAATATCTGCACAATAGACTCATTCTGCATTAATCTTGTAAGAGAAAATTTTCATGCACTCGGAATTTCACCCGATTTTACCCTCATTGATGACGGTGAACTTGATATACTCAAAAGTAAAGCGGTTAACACCGTTGTTGAAGAACTTTACGGAAAAAACGAGCCCGATTTTATAAATCTCTGCAACCTTATAAGTGATAACAGAGATGACGGAAAACTGATTCAGGCAATCTATACTCTGCATAAGCTTTCGCAGGCATATCCGTTTCCCGAGGATTGGCTGATTTCGCTGAAAAACGATTTCGGCAATCCTGTTGCTCCCGAAGAGAGCAGATGGGGAATTATAATCAAAGAATATCTTGAAAGCTATGTGAAGAATGCCATCGACAGCATTGAACATTGTCTTGACTTGCTTTCCGAAGAGCCTGAATTGCAGATTAAATATGCACCCGCTTTCGAGAATGATAAAACAGCCTTTGAAAATCTTGAAAAGGTATTGGATAAGTCCTGGGATGAGATTGTTGTAGCGTTTAATAATGTTTCGTTTGAAAGCTTCAAACGCACCTCTGCGGGTTATGAATCCGAACTGAAAGAGATTTGCAAAAGTGTAAGAACCGATTATAAAGATACGCTCAAGAAAAAAATAACGGGTCTTCTTTCAGTGAGTGCGGGTGAGCACTTTGAAGATTTGGAGCATCTTTCTCCGATTGTTGCAAAGCTTATAGATGCGGTGCTTGCATTTGATGAAGAGCTTAACAGACTCAAACTTGAAGCAAATCAGGCGAATTTCAGCGATACTCTTCACCTTGCTCTTAAACTGCTCTTTGAAAAGGATGAAAACGGCTACAGAAAAACGGCTCTTGCAAATGAGCTTTCTGCAAACTATGCCGAAATTCTTGTTGACGAATATCAGGATGTCAATATGGCGCAGGATATGATATTCAACGCACTTTCAAAAAATGAAAATAATCTGTTTATGGTTGGCGATGTAAAGCAGAGTATTTACCGTTTCAGGCAGGCTATGCCCGAAATCTTTCTTGCAAGAAGAGACGGGCTTGAAGAGTATGAGAATGAAAATTATCCCGCAAGGGTAACTCTCGGCAAAAACTTCCGAAGCAGAAGCGGTGTTACGGAAATTATCAATTTTATTTTTGCATATATTATGAGCCGTGAGGCGGGCGGACTTGATTATGACGAAAAAGAACGCCTTGAAGCAGCGGCGGATTACAAGCCTTCCGAAGGTGCGGATACCGAAGTGTATCTCTTTGAGGCTGAAAAGGATGAACAGCTTTCCGTTCAGGCAAGGTTTGCGGCGGATTATATTGAAAAAGCTGTTGCGAACGGTCTGAAGCTTGCCGACGGCAGAAATGCGGATTATAAAGATTTCTGCATACTTCTTCGCAGTATAAAGGTTGATTCAAAACCTTTTGTGGACGAATTTACCCGCAGAGGTATACCCGTCAGCTGTGAGGCGGCAAAGGGCATTCTTGAAACTCCCGAAATAACATTTTTGCTTTCACTCCTCAAAGTTATTGATAACCCCGTTGATGATATTCCGTTAACTGCGGTTATGATTTCGCCCGTTTTCGGATTCACTCCCGTTGAGCTTGCCGATATGCGTTCGGGCCTTAAAAAAGGCTCAATCTATGCTTGTCTTGTCAATTCTGCGGAAAACGGCAACTCAAAAGCAACGGCATTTCTTGAAGAAACCGCAAGAATGCGAACTCTTGCGTCAACTCTGCGAACGGGTGAACTTGTGCGCAGACTTATTGAAGATACGGGCTACGGTGCGATAGTCTGCGCGATGAAAGACAGCGAAAAGCGCAGAGCAAACCTCAATTTATTTATCGACCTTGCCAATAAGTATGAGAATACGGGAAGCAAGGGCGTTTCGGGATTTATCAGATATGTTGATTCCGCAATCGGTAATAAGAGCAATATCAAATGCGGCGAAACAAAATCAGAGGCGGCAAATGCCGTTAAAATAATGACCATTCATAAGAGCAAAGGTCTTGAGTTCCCCGTTTGTTTTGTTGCGGCGTGCGAAAAAGCTTACAGCACCCTTGACCTGAAAAAAGAGCTTATTATTGCACGCGGCAGCGGTGTAGGAATAAAAACCAATGACGGTGCATTTAAATTTGATACTTTGCCGAGAATAGCGGCAAAGCTTGAAACGGTTAAAGAAAATCATTCGGAAGAGCTCCGCATTCTTTATGTTGCGTTGACAAGAGCAAAAGAAAGGCTTGTTATGCTTGCTTCTGCGGCTGATTGGTCAAAAACTCTGACGGGTATTGCTTCAAAAATAAGAGTAAACGAAAGACTTGACCCGTTCAGCGTAAATTCTTTCACTTCCTATTCCGAATGCATTCTTGCTGCGCTCTTAAGGCATCCCGATGCCCACTCGTTGCGAATGAAGGCGGGGCTTTCGGAAAGGCTTGTTTTGCCGTGCGAAACAAAGCTTAAAGCAGAAATAGTAAGCGGCAGCTATGAGCAAGAAGAAATTTTTGAAGAAATTATTCAGCCCGAAGCAAATGAAGAAATGCTTTTGCAGATAAAAGAAAGACTTGAATATAAATATCCGTTTGAAATGCTCAACGGCGTTGTTGCAAAAAGAATTGCTTCAAAACTTGACAGCGAAGAAATCGGCGGCGAATATTTTGCATCCAAGAAACCTGCATTTACCGGCAAAGGCAGACTTACTCCCGCCCAGAGAGGCACGGCAACCCACAGATTTATGCAGTTTGCAAACTATAATGAAGCACGCAACTCGGTTGATGCAGAGCTTTGCAGACTTGTTGAAAACGGAATGCTTACAGAGGATGAGGCAAATGCGGTTGATAAAAAATCCGTAAGCGGTTTCTTTGAAAGCAGTCTTGCAAAAAGAATTCTGAATGCAGACAGAATATATAAGGAATATGCATTCACGGCATCGGTGCCTCTTTCTGAAATGCATCCCGAAATACCCGCTGAGGCGGCGCAGGGGGAAAGCATAATAATCGAGGGCGTTGTTGACTGCGCATTTGAAGAAAACGGTAAACTTATAATTGTTGACTTCAAAACCGACAGAGCTTCAAACGGAGATGAGCTTGCCGAAAGATATAATGAACAGCTTTCGGTTTACCGCCGCTGTCTTGCAGAGGTAATTGGTTTACCCGTTGCCCAAACTCTGATTTATTCGTTCAGACTCGGCGAAATTATTGAAGTAAAATAAATTTGAGCAAAAATTTTTTAAAAAACACTTGCATTTTTCAAAACCTTATGCTAAAATCCTTTTGTTATGTTTATGGATATACCGAAAGAGGTGACATTGATGAAGGAAGGAATCCATCCTAAGTACGAACAGACCGAAATCCGCTGTGCTTGCGGTGAGGTTATTGCAACCGGTTCAACAAAGGACAATCTTCGTGTTGATATCTGCTCAAAATGCCATCCGTTCTTTACAGGTAAGCAGAAGCTCGTTGACACCGGCGGACGTGTTGATCGCTTCAACAAGCGTTTCAATATCAACAACAAATAAAAGCATATTTAAGCGGTGCATTTTTTGTGCACCGCTTTGCTTTTTTGGGTGATTGAATGAATAGTTACAAAACCATCAGAAACGATGCAAAAGATGAATATATAGTTAAAAAATCCCGTTTTATAGGTCATATAGCTCACGTAACAACTCAGGAGCAGGCATTGGAATTTATAGCTTCGGTTTCCAAAAAACATTGGGATGCAACCCATAATGTTTATGCCTATGTTATCCGTGAGGGCGGAATAAAAAGATATTCCGATGACGGTGAACCGCAGGGCACGGCGGGTATTCCCGTGCTTGATGTGCTTGAAAAAACTGGTGTTACCGACTGCGCGGTTGTTGTTACCCGCTATTTCGGCGGAATAATGCTCGGTGCGGGCGGTCTTGTGCGTGCATATTCTCATTCTGCATCAATTGCCGTTCAGGCGGGCGGAATTGTTACCCGTGCAATGTGCGCAAGGCTTAAAGTAACCTGCGATTATTATTTTTACGGCAAGCTTTCATCGCTTGTGCCCGAAAGCGGCGGCGTTATTGAGGATACTTTGTTTGAAGACAATGTAACCCTTATTTTCAGAATGCCGCTTGAGATTGTTGACGGCTTCAACGCAAAGCTTGTTGATGTCAGTAACGGCAGATATATGGCAGAAAAAACAGAAGAATTTTTTGCCGATATAGATTGAAATAACTCCCTTTGAAAGCTTTTAAGGCTTTCAAGGGGACTTTTTTGAAAAAATTACGGATTTTTTGAAGTACTTTGCAAACTTTAAACAGTATAGAAATTCAGAAGGGGTGATATGATGAGCACAATCAGAGAAAAAGCCTGCGAAAGAGAAAAGCAGACCTTGTCCGAATATGCCGCGCTTGCAAGCGAAAGCAAGGGCAGAGCGATTCCCGAAGAGGAGTGCCCAGTGCGCACCGCATTTCAAAGAGACAGAGACAGAATAATTCATTCAAATGCTTTTCGCCGCCTTAAGCATAAAACCCAGGTTTTTCTTTCACCCGAGGGCGACCATTACCGAACAAGACTCACTCATACTCTTGAGGTTTCGCAGATTGCAAGAACAATTGCGGGTGCGCTCAATCTTAACTGTGACCTGACAGAGGCAATTGCACTCGGCCACGATCTGGGGCATACTCCTTTCGGCCACGCAGGCGAAAGAGCGTTGAACTCGGTTTCAATCGGAGGCTTCAAACATTATTCACAGAGCCTGAGAGTTGTTGATTTTCTTGAAAAAGACGGCAAGGGTCTTAATCTTACATATGAAGTGCGAAACGGCATTGAACGCCATACAAACGGCGAGCAGGCGGTAACGCTTGAGGGCAGAATAGTCCGCCTTGCCGACAGAATCGCATATATTAACCACGATATTGAAGATGCAACCGTTGCGGGTATAATGTGTGAGGATGATATTCCTGCCGAAATCCGCAAGGTGCTCGGTCAGTCAAAGAGTGAAAGAATAAACACTCTTGTTTTAAGCTGTATAAATAACAGCACCGATGATATAGTGCTTGACCCTGATGTTAAATTATATTTTGATGAGCTTCATCAGTTTATGTTTGATAAAGTATATACAAACCCTGCCTGCAAGAGTGAAGAGGGCAAAGCAATGGAAATGATTCAAAGACTTTATCATCATTTCACGCAGAATCCCGAGGCTCTTCCGATGCAGTTCAAAGAAATCGCGTTCAGAGACGGAATTGATATTGCCGCCTGCGATTTTATTGCGGGTATGACAGACCGTTATGCCGTAAGAGTATTCAATGATTTATATGTTCCCAAGGCATGGACAAAAACCGATGACTGGTCTATCTGACCGATAATTAAATAAAAAGAAAGTGAGGTGGGTTTTACGGCTATAAACGAAAGATTTATTCAGGATTTGCAGGAAAAGGTTGATATTGACCAGGTTATATCTTCCCATGTGAATCTTAAAAGACGAGGCAAAACGCTTGTTGGCCTTTGCCCTTTCCATAACGAAAAAACCCCCTCATTCACAGTTTATCCCGATACACGCTCGTTTTATTGCTTCGGTTGCGGGGCGGGCGGCGATGTTATAAGCTTTGTCCGCAGAATTGAAAATCTTGATTATATTGAAGCCGTAAAAGCCGTTGCGCAGATTGCGGGTATGTCGATGCCCGAAGATGGCTATGACGACACTCTTTCAAAAAAGAGAATGAGATTGCTTGCGGCAAACCGTGAGGCGGCAAGATTTTTCAATGCCTGCCTTATGGATGAAAAAAACAGACCTGCTCTTGATTACTTTCTCAAAAGAGGCTTATCGCCCAACACCATAAGAAAATTCGGTTTGGGCTATGCGCCGAATGATTGGCGGAAGCTTATTGAGCATATGCGTTCAAAAGGCTTTACCGAAGAGGAATTGGTGCTCGCAAACCTTGCAAGAAGAAGCGAAAAAAACGGCAGGACAAGCTGTTACGATAATTTCAGAAACCGTGTTATGTTTCCCATAATCGACCTTCGGGGCAATGTTATTGCATTCGGCGGCAGAGTTATGGATGATTCAAAGCCCAAATATATCAACACTTCGGATACACTTGTTTATAAAAAAAGTAACGGTGTTTTTGCCTTGAATTTTGCAAAGAATGCAAATGAAAACAAGCTCATTCTTGTTGAGGGCTATATGGATGTTATAGCACTTCACCAGGCGGGCTTCGGAAATGCAATAGCATGTCTGGGCACGGCGTTTACCTCCGAGCAGGCAAATCTGCTTTCAAGATATGCCGATGAGGTTATCATATGCTACGATAATGATGAAGCGGGCAGAAAGGCAACAGAAAAAGCCTTGAGCGTTCTGGGCAAAACTGGACTTAAGCTTCGTGTTGTTGCAATGAGCGGCGGCAAGGATGCCGATGAAATCATAAGAACCCACGGCAAAGAAAGATTTGCATCGCTCTTGAATGAAGCGGCAAACAAAACCGAATACAAGTTGCTCGAAGAGAGAAACAAATATAATATTCTCACCGATGACGGAAAGCTTCGTTTTCTTATGGCGGCATCAAATATACTTGCCGAGTGCGGCAGTATAGAAAGTGAAATATATGCAACAAGGCTTTCGAATGAACTCGGAGTCAATGTTGACAGTATCAAGGCGCAGATACGCTCCGCAAAAACAAAGCTCAGGCGTTCCGATGATGTGAGAAGAAAAAAAGAGCAGGATACAATGCTCGAAAAGAGCTTTGCGGATAAAAATAACCCCGAAAGGGCAAAAAACATAAGGGCGGCAAGGGCGGAAGAAACGCTGATTGCTTCTTTTATGAGAAACCCCGATTTTTATAATAAGCTGAAAGAAAAATTCACACCGCAGGATTTTGTAACCTTGTTTAACCGCAGAGTTATGGAGTGCCTTGCAAGAAAGCTTGATGAAGGTCTTGACCCGAATCTGAGCATTTTTTCAGACAGCTTCACTCCCGAAGAAATGGATACCGTAACAAGAATATATATTTCTTCGAATACGCTCAGCAATACCCTTAAAGAGTGCGAGGACTGCATAGAAGTTCTTAAAAACAGCGCCGCACCCAAGGATATAAAAGCGTCGGAGCTCAGTGATGAGGAATTTATTAAACTTTTTAATAAAAAATAACGGATGAAGGATGTGTGTTTTATGGAAGGAACAGAAAAGAGAACTCCCTTTAAATCACTTATTGAAAAGGGTAAAGCAGCAGGTAAGCTTACCACTCAGGAAATCGATGCCGCAATGGAGGAAATGCACCTCGACATTGAAGAGCTTGATAAACTCTATGAGTCGCTTGAATCGCAGAATATTGAAATTATCGATGACCTTTCGAGCGATGCGATTGAGAATTTTGATGTTGATATTCCCAAATCACTTGATATCGGCGGCGGTGACGATAAGGGCGCAAGCATTGATGACCCCGTAAAGGTTTATCTTAAGGAAATAGGCAGAGTGCCTCTTCTCACACCCGAAGAGGAAATCGAGCTTGCAATCAGAATCGCAGATGATGATGAGAAGGCTAAAAAGCGTCTTGCAGAAGCAAACCTTCGCCTTGTTGTAAGCATTGCAAAAAGATATGTGGGCAGAGGTATGCAGTTCCTTGACCTTATTCAGGAAGGTAACCTCGGTCTTATCAAAGCTGTTGATAAGTTTGATTACACCAAAGGCTTCAAGTTTTCAACCTATGCCACATGGTGGATAAGACAGGCTATCACAAGAGCTATTGCCGACCAGGCAAGAACCATAAGAATTCCTGTTCATATGGTTGAAACCATTAATAAGGTTAAGAAAACAAACAGCCAGCTTCTTCATAAGAACGGCAGAGACCCCTCGGCAGAAGAAATTGCGGCAGAGCTTGATATGCCTGCAGATAAGGTAAGAGAAATTCTTCGTGTTGCTCAGGTACCCGTTTCGCTTGAAACTCCCATCGGTGAAGAGGAAGACAGCCATCTCGGCGATTTCATTCCCGATGACGATGCACCCGCACCGGCAGATGCCGCATCAATGCTTCTTCTTAAAGAAACTCTTAACGAAGTGCTTGATACTCTCACACAGAGAGAGGCGAAGGTTCTTTCTCTTCGTTTCGGTCTTGAAGACGGACATCCCCACACTCTTGAAGAGGTAGGCAGCCGTTTCGGCGTTACCCGTGAAAGAATCCGTCAGATTGAAGCAAAGGCACTCCGCAAGCTCCGTCATCCCAGCAGAAGCAAGAAGCTTAAGGATTTCCTCGATTTTTAATTGAATAAAACAAAACAGGGACTTCTCAAAAAGAGAAGTCCCTATATTTTTATATAAAATATTTAAAAGCTATAAAACAATAATATATCCTACCGGATACGGTTCAACATCGGGAGTGTCAGTGAAAGTTTTCAATACTTTGTAAAACTCAAACTTCATCTCCTCTTTACCGCTTCGTGTTTCCCAATCTTTCAGCACAATTTCAGCTTTCAAAAGAGTTATCAAATCGCCGTTTTCATCTGCAAGAGATTGGGTGTGCCGATAACGCAGGTCATCCGGCAGTCGGTAATCCTCGGCATAGTCCCTGACCGATTCATAAGGATAAATATAATAGCCTTTGCAGTTTTTCAGAAGCCATTCGCAGACTTTGGTTTTTAATTCCAATTCAGTAAGAATTTCGGAAATCATTTCTTCAATCCGAGTTCATTGCAGCATTCTGCAACTATTTCGTTCATACGCTCCATATTCTTTTCAATCTCTTCAACGAGCTTGAACTGTGTGCGGCAACGAACAAGATTATGGTCTGCATAAGCAGTTTTGAAATAAACGTCACCGTTGATGAAGTCGCCAAGGAATCTCATTCCGCATTCAAGAGTCATAAGCTTTGCCGAGAAGGGGAGATATTCAATCTCTTTTGCGGTAAGGCTTTCACCGGCGGTTGAAAGATAACCGAGGGTGTATGCTTTGAAGTTTTCGAGGCTGAGATTAACAAGAGAAAGATCTTTTTCATCTTCAGCGGCGGTGTTTGCACCGAAACGGATGCTGTCGCCGAAATCATAGAGAGAAAGACCGGGCATAACCGTGTCAAGGTCAACAACGCAGATGCCTTCACCAGTTTCGTTATCAAACATAACATTGTTGAGTTTTGTGTCATTGTGTGTAACTCTTAAGGGCAGCTCGCCTGCATTGAGAAGGTCAACAAGCACCGAGCAATCCTTTTCTCTTGCAAGAACAAAATCAATTTCCTTTTCAACCTGATTTGCTCTGCCTGAAAGATTATCGGCAACAGCCTTTTTGAAATCGGCAAATCTTGAAACCGTGTTGTGGAAGTTGGGAATTGTTTCAGCAAGGTTTTCGCTGGGGTAATCCGCAAGCATACACTGGAATTTTCCGAATGCTTTTGCTGCATTGCAGAATACTTCGGTGCTTTCAACACTCTGATAGGAATGAGCACCGTAAATAAAATTATAGCAACGCCAGTATTTGTTATCCTCAGATACATAATAAGGCTTGTCATCGTTTGTAAAGAAAACATAAAGGCCTTCTCTTTCGGGGTCGCCGCCGTTTTCAATTATCTTGTTGTGAAGATAATCGGTAACACCCACAACATTGCTCATAAGCGCATCGGGGTTTTTGAAAACATATGTATTGATTTCCTGAACGAGATATCTGTTAAGATGTCCGTTTTCTTCTTCGAATTCAAGAACGAAAGTGTTATTTATATGACCGTCATGAATCTGGTTTACGGTTTTGAAGCTGCCTTTGAATTTAAATGCATTTAAAAGTTCGGGAATGAAATTTGTGTTTTCTGCCAAGATGGTTACACACCTTTCTCAATTATAATTCTTCCGAAACAATCGGGATTATGAAAGCCGAGCTCGGCTGAGGTGACGGGAAAAAGCGCTGCGTAATGGGGAGTTGCGGATAAATCCGCGCATTTATAAAAGTTTCCTTTAATTACTGTTTCTTTGGTTGAGTAGTCAATGCCGTATACGGCGGAAATGAGGGTGTCGGGAATAAAAATTTCATAGCCCCAGGCTTCTTTTGCGTTTTCAGTAAGCTTAAACGGATTGATAATCGGTTCAATATCCGTCAGTTCGCTGATAAAACGCCTGTCTTTTCTGCCCGTGCCGATTTCCGAAAGATAAACACCGTTCGGATTAACTTCAAAATTAATATATCTGGGGTCTCCCTCAATGGGCATAAGAAAAATTTCAAGACAGCTGTCGGTATAAATCGGGCTGTTTTTTTCGGTGCATTCGCATCGTATGTTTTCTTCAAAAGACCGGAGCCTGATATGAATGCCGCAATTCTCTTCTGCATAAATGCAAACATAGCTTTCAGGGCGGGAAAAACCTTCTTTTTCCCAATGGAACGAATTGATTCTTGCTTGCGGAGCAGTTTCAAAGCTGCCGCAGTTTTTGCTGAATAAGGGTGCAATATATTTCATAGCTTACCCCTTTTATAAATAATAATATCATTATAACAAAATATTTAAATTAGTCAATAGAAAAAGCCGCGCTCCGAAAAGCACGGCTTGATATTCTGAAAAATTATAATGCGCTTACGATAGCCTGAGTATCTCTTGCGATAACAAGCTCTTCGTTTGTGGGAAGAACAAAAACCTTAACCTTTGAATTTGCGGTTGAGATTTCGCCTTCCTTGCCTCTTCTCATAATCTCGTTTGCTTCTTCGTCAAGCTCAACACCGAGATATGCAAGGTTCTTGCAAACGTCTGCACGAAGGTCGATTGTGTTTTCACCGATACCGCCTGTGAAAACGATTGCGTCAACGCCGTTCATAGCTGCAACATAGCTACCTACAAGCTTGCGAACCTGATATTTCTGGATGCTTCTTGCAAGATGAGCTCTTTCGTTGCCGCTTGCTTCTGCTGCGGAAACGTCTCTGTCATCGCTGCCTACACCTGACACACCGAACACACCTGACTTCTTATTGAGGATAGCATCGGTTTCTGCGGGAGTCCAGCCTTCTTTCTGCTGAAGATAAGTGATAACAGAGGGGTCAACAGCGCCGCAGCGTGTGCCCATGATGAAACCGTCAAGGGGAGTAAGACCCATGCTTGTGTCGATGCACTTGCCGCCCTTAACAGCGGTGATTGAAGAACCGTTGCCGAGATGGCAGGTAACAATCTTGAGGTCTTTGATATCTTTGCCCATAACTTCTGCACAGCGTGCACTTACGAAACGGTGAGATGTGCCGTGAAAGCCGTAGCGGCGAACGTGATACTTCTCATAGTATTCATAAGGAATGGGGAACATATATGCTTCGGGAGGCATTGTTGAGTGGAATGCGTTGTCAAAAACAGCAACCTGGGGGAAATCCTTGCCGAAAACATCTGTGCAAGCTTCAATACCCTGAATGTGTGCGGGGTTGTGAAGGGGAGCGAGATCGCAAAGCTCACGGATACCTGCGATAACTTCATCTGTAACGAGAACGCTTTCGTTGAAGAGAGCACCGCCCTGAACAACTCTGTGGCCTACTGCTTTGATTTCGCTCATATCGTCAATAACTTTAGCGTCGCCTTCGGTAAGAACTTTCTTAACCTCAAGGAAAGCTGTGGTGTGGTTGGGGAATGCAACTTCATATTCAAACTTGCGTCCGTCTGCGGTTGAACCGCCGATCTTGCCGTCAACTCCGATTCTTTCGCAGTTGCCCTTTGCAATCATTGTTTCGGTTTCCATATCAAAAAGCTGATATTTGAGAGAGGAACTTCCGCAGTTGATTACGAGAATTTTCAAATCTTATCACTCCAAATTTTAAACTTTTGCTTGATAAAAGCACTTAACTGTTATATTATATATCTATCCTATTAAATTTGCAAGTATTATTTCAATTCGAGGAGAAAAAATGAAGGTTGCCGGAATTATAGCTGAATATAATCCGTTTCATAACGGCCACGCTTTGCTTGCCGAAAAAGCAAGAAAGGCGGGGGCAACGCATATTGTTGCCGTTATGAGCGGTAATTTTGTGCAAAGAGGCGATATTGCCGTTTTTTCTCACGGCACAAGAGCCGAAGCGGCGCTTGCCTGCGGAGTTGACCTTGTGATTCAGCTTCCCTGCGTTTATGCTCTTTCGGGAGCGCAGAGTTTTGCCCGTGCGGGTGTTGAAATCCTTGATGCTCTCGGCTGTGTTGATGAATTGGTTTTCGGAAGCGAGTGCGGCGATATTGATAAAATAATTTCAGCGGCGGATTGTGTTTACGGCGATGAAATAATACCGCATATCAAATCAGAGCTTGAGAAAGGTGTTTCTTTTGCATCGGCAAGAGAAAATGCATTAAGGCTTGTTGACGCGGAAGCTGCCGATATAATAAAGCATCCGAACAATATACTGGGTGTGGAATATGTTGCGGCAATCAGAAGAGCAGGAAGCAGAATGAAACCCGTAACATTCCCGAGAGAAGGTGCGGAGCACGACGGTGTAAATACGAACGGAAATATTGCATCTGCATCGCACATCAGAAAAATGATAGAAGCAGGCGGGGATTGGAAAGATTTTGTGCCCGAAAAGGCAGCAGAAATCTTTGAAAGAGCATTGCAGAAAAGGGAAGCGCCCGTGTTTTTGAAAAATGCAGAAAATGCCGTTCTTTATTCGGCAAGAATGCAGAGCCGTGAGGATTTGGCAAAGGCACCCGATATAAGCGAAGGAATTGAAAACAGAATTTATGAAGCTGCACGCAAAGCAGTTTCTTTGAATGATTTATATGATACGGCAAAAACAAAGCGTTATTCCCACGCAAGGATACGAAGAATCGTTCTCAATTCATTTCTGGGAATAACAGCAAAGGATTCTGCTGTTCCCGTTCCGTATATCAGGGTTACGGGCTTTAATTCAAACGGTGCGGAAATACTTCGGAAGATAAAAGGTGAAACAAAACTTCCTGTTATTACCAAAGCTGCTGACCTCTCTTGTTTGGGTGAGGAAGCGGAAAGAATATTTGCAATTGAGTGCAAAGCAGGGGATATTTATTCCTTGAGCAAACCCGAAATCAAACCCTGCGGTTCGGAAAAGGCGTTTGTTCCGATAATAAACAAATAAGAAATAAAGTGAATATATTTACATTATGATATAACGGCTCTTCGATAAAACGGAGAGCTGTTTTTTATTGTCAAATTAGACAAAACGCCAAAAATAATAAACAAAAATAAAAACGAAAAATTATAAAATTTCGTATGAATGCACAAATATTTATATTTATGAAAATATTTTTATATTTTGCTATTGACAACTTGTCAAAAAATAACTATAATATCAAATCGCATCTTAAAATGGAACCGAATGCCCTATAATTTTGCCTTATTTTGCGTGTTTATTTTAGTAAAAATATAGTGCAATAAGTGGTTCCGAGAATAAAAAATCGTTTTTCCTACAGGGATGGAAGAATCAGAGAAACGGAGTGATTGAGCTAATGCTTAAAGTGAATCCCGTTAAACGCGGAAGCAGTACACGTATGAGCTTCGGTAAAATTCGTGAGGTTATGGATATGCCCAACCTTATCGAAATCCAGAAAGCATCATATCAGTGGTTCATCGAAACAGGTCTCAAAGAGGTTTTCCGTGATATGGCAGATATAACTGACTATACCGGCAACTGGATTTTGAGCTTTGTTGATTACCGTATGGACGATAAGCCCAAGTATACGGTTCGTGAATGCAAGGAGCGTGACGCAACATACGCTGCCCCGATGAGAGTTACCGTTCGCCTTCAGAACAAAGAAACAGGCGTAATCAAAGAGTCGGAAGTATTTATGGGTGACTTCCCCATTATGACCGACAGCGGCACTTTCGTTATCAACGGTGCAGAGCGTGTTATTGTTTCGCAGCTTGTACGTTCACCCGGCGTATACTACGGAATGACCCACGACAAAACAGGTATCGAGCTTTATACCAGCACCATCAACCCCAACAGAGGTGCATGGCTTGAATACGAAACAGATGCAAACGATATTTTCTATGTTCGCATCGATAAGAACCGTAAAATTTATATCACGGCATTTATCCGTGCTCTCGGTCTGAGCTCAAACGATGATATCCGCCGCTTCTTCGGTGAGGATAACAAGCTTGAGGCAACAATGGAGAAGGATGAAACCAAGAATACAGAAGAAGCCCTTATGGAAGTTTTCAAAAAGCTTCGTCCCGGAGAACCTGTTACTCTTGAATCAGCCCAGCAGCACATTGATAATCTTTTCTTTGATCCCCACAGGTACGACATATCCCGTGTAGGCAGATATAAATATAACAAGAAGCTTTCACTTGTGAACAGACTTCCCGGTTGCAAAGTTGCACAGCCCGTTATTTCCGAATACACAGGCGAGCTTCTTGCAGAGCCCGGTGAAATCCTCACCAAGCAGAAGGCACTCGAAATAGAGCAGGCAGGCGTTATGAAGGTTGTTGTTGCCTGCGAAGACGGCAGCGAACTTTTCGTTATCTCAAACGGAATGGTCGATGCAAAGGCTCTTCTTCCCGAGTCAATCTCAAAGGAAGAGCTTGAAAACTGCAGCATTAACGAGAAGGTTCGTTATTCCGTGCTCCACGAAGTAATCGAGAAGTGCGGCGACGATAAAGATGCCCTTCTTGCAGAAATGAAAGAACGCTGCGATGACCTTATTCCCAAGCACATTATCGTTGATGATATTTTTGCTTCGGTTAACTATGTAAACTGTCTCACAAAGCGTGTGGGCACAGTTGACGATATAGACCATTTGGGCAACAGACGTATCCGTTCGGTAGGCGAGCTTCTTCAGAATCAGTTCAGAATCGGTCTTGCAAGAATGGAAAGAGTTGTGCGCGAGAGAATGGCAATCCAGGCTCAGGAAGAGGATGAGAAAATCACTCCTCAGTCGCTCATCAACATCCGCCCCGTAATGGTAGCAATCAGAGAGTTCTTCGGTTCATCACCCCTCTCACAGTTCATGGATCAGACCAACCCCCTCGCCGAGCTTACTCATAAGCGCCGTCTTTCGGCTCTCGGCCCCGGCGGTCTTTCCAGAGACAGAGCAGGTTTCGAGGTTCGTGACGTTCACTATTCTCATTACGGCAGAATGTGTCCCATCGAAACTCCTGAAGGACCCAATATCGGTTTGATATCGTATCTTGCAACTTTCGCAAGAATTAACGAATACGGCTTTATTGAAGCTCCTTACAGAAAAATCGATAAAGAAACAGGCGTTGTTCTCGATGAAATCGAGTATATGACAGCCGATATGGAAGACGAATTTATCGTTGCACAGGGTAACGAAGCTCTTGACGAGAACAACCGTTTTGTAAGAGCAAAGATTACCGCAAGACACAGAGACGAGTTCATTGAAATCGACAACACAAAGGTTGATTATATGGACGTTTCACCCAGAATGGTTGTTTCTGTTGCTACTGCAATGATTCCCTTCCTTGAGAACGATGACGCTAACCGTGCTCTCATGGGTTCAAACATGCAGCGTCAGGCAGTTCCCCTTCTTAAAACAAGCGCCCCTCTCGTTGGTACAGGTATGGAGTATAAGGCAGCGGTTGACTCGGGCGTTACCGTTCTTGCAAAGGCAGACGGTACCGTTACCAAGGTAAGTGCAGACGGCATCACAATCAAAGAGGCTGACGGTTTCTCACGCTATTATGAACTTATCAAGTTTATGCGTTCAAACCAGGGCACCTGCATTAACCAGAGACCCATCGTTGAAGTTGGTCAGGAAGTTAAAAAAGGCGAGGTTATTGCCGACGGTCCCGCAACAGACCACGGTGAAATCAGCCTTGGTAAAAACGCTCTCATCGGCTTCATGACATGGGAAGGTTATAACTACGAAGACGCTGTTCTTGTTAATGAAAAAATTGTTCGTGACGATGTTTATACATCAGTTCACATTGAAGAATATGAGACCGAAGCAAGAGACACCAAGCTTGGTCCCGAAGAGATTACAAGAGACATCCCCAACGTTGGTGAGGATGCACTCGGCAATCTTGATGACAGAGGCATTATCCGCATCGGTGCGGAAGTTCACTCCGGCGATATTCTCGTTGGTAAGGTAACACCCAAGGGTGAAACCGAGCTTACTGCAGAAGAAAGACTTCTTCGTGCAATCTTCGGTGAGAAGGCTAAGGAAGTAAGAGATACTTCACTTAAAGTTCCTCACGGTGAATACGGCGTTGTTGTTAACGTTGAAGTGTTCACAAGAGAAAACAGCGATGAGCTTTCACCCGGTGTAAACAAGGTTGTTCGTTGCTATATTGCACAGAAGCGTAAGCTTTCCGTAGGCGATAAGATGGCGGGCCGTCACGGTAACAAGGGTGTTGTTTCAAGAATTCTTCCCCAGGAAGATATGCCCTTCCTTCCCGACGGTACTCCTCTTGATATCGTTCTTAACCCCCTCGGTGTTCCCTCACGTATGAACATCGGTCAGGTTCTCGAAGTTCATCTCGGCTTTGCTGCAAGAGCACTCGGCTGCAAGATGATGACTCCCGTATTTGACGGTGCACACGAAGACGATATCAGAGACGCATTCATTGAAGCAAACCGCGTTGCAATGGAAGAAGCAGAGAAGAAAGCAGCTGAAAAGGGTGTTGAATTTGACCCCGAATCAGTTCCCCAGCTTCGCCTTGACTGTAAATCAATCCTTACTGACGGACGTACCGGCAGAAAGTTTGATAATCCCGTAACCGTAGGTGTTATGTATTACCTCAAGTTGCATCACCTTGTTGACGATAAGATTCATGCTCGTTCAACAGGTCCTTACTCACTCGTTACACAGCAGCCCCTCGGCGGTAAAGCTCAGTTCGGCGGCCAGCGTTTCGGTGAAATGGAAGTTTGGGCACTTGAAGCTTACGGTGCAGCATATACTCTTCAGGAAATTCTTACTGTTAAATCTGACGATGTTGTGGGCAGAGTAAAGACCTACGAAGCAATCGTCAAGGGTCAGAATGTTCCCACACCCGGCATCCCCGAATCTTTCAAGGTTCTTATCAAAGAGCTTCAGTCACTCGCACTTGACATCAAGGTTCTTGATGAAAACAACGAGGAAATTGACCTTCGTCAGTCATTTGATAATGACGATGCAGGCTTTGTTCCCGACGATAAGACATTCCAGAACGTAAATGACGTTGAACAGAGTGACGAATTTATCATTGATGAAGAGAGCGAAGAGAACGATATCTTTATCAGAGCAGATGCTGATGCAGATGATGAAATCTATGCAGATTTCGAAGATGATTACAGCGCAGAAGATTTCGGTCTTGACTTTGAAACCTCGGAGGACGATTATAATTAATCGCCATTTTCCCAATAACAATTAACGGAAAGGGGCATCGTTTGATGGAAAACATTGAATCAAACAGCAATCTTACATTTGAATCAATAAAAATCGGCCTCGCATCTCCTGAACAGATTATTGCCTGGGCAGGCGGTGAAGAGGGCAGCGATAAGGGCGAAGTTAAAAAGCCCGAAACTATAAACTACAGAACTCTCAAGCCCGAAAAGGACGGTCTTTTCTGCGAAAGAATTTTCGGACCCCAGAAGGACTGGGAGTGCCATTGCGGTAAATATAAAAGAATCCGCTATAAGGGCAAGGTCTGCGAGCGTTGCGGCGTTGAAATCACAAGAGCAAAGGTACGCCGTGAGAGAATGGGTTATATCAAGCTCGCAGCACCCGTTTCCCACATCTGGTATTTCAAGGGTATTCCCTCAAGAATGGGTCTTATCCTTGATATATCACCCAGAGATCTTGAAAAAGTTCTCTATTTTGCAAAGCACATAGTTATCGATCCCGGCGATACTCCTCTTGAGAAGTGCCAGACTCTTGATGAGAAGGATTACGAAGAGTATCGTCTCAGATATGAAGATGATTTCAGAGCAGGCATGGGTGCGGAAGCAATCAAAGAGCTTCTTGCTGAAATCGATCTTGAGGCTCTTTCAGCTCAGCTCAAAGAAGAGATGGAAACAGCTGCAGGTCAGAAGAAAGCAAAGGTTCTCAAGCGTCTTGAAGTTGTAGAAGCATTCAGACAGTCGGGCAACAGACCCGAGTGGATGATTCTTGATGTTGTTCCCGTTATTCCTCCCGAACTCAGACCTATGGTTCAGCTCGAAGGCGGCAGATTTGCAACATCAGACCTTAACGATCTTTACAGACGTGTTATCAACAGAAACAACCGTCTTGCAAAGCTTATGGAGCTCGGCTCACCTGATATCATCATCAGAAACGAAAAGAGAATGCTTCAGGAAGCTGTTGACGCACTTATCGATAACGGCAGAAGAGGCAGACCCGTAACAGGGCCCAACAACAGAGCACCCAAGTCACTTTCAGATATGCTTAAGGGTAAGCAGGGCCGTTTCAGACAGAACCTTCTCGGTAAGCGTGTTGACTACTCAGGACGTTCGGTTATCGTTGTTGGTCCCGAACTCAAGCTTTATCAGTGCGGTCTTCCCAAGGAAATGGCACTTGAGCTCTTCAAGCCCTTCGTTATGAAGCGTCTTGTTGAAACAGAAGTTGCAGGAAACATCAAGTCTGCACGTAAGATGGTAGAGCGCTCACATCCTTCGGTTTGGGATGCACTCGAAATCGTTATCAAAGACCATCCTGTTATGCTTAACCGTGCTCCCACTCTTCACAGACTCGGTATTCAGGCTTTTGAACCCGTTCTTGTAGAAGGCAGAGCAATCAAACTTCATCCTCTTGTATGTACCGCTTTCAACGCTGACTTCGACGGTGACCAGATGGCTGTTCACGTTCCTCTTTCGGCAGAGGCACAGGCAGAAGCACGTTTCCTTATGCTTGCTGCAAACAACCTCCTCAAGCCCTCAGACGGACGTCCCGTTGCGGTTCCTTCACAGGATATGATTCTGGGTTCATATTATCTTACTCTTGTTAACGATAATAACCCCGCAAACTCAGATTACAGACCCGAAGATCCTCACGAGCCCGGTGCTCCCACCGAGTTTATTGATGAAAACGGTGAAAAACATTATATATATAGCACATTCACAAGCGTTGACGAAGCTATGATGGCTTATGATGAAGGCGATATCGGTCTTCACGTAACAATCAGAATCCGTATGACCAAAGAGGTTAACGGTGTGCCCGTAACAAAGCTTGTTAAAACAACACTCGGTAAGATTATCTTCAATAATCCCGTTCCTCAGGATCTCGGATTTATTGACAGAACAAATCCCGATAATCTCTTCACTCCCGAAGTTGATGTGCTTGTTAATAAGAAGATGCTCGGCAAAATTGTTGACCGATGCATCAAGGTTCACGGTACCGCAGTTGCAGCTGATGTTCTTGATAAAATCAAGGCACAGGGCTACAGATATTCAACACGAAGCGGTATCACAGTTGCAGTTTGCGACGCAACAATTCCTCCCAAGAAGAAGGAATTGCTTGCTCAGGCAGAAGCAAAGGTTGCAGAAATCACACGCAGCTATGAAAGAGGCTTCATGACAAATGATGACCGTTCAGAGGCTGTTATCAAGGCTTGGGATATCTGCACCAAGGAAGTTGCTGCAGAACTTAAGAAGAACTTCAATAAGTTCAACCCCATCAATATGATGCTTGATTCGGGTGCCCGTGGTAACGATTCACAGCTTCGTCAGCTTGCAGGTATGCGTGGTCTTATCGCAAACACAGCAGGTAAAACAATTGAGGTTCCCATCAAGGCTAACTACCGAGAGGGTCTTAATATTTCAGAATACTTCATTTCTTCCCGTGGTGCGCGTAAAGGTCTTGCCGATACCGCTCTCCGTACAGCTGACTCGGGTTACCTTACCCGCCGTCTTGTTGACGTTTCACAGGAAGTTATCATCCATCAG
>JAZOVH010000077.1:0-10324 GCA_045658585.1 Acutalibacteraceae bacterium | reverse complement strand
TTCCCTCTTTTGCGGCAGACACCAATCCCCTGCGCTTTGACGAAAACGGAGAATTCACAATTCTTCACCTCTGCGACGGACAGGACGGTTTTCCTGCTCAGGAAAAGATGATGACATATATTGATTATATGGTCAGAACCTACAAGCCCGACCTTGTTGTTCTCGGCGGTGACAACACAGTTGCCACGGAAGAAACAAAGGAACAGGCTATCGAAGAATATGTTAAACCTTTTGTTGAAAACGAAGTTTATTTTACTCTTGTTTTCGGAAATCACGATGATGAGCAAGGCGTTGATAAAGACACCCTTCTAAAATACTATCAGAAATACGGCGGAAAATACTGCCTTGCTTATGATGCAGTTGAAGAACTCAGCGGCACAGGCAACCATTATCTTCCCGTTTATTCATCAGACGGTTCTGAAATGAAGTTCAATGTATGGATGTTTGACTCAGGCAGCAGCATTCACGAAAACAACGAATGGCTCGGCTATGACAGCGTTCGTGAAGACCAGATTGAATGGTATAAGTCAGAAAGCAAAAAGCTTGTTGACGGTGACGGAAAGAAGGTTAATTCTCTTGCTTTCCAGCACATTATCGTAAGCGAAGTTTATGATGAAATGTTTGTTGAGTCTCCCTTTGCAATGGGAGAGCTTTCAAGAGAGTTTGACGGCAAGATTTATTCATTCCTTCCCAAAACCAATAATTTTTCAGGCTTCCTTGGTGAATTCCCTTGCCCCGGTTACATTAACTACGGCCAGTTTGATGCAATGGTTGAAACAGGCAATGTTCTCGGAATTCTTTCCGGTCACGACCACGTAAATGACTTTGAAGTTGAAAGAGACGGTATCAGAATTATCAATACTCCCGGTGCATCTGTTGAATCATACGGCTATTCATTCACAAGAGGTGCAAGACTTCTCACAATCAAAGAAGACGACACTTCAACATTTGAGAGCGAGCTTATCACATATAATAACCTTGCACTCGAAAATGCCGATTTTGCGGAAGTTTCAGGCATCAGCAAAATTGAAGCTGTTTTCAGCAATCTTGCACACGATATCCTTATTGCATTCGGCAAGCTTTCAGGTATCTTTGCCGCTATTCTCTATTGGTAAAATACAAACAAAAAATTCCCTTCGTGAGAAGGGAATTTTTTTATGCTTATTTATTCATAAAATCCATAAGTCCGTGCCAGTCATCGCGTGAAAAATAATGCGTGCCCTTTCGGTAGCAAAGACCTATATTTCCATCGTTCAGATATTTATCTGAATTAAGAAAATCATTATCGGTGTAAATAAAGCCTTTTTTGCCGTAAAGCTCATAAACCTCATTTGAAGCCGCGCAGCAAAGAAATTGCTTATCGGGTGCCGCCCAGATATCTTTTTCTGCCGATGCAATATGTATTCTTCGCGGTGCAATGAGCGAAAAAAGAAAATTTTGGTCGAACTCGGTTTCGTCATCCTTGCCGCGATAACTTTTATAATTTTCGCAGAACCAGAATTCAAAAACTTTTGAGATATGTGCAATCAGTTCGTTTTCGGGAGCCTTTTTGCCTCTGTTGAGCGAATCACCGCTGCAACCCGCACAGTTTGAATGTGCAACCGAAAATCTGCTGTCAAATGCGGCGGTGAGAAGAGCTGTTTTGCCGAGCCTTGAATGGCCCGCAACGCAAACATTTTCAAGGTCAACCTCTTCACGGGTTTCAAGAAAATCCATAACTCTCATTGCCGCCCAGGCCCACATTGCGATTTTGCCGGGGGAGTAAAGTGTGCGTTCGGAATTTTTATATAGTATTCCCGCAAGTCCGTTTGTGAAATCACCGTCATCGTTTGTTACATCTGTGTAGCAGAAAGATGCGCAAGCAAAGCCGTTATCAATAATTTCTTCCGTTGGCATATATTCATCGGGAACATTTTTTCTGAAATTGATATGAACAAAAGTCTTGAATTTGCCGCCATCAGAAGGATGAACATAGGCTATTGGAAAGGTAAATTCTTCTCCGTTTATAACAGATGTTATTTCAAGTTTATAAAAATGAGCTTTGCCTGCACAGTAGCGGCGGTTATCGAATTCTTTTATTTCAAAGCTTACTTTTTCGGGCTTTTCAGGAAGATAACCGTATTCGCATTTTTGCATCATATCCGCAACAATAGGGCGGATATTTTCCCATTCCTCCGCAGTTTCGGCTCTTTTTCCGCTAACTTCAAGCGGGGAGGGTACGGCGAGAGAATCAAGCATTTGCTTTATCATAAAATCATTCCTAACTAATTCTGTTTGTATCCGTCAAGAAAATCTGCGAGGCTTTTCATTGCGGTTTCAAGCACTCTGACTTCGGGAAGAAAAACAATTCTGAAATGGTCGGGTTCTTTCCAGTTGAAGCCGGTTCCGCTTGTGACAAGTATTTTTTTGCTGCGGAGAAGGTCGAGCGAAAATTTAGCATCATCGGTGATGTTGAATTTTTTTGTGTCAAGCTTCGGAAAAACATAAAAAGCAGCTTTGGGTTTTACTGCAGAAACACCCGGAATGGAGTTGAGCGTTTCATAGATATAGTTTCTCTGTTCATATATTCTGCCGCCGGGGTGAAGAAGTGCATCGCCGGACTGAATTCCGCCAAGTGCCGTCTGAATAATGCTTTGTGCAGGCACGTTTGAGCAAAGACGCATTGTTGAAAGCAGATTAAGACCTTCGATATAGCCCTTTGCTCTCGATTTGTCGCCTGCAAGGCAAAGCCAGCCAACTCTGTAGCCTGCAACCTTATGCGATTTTGAAAGACCGTTGAAGCAGAGAGTTAACAAATCAGGTGCAAGAGAAGCGATAGCAATATGTTCTTCGCCTTCCATAACAAGCCTGTCATAGATTTCATCCGCAAAAAGGATAAGGTCATTTTGGCGGGCAACCTCAACAATCTGCTCGAGAATTTCCTTTGAATAAAGGGCGCCCGTGGGGTTGTTGGGGTTGATAACAACAATGCCCTTTGTTCTCGGTGTAACCTTTTTCTTTATATCATCAATGTCGGGGTTCCAGTCGTTTTTTTCATCGCACATATAATGAACTGCAGTTCCGCCCGCAAGGGTAATTGCAGCTGTCCATAAAGGATAATCAGGCATGGGAACAAGAATTTCATCGCCGTTATCAAGCAGCCCTTGCATTGACATTGTTATAAGTTCGCTTACGCCGTTGCCCGTGTAAATATCGTTGACACCAACATTGGGAATGTTTTTTAACTGGCAATACTGCATAATTGCTTTTCTTGCCGCAAAAAGACCTTTTGATTCGGAATAACCCTCGGTTGAGCGAAGATTATAAATCATATCAACAACTATTTCGTCGGGAGCTTTAAATCCGAACGGAGCGGGGTTTCCTATGTTGAGCTTAAGAATTTCTATTCCGTTTGCCTCCATACGGCTTGCTTCTTCCATAACGGGGCCGCGTATATCATAGCAAACATTATCCAGTTTTTTTGATTTATCGAAGTTTCTCAATTTTATCACCGTGATATTCTTTATAAACAAATTTATCTGAGCTTAAAATACCTTTTTCAACAATTGACATAAGTCTTTCGTTGGATTCGCTGAGGTCTTCTGTTATTTCGATGGGCTCAAAAAATTCAATCTGAATTCTTTTTCTGAAAAGCTTATATTTGCCCGTTATTGAAAACGGAACTATTTTTGAGCCCGTAACCTGAGCCATTTTAACTGCACCGTATTTGAAGGGGAGAATAACGTGCTCATGGCATTCTTTCTTGGTTTTAACCTTGCCCTCGGGGAAAATGCCTATAACCTTGTCGTCTTCAAGCACTTCTATTGCGGAAGCAAGAGCGTGCTTATCCTTTGCACGGCGGTTAACGGGGATTATGCCGAGTTTATCAAAAATATATTTGAGGGGCGGCTTCATTAAATCGTCCTTGGCAAGGAAATGAACACATCTTTGAGTGCCGAAGCCAACCATAACGCAGTCCCAGAAATGAGTGTGGTTACCCGCGATAACTATTCTTCCGTTTTCGGGAATATTTTCCGCACCGATAACAACGGGGTGATACATAAATGTAAAAAGCTTTTCAAACCAGCCTCTGTTATTAATATAAAAAGCAGGTTCTGTCATAGCTAATACCTCCTGAAAATATATGTTAATAATAAATATAAGTGATATATATTTTATAATATCACAATAATTTTCAAATAACAAGAGAAATCCGCCCTGGAAAGGACGGATTTCTTTCTAATTGCATTCTCTGATTATCTTTTCAAGAATTTCTTTATCTGCGGGGCAGAAGTTATATTGCGGAATTTCAGCGGGCGTTATAAATCTTATGTCATTATGCTCAAGCTTTTGAACGGTGCCCTCGGCAATCTCGCAGTTAAAGAGTGTGAGATGAATTGTTATATCGGGATAAACGTGGTCAAGCTCCATGAAAATTTCCCCAACCTTAACCGTAACGCCTATTTCTTCGTGGCATTCCCTGATTAACGCTTCTTCAAGAGTTTCGCCCTTTTCTGCTTTACCTCCGACAAATTCCCATTCAAGAGCCCTCGTTTTTGTTACGGGTCTCTGGCAAATCATAAATTTATCGCCCTGCCAAATGAGAGCGGCAACAACCTGAACCATAATTCCACCTCAAAGTGATTTTTGATTATTATACCACTTCTTCGGATTTTTGTCGAGTATTAACGCAGATATTCGGGCACTTCCTCGTGGTCTTCAAAAACCTTCATTTGAATATCTTCAGCATAGGTACCCTTTTTTACTTCAACAATAATATGCCAGGCTGCTTCGTCGCAGGTTTGCAGACACGGGTGATATTCTATAATCCGAAGTGTATCAAACAGCTCGTTTTTTTCGGAACACACAAGCTCGGTATGGGTATATCTTATTGACCCGCTCGGCTGAGTATCAACGGCAATTATGAGCGAATTTTCTTTGAAATATTCATCGTCATATTTATCAACCGCATCAAGAAAGCCTATGGTTGTGTCTGCATAAACTTCATCCTTACGGCTTAAATCAAAGTTATTTTCATTTTCTTTTATATATTTTTTTAATTCCTCTGAAGTTTCAATGATAACAGTATAAGGAAAATCGGGATGTTCCGAGCTTGCGTTGTAATAACAGCCTGTGCGGATAGCCTGAAATTTTGCTTTTTTGGAATCAGGTGCTTTGGTGGGCACGGAGCAAAGACTGTTTTCGAGGTTTTCTGATGTTTCTGCGGTAAGAGCTGGTTGTTTTTCTGAAAAATCAGATATCGTACCGTTCTTTCCGCAGGCAAACAAAAACAGAATAACCGTGAAAACAAGCAGAATTGCCAAGCTCTTTTTCATATTTTATCCCCCTTATTCAAAATCCGTAACAGCACCGAAGAAAACGGCCATTCCCGATTCGTTTTCAACTATTGCATAAAGAAACGGGCGGTCAAAATGAAGCTGAATTATTTCTTCAATCATTACCGAGCCTGCCTTGAATTCCATAACCGTTGCGGCGCCTGCTTTTGTTCCTTTTTCCGTGAGTGCAATGTGTGTTTTGTGAAGTGCACGGCTGAAATAAATATAACCCTCGGGAGAAGAGCCCATTTTTGAAAAATCGGCTTTTTCGCAGAAAGCATCGGTAACCCCCATTCTTGAAAGAGCATCCTTAAGTTCAAATGAGCATTCAAAATCAAACTTCGGAAGCCTTACGCTGTAGAGCGTGCTTGTGTTCTTGAAATGCGAGCGTGAAGTTTTATCTGTCACGGTGTTTATAAATTCCTTGGCGGTAAAGCTTTTTGCCGCTTCTCTGATGCTGACGCCTTCATCGGGGAGAAGGGCAACAAAAGAATATCCGTTTGTGTAGCTGTTGAAAATTCCAGTTGTTTTTCCGAGAGTGAAAACCGCATCGGAAGAATGGCTTGAGCAAAGCATTGAAACATTTTGTTTTCTGCCGTCTTCGGTAGTAAAGCTTTGATTCTGCACTGAGGTGTATGATGTATACGGGTTTAACCATTCAGCTTCAAAGAGCACGGTGTTGATGAGATAAGCCATTGCATTTGCAGGCACTTCATCAAGAGCATTTTTGATTTCTCCGTCTGTTTTTTTGTTTATCCAATTGTTGATCTTGTTTACTGTTGATTTGTTAAACGGGTCGGAGAAAACCTCTGCATCAAGATATTGATTGCAGTCGCCTATAAATGTGCTTTTCGGGGAAAAACGCGTGCCGTTGAGCCAAACGGAGTTCGCAAGGCTTATGCCTTCTGTCATTTCCGCATTGTTCATATAACTCCGAAGATAAAGCGCAAGCTCTTCGGGGTCATATTTAAGAATATCGGTGATTTGTTCTAGAGTTCTGCTGTCCGCGCCAAGACCTGCCATAGTGAGTGCTGAAACAACGGAAAGGGGAGAGATAAGCGGATTTTTCTGCTCATTCTGAACCTCGTTGAAAAGTCTTATACCGAAATCTGCTGTGCAATAAGCAAGAGACGGTGCAAATTCTTTTGTTTCAAGACATCTGAGCTTTGTTGTTGATTCGGGCACGGTTGAGGGGGCAACAATAGTTGTCAAAAGTTCCGCTATGCTTTCAACAACCTCTTTCTGCGTTGCGGATACGGTTTCTGAAATGTTTTCTGAAATCGCTTCCTTGCCGCAGGCGAAAAGACTTAAAATAAGAGAAAACGCAAGTAAAAGAGAAAATGCTTTTTTCATATTTATCACTTCTTTTCCACTAATTCAAGAGTATCAACCAGAAGAACAATTTTTATTTTACCCGTGAGTGTTCTGTAGAAAATCTCATACTCATCGCCCTTGGTTTTATCGGTGTAATGAACCATTGCGATTGAGGGAGTATCGTCAATTATCAAAGCCTTTTCCGAAGCGGTCAGATAGGAAAGAGCAGCCGCTTTGATTTCATCATCGCTCGGATATTTTTTTGCGGATGCTTCTTTTTGAGTGTTCGGCTGACCGCCCTCAAAATAAGGCTCTGTATAACCGTCGGGATAGGTGTAGGTTGCGGGTTCGCCACCCAATTCGGGCGCCAATGCGGTTTCGCCCGCAAGCGGATTTTTGGGTTTGGAATAAGGAACCGTCAGAGTGTATTTCAGAATATAGGTATCTTCTTCTGTTTCGTTTGCGATTTCTGTATTGTCCTCTGGTGAGTATCCGAACTGCTTCGGATATGAGGTCGTTACTTCTTCGAGTATACCTTCTGCATTTTCAACTGCATAAGTTGTTTTATCGCTGTCTTCACGGAAAACCTCGCCGAAAAGACCGAGTTCGCTTTCTTTATGGGGGAGTGCACCGTTATAATATATCTCGGTTTCTCCCGAACCGCCGGGGCTTGCGGTTTTTATCGGCTTTATTGCCGTTGCCGCAAGGGTAAGGCAAAGTGCCGTGCAGGCGAGGCTTGCAACTGCAACAATTCTGTTTTTGCGTTTTTTCAGCAAAGCATCTCTTTTGGCAAAAACGCTTTTTTCAAATTCTTCTCTGCTTTTCATCAGAGCTTCGCCTCCTTTTCAAGTTCTTTTTTGAGCGAATTTCTTGCTCTGTATACCAGATTTTCTATCTGTTTTGTGTTTTTCTTCATAACCTTTGCCGCCTGGGCATAGCTCATCTCCTCAAAATATATGAGGTGAAGCACGGTTCTGTAATCTTCATTCAGCTGGTTAAGTGCCTCGTGCAGTTCTCTTTCCCGTTCTCTTTGGATAAATTCATCCTCAAGGCTTCTGCGGTCGCTTTCGCTTTCTATGTATTCATAAGCGCATTCGGGGTGGCGAACGCATTTTCTGACATAGCTGACGGCTTTATTTCTTCCTATAGTAAAAATATAGGTTTTTAAAGATGTTTTGAAATTATATCTTCTTTTGTGAATAAGAAGCTCTGCAAAAACATCCTCGGCAAGCTCTTCTGCTACGGCAATATTGCGGACATAGCGGTTGATGAAGAATATTAAATTGTCTTTGTGCATTCCGATTATTTCCGAAAAAGCACGTTCGTCTCCGTTAAGGAAACGGCGGTAGCTACTTTCACCGTTATCCATTTGGACACCTCCGTGTTAACACTTTCACTAATTATTCGTTTGAAAAGGGAAAAACACTCACTTTTTGAAAAAATCCCCTGCAAAAATTGCAGAGGATTAATTCTATGAGATATAATTTCTGGGATTTCTTGTTTCGCCGTTAACGATTACTTCAAAATGAAGGTGAGGACCGGAGGAGTTACCCGTTGAACCAACCTTGCCGATGGTTTGTCCCGCCTCAACATAATCGCCTACCGAAACTTTTATTGAACCCTTAACCATATGGGCGTATCTTGTTTTATAACCGTCACCGTGGTTAATGAGCACCATGTTTCCGTAGCCCGAGCTTGAACGCTGAACAACCTCAACTCTGCCGCTCTTTGAAGCGATAACGGGAGTGCCGAGTGCGCCGCCGCCTGCCTTAACAAGGTCGATGCCGTTGTGCCAGCCGCTGTTTCTCCAGCCGTAAGGCGAGCTTACTCTGTGGCAGCTCGGAGCGGGCCATAAGAAGCCTGATTCCGATGCCTCGCCGATATATACTCCGTTATATGATGTTTTTGTGCCGACTGTTACGATTTCTTCAACAGCCTCTTCAAGAGTTTCATAGGAATATTCGGTATCTGCGAGAATTCCGTCAATGTAAATCTGAGTTTTGGTAACTCTTTCGCTGCCGTTGACACCTTTTTGAATAACGCTTCTGTATCCGCTGTATTTGGTGGCGTCACGGCGTTTGACTGTTTCAAACTTAATGTCACGAATACTTGTTGTTGTAACGGTTTTCTTGATGCTGATATATTTTTCGGCTTCTTTAACCGTGAGATTTGTGCCTTCTTCAAGCTCATCAAAATCAATATCGGGATTAAGAGCGCGAAGAGTGCTTTGGCTGATACCGTATGCTTCTGCAATGCTTTCGGGAGTGTCGCCCTCGGCGGTTGTGTGAATGATTTCTCCTTGCTTGCTGTTGAGAGTTGCTTCAAGCTCGGAGGCATCCCACATAACGCTTTCATCATCGCGGTAAAGCCCCTGAACATAATCTATTTTTTCTGCAAAACCGATTATATAACCGTTGTTTTTGGCATCCGCTTCATAGGGAGAGAGTATGTTGTTGAAAACTGTTTTTGCGTCTGCTTCATTTTTAACCGCACAAATAAACTGTCCGTCAATATAAATTCCGCAGGCGTGGGTGAGATTATCAACCGAGTTTTCAATCATTTTATCGGAAATTGTTTGCGCATCGTTAAGCTCTTCAAGAGAAACAAGGGTTAATGCATAGTGCGCATTAAGGTTTGGTGCCTGGGAAGCAACGGTTGCCTCAACCGTTCCCGAACCTGCGCTGAGTCTGTCTTTAACCATATCTCTTGCTTCAATATAAACCGATTCATCGCTGATATATCCGATTGACTTGTCGTTATAAATAACTTCAAGTGCAAATGTTACGCTGTTCCAATAGTTGATTGTAATAAGCAAAATCAGAAATGCTGTAATCGGCAAAGCTGTATTGAAAATTGTTTTCAGGAGTGTTTTATGCGTTAAAATTGCTTTTTTAACATAATGAGCAAAAACGGAAGGTAACGAGCGGGGAGACTTAACATTTTTCTTTATTGAACGGAAAGCTGATTTTATTTCTCTGCGGAAATAAACCATTTCCTGAAGGGTTGAACGTGCATATTTTTTAAAACGTTTTTTGGTGCCCGAGGTTGCAATGCCAAGAAGTCCGCCGATTTTTACGAGCGGAATTTTAATGATTTTTATTATGAAAAGAACAAGCTGTTTAACGAATCTGATAATCGTATCGCCGAAAGGAGATATATATTCATAAACGGGGTTTTCTTTTTTGGGGGAAGCGGGGGTGTCTTTTGGGGCTTCGTGATTGCTTTTTTGCGGCATTGCCGAAGCACCTGCGTTGATTATTTCATCAAGGTAATCAAGCTCTTCTTTAACGATGCTTTCATCAAAAGACGGTTCTTCTGTCAGATGAGGTTTGGAATTTTCTCCGTTTTGTGCAGTTTCAAGCTGTATGGAATATCTGCGCTCAATATCCTCCTTGATAGCCTGCATTTCAATCTCACGACGCTTTTTATCGCGCTCGCGAAGCTCCTCTTCACGGCTTTTGGGTCTGCTCTGATAAATGCTGCCCATATCATAAAGACCGTCGGGGATTTCATCAAACGCCTTAGGGCCGAAAACAGACGGTGCGTCTTTTGGGCTATTAACTTTTTTATTGTTTTTATCCATAAAGTCGCTCCGTAAAAATTTTTATCAGCTAATTATAATATAATAATTGAAAGTTATTTATCTTTTAAAGAAAAATAAAATAAGTTACATTATTTACAACTTATTTGTTAAG
>JAZOVH010000076.1:0-3099 GCA_045658585.1 Acutalibacteraceae bacterium | reverse complement strand
TAACAAATGCTTCATAAGAACCTCCAATATGACATACAAAATTATGAAAATTTTGCAAAAATCTTTTTCATAATATTTTACAATAAATAATGTAATAAATCAATATATAAATTATAATTATTTTAAAAAAATCGGTGAAGTAAAAATACTTCACCGATAAAAATTATTTTGCGGGGCAATGATTGGTTGCAACGATATTAATACCCGTGCCGAGAATGTTTTCAACAAGAATATCGCCGAGAGCAACGGGTGCGTTTACCTCAGCATTATTTATGCAGTTCATACATTCCATAATTTTATCCTTGGGGAGTGCTCCTGCGGATTTGCAAGGAACAACATTATAAATTCCGCCATTAACTTTAACCGTTGTCGCAAGGCTTCTTACGGGATTGGTGATTTCGGTGCGTGCATAAGCATCGCCTCTTTTGCAGGTGTTACCGGTAACAGAAAGAATGTTGCCGTTATCATCAATATCAACAGTAACGCCGCACCCCATGGGGCAAGCAACACAAATGATATTTTTCTGCATAATTACACCTCCACCGAAATTTCTACTACGCCGTCAGCCGAAAAGCTTTTGAGCATTTCATTCTTAAGAATAACATTTTCCATTTCACCGGGAGCAAGTCTCGGACGCTTTTTGGAAATTATTTCTTCGCCGTTATATTTTACAACTATTTTAGCGTTTTTATAAACCTGACCAACTCTGAAATAAAGTTTGACATCATCGCTGTTCTTAATGTTAACTTTCTGAGGAACAATATATCTTACTCCGTTAACACCCTTTGTTTTGATATATTCCGCTTCATTTCTCTGACCGAGAACATATTTGGCAGCACCTTCGCCCGCTGTCTGGCTTTCAAGTGTAACATAGTCAACAAGATCATGAACATGAAGAACGTTACCGCACGCAAAAACACCTTTATGTGATGTTTCGCGGTATTCATCAACAACAGCACCGCTTGTAATCGGGTCAAGCTCAATGCCTACTGCTCTTGTAAGTTCGTTTTCGGGAATAAGACCAACAGAAAGAAGAAGCGTATCGCATTCAATATACTGTTCTGTTCCGGGAATGGGTTTTCTGTTTTCGTCAACATCAGCTATTGTTACGCCTTCAACTCTGTCTTTGCCGTGAATATCAATAACTGTACAGCTCAAACGGAGAGGGATACCGAAATCGTCAAGGCATTGAACAATGTTTCGTGTAAGACCGCTGGAATAAGGCATAAGCTCGCAAACAACTTTAACCTCAGCGCCTTCAAGCGTCATACGGCGGGCCATAATAAGTCCGATGTCACCTGAACCGAGGATAACAACTTTTTTGCCGGGCATATAACCGTCAATGTTAACATATTTCTGCGCAGTACCTGCACTCATAACGCCGGAGGCTCTTGTGCCGGCAATATTAAGTGCTCCGCGAGGTCTTTCACGGCAACCCATTGCAAGAATAACGGCTTTTGCCTGAATTTCAAGAAGTCCGTCAGTTTTATTAACTGCATAAACAATATTATCATCAGTTATTTCAAGAGCCATGGTATCTATTTTATATTCGATTTTCTGCTCTTTAACAAGTTCAATAAATCTGTCAGCATATTCAGGGCCTGAAAGTTCTTCGCCGAAATAATGAAGACCGAATCCTGTGTGGATACACTGCTCAAGAATACCGCCAAGGGTTTCGGCTCTTTCAAGAATAAGTATGCTGTCAACTCCGCACTCTTTTGCTTTGAGTGCTGCTGCCATACCGGCAGGACCGCCGCCGATAACTACAATATCATAATTAATCATATTATCCGCCTCACTTAGTCCTTTCGTAAAGTATTTTGGAGTTGCCGCCGAATTTTGTTATTTCATTTATTTCAACACCGAGTTCTTTTGCAAGGATTTCAACAACTTTTGAACCGCAGAATCCGCCTTGACATCTGCCCATACCAGCTCTTGTTCTGCGTTTAACGCCGTCAACATCTCTTGCGCCTGCAGGAGCTTTGATGGCATCGATGATTTCACCTTCGGTAATGGTTTCGCAACGGCAGATAATTCTTCCGTATGCGGGATTTTTTTCAATAAGAGCCTTGCGCTCTTCGTTAGTCATATGTCTGAATCTAACAGGTTCTTCTCTTACGGGATTGAAATCGATCTTTTCTTCAGCGTTGATTTTTCCGAGAACTATATCTTTAACATAAAGTGCAATTGCAGGAGCAGAAGAAAGACCGGGCGATTCAATTCCCGCAACATTAATAAATTGAGCGTTCTTTTCGCTTTCTTCAATAATGAAATCATTTCTGTCACAATGTGCTCTGAGGCCCGCAAATGATGTTATAACTTCTCTTGTTGTGAGGCAAGGAACTGATTTTTTAGCAGCTTCAAGAACATCGGAAAGAGTTCCTGCAGTTGTTGCCACATCGTTTTTATCTTCAATGTCAAGAGCACTTGGGCCGATAAGGAGATTTCCGTCAACTGTGGGAGTAACAAGAATACCCTTGCCCATTTTTGAAGGGCACTGGAAAATTGTGTGATTAGCAAGATGTCCTATGCTTTTATCGCAAAGCATATATTCACCTTTTCTGGGGATGGTATGTATTGAACTGTCACCGATAAGCGCTGCAACTTCATCGCAGAAAACGCCTGCAGCATTAATAATATATTTGGTTTTTATTGATTTGTTATCGCTTGAAACAGTGAATTCAGCACCGTCAAAATCAATTTTTTTAACCTCAAAATTGCGGATAAATTCTGTTCCGTTAACAACAGCGTTTTCGGCTGCGGCAATAGTGAGTTCATACGGACAAACAATACCCGCAGAGGGAGCCCAAAGAGCACCTCTTGCTTCATTACTGATGTTCGGTTCAACCGAACGAAGTTTTTCGCGGTCATATATTTCCAGACCGGGAACACCGTTGATTTTTCCTCGCGAAAGAAGTTCGTCAAGTGTATTCATTTCCTCATCGGAAAAAGCAACAACAAGAGAACCGACGGGCTTGAAGGGAACGCCGAGTGTTTTGCAGAGTTCGGGCATCAATGCGGTTCCTTCAACATTAAGTTTTGCTTTAAGAGAACCCGGTTTGGCATCAAAACCTGCGTGAACAATTGCACTGTTTGCTT
>JAZOVH010000075.1:0-58576 GCA_045658585.1 Acutalibacteraceae bacterium | reverse complement strand
CCAATTCAAGAGCAAACCATCAACTCAAAGCAACTCTTCTGAAACTTCTGAGTTCCGAGGGGGTGACAGATGATTGAAAGCAGTTATCTACGCACGATACTCTTCCGACAGTCAGCGTGAAGAATCAATCGACGGTCAGATTCGTGAATGTACGGAGTATGCCGAGCGAAACGGAATAACCATTCTCGGCAGCTATGTTGACAGAGCACTTTCTGCAAGAACGGATGACAGACCCGATTTTCAGAGAATGATTGCCGACAGCGAAAAGAGATTGTTTGATGTTGTGCTTGTGTGGAAACTTGACAGATTTTCGAGAGACCGTTATGATAGTGCACACTACAAACACATTCTCAAAAAGAACGGTGTCAGGGTTATGTCGGTCAAAGAAAATATTTCCGATGGTCCCGAAGGTATCATTCTCGAATCAATTCTTGAAGGCTATGCGGAGTATTATTCGGCAGAGCTTTCAGAGAAAATTCAGAGAGGTCAAACAGAAAACGCTCTCAAATGCAAAACCAACGGAGGAACACTTCCGCTCGGATATTGTTCCGACAATGAGCAGAATATTTTGATTGACCCGATAACAGCGGTGATACCGATTGAGATTTTTACAAGGTATGACAACGGTGAAACAATCAAAGAAATCTGCGACGAACTTAATTCAAGAGGTCTCAAAACCCGCAACGGAAAAAAGTTCAAAGTTAACGGAGTAAGTATCATTCTTTCTAACAGAAAATATATCGGCGAGTACAGATACCGTGATGTGGTTACTCCCGACGGAATACCCGCAATCATTGACAAAGATATGTTTGAGAGAGTTCAGGAAAGAATGGTAAAAAACAAAAGAGCTCCTGCCAGAAAGAAGGCAGAAGACGAATACTTACTCACAACGAAACTGTTCTGCGGAACCTGCGGCAGAATTATGGCAGGTGAATCGGGAAGAAGCGGAACAGGCAAAGTCAAACATAATTATTACAAATGCGGCGGTGCAAAAAGGCATCTCGGTTGCAAAAGAAAAGCAATCAAAAAGGACTGGATTGAAAAGGTTGTGGTTCTCCAGACCGTAGCCAGAGTTTTAAAGGATGAGGAAATTGAGAGGATAGCGGATGCGCTTCTGAAAATGCAAGAGCAGGAAGATACAACAATTCCCGCAATGCAGGCTCAGCTCAAAGAATGCGAAAAAGCGATAGAAAATATGCTCAATGCGATTCAGTCGGGAATACTGACAGAATCAACCAAAGGCAGACTTGAACAGCTTGAAGAACAGCAGAGAAATCTGAAAACGGCAATACTGAGGGCGGAAATCAGACGCCCGAAATACTCAAAAGAAAGAATTGTTAATTGGATAAGCCGATTTAAAGGCGGCAATCCCAACAACAGAAACTATCAAAGACAGATAATAGACACCTTCGTCAATTCGGTATACGTTTATGACGACAAACTGGTGTTTACATACAACTTCAAAGATGGTACGGAAACCATCACGCTTGAGGAAATAGAAGCCGCTTTCGGTTCGGATTTAAACCAAAGCGCTCCACCAGTTTCAAGGTTTCATATCGAAAGATATGAAACCTTGAAATTTTTTATAGGGTGGATTCGAAAGCCCGTAAAGAAAACGATTCGCGGAATCGTTTTCAGGGCGTGGGATTATACCGAGATAAAAATAACAAACAAGCGGCATAAATCGAGCGGTTGAAAAAATAAACAAAAGAAACACCACCTTCTTCCACCAGGAAATCCAAGTCTTAACAGACTTGGATTTTTTCATTTTTGTTTTTAGGAGTGACTGTTGTTATTGCAAAGGCAAAAATTGTGTGATACAATAAATAAAAAGCTTGCTCCATAAACTTTAAGGAGGATGTAGTATGTTAAGAATGAAAAAGAAAACGGTTAAGAGAATTGTTTCACTTATTCTTGCGGCGGCACTTCTTATGTCAGGCGGTGCAACGGCTTTTGCGGCAAGCCTGATTTCCGATGAAACGCGGGACAAATCCGTTGAAATTGCCCATAAGATAGAATCCGAGGGCATTGTTCTTCTGGAAAACGAAAACGGAGTTCTTCCTCTTAAGAAAAAAAAGGTTAATGTTTTCGGTGCGGCATCCTGCTCTATAGCGTTTGCAGGTGCGGCAGGTTCGGGCGCTGTCCGTTCATCCGATGCTGTGGGCTTTTATGATGCACTTGAAAATTCAGAAATAGAATATAACAAAGATTTATATGAAATATATGCAGATTATACGGGAACAAAGGTTGATACCGGTCTTATCGGTTATGTAGGCACCGTTCTTGAGCAGTTTTTCGGCGGCGGACAATCCGAAATGCCCATTAACAAAATAAGCGAAAAGGTTATGAAAAAAGCTGCGGATTTTTCGCAGACCGCAATAATTGTTATCGGCAGAGTCGGAACGGAAATGAAAGATTTAAGCGTTGAAAAGCTTAATCTTACAGCAGACGAAAAAGCAATGATTGATAAGGTTTGCAACGAATTTTCCGATGTAATCGTTGTTTTTAATATTTCAAACATTATGGATATGTCGTGGCTTGAAGATTATGACAGCATCAAAGCGGCTATGATTATGTGGCTTCCCGGCGAAGTTGCAACAAACAGTGTTGGCGAAGTGCTGACGGGTAAGGTTAACCCCTCGGGTAAGCTTGCAGATACCGTTTCTTACGATATTGAAGACCACCCCGCTTCCAGAAACTTCGGTAATTATATGTATAAGGGAATATTGGGAATTCCGAAGTATTTTGTAAACTACAGCGAAGGCATTTATGTAGGCTACAGATATTTTGAAACCTTTGCCCCCGAAAAGGTAATGTATCCTTTCGGATACGGACTTTCATACACCGATTTTGAATGGAATGTCAAATCTTTCGGCTCTGACGGCGAAAAGATAAATATAGCCGTAGAGGTTAAAAACACGGGTAAAGTTGCAGGCAAGGATGTTGTTCAGATTTATTTCTCGGCACCTTATTACGAGGGCGGAATTGAAAAGAGCGCAACAGAGCTTGCGGGTTATAAAAAAACATCCGAGCTTAAGCCCGGCGAAAGCGAAACCGTTAAAATTTCATTTGATATTGAAGACATGGCATCGTATGATGCAAAAAATGAAGAAGCATGGGTGCTTGATAAGGGCGAATATAAAATCCGCGTTTCACACGATGTCAGAAATGCGGAAAAGAGTTTCAGCTATGAGGTGCCCGAAAAGATTGTTTATAAAACAGACAGCAAATCGGGCGCAGAGGTTAAGAATCTTTTCGGATTTGCAGAAGGAAATATTGAATATTTTTCACGCTCAAACCCTGAAGAAACCTATCCGCAGGTGCCTTCCGATTATAAGGCAACCGAAGAAGTAAAAAACAGCGATAAGAGACCCGACCCCGAAACAGAAGGCGAAAAGCCGAAAACGGGAGTTAAATACAAAGACGGTGCAATTATCCTTAAAGACGTTGCAGAAGACGAGAGCCTCTGGGATGCTTTTCTTGATCAGCTTACCGTTTCCGAAATGATTGAACTGATAGCCGATTGCGGTTACGAAACAACAGCAGTTAAAAGGCTCGGCATTCCCGCAACATCGGATAACGACGGCCCCTCCTGCATAAAAGGTGAGGGCGGACTTCTTTACAGAGATTGCGGACTTGCTTTCCCCGTTGCAACGGCATTGGCATGCACCTGGAACGATGAACTTGCCGAAGAATTCGGTGAAATTATCGGTGAGGAAGGTAAACAGCTCGGCACACACGTATGGTATGCTCCCGGCTGCAATATTCACCGCAGCCCGCAGGGCGGAAGAAATAATGAATATTATTCCGAGGACCCGTTGCTTTCGGGCAAGATTTCAGCAGCGGTTATCAGAGGTGCACAGTCCAAGGGACTTATTGTTACGGTTAAGCACTTTGTTGCAAATGAGCAGGAAACAAACCGACAGTCAAACGGTTTATATACATGGCTTAACGAGCAGTCACTGCGTGAAATTTATCTTGAACCCTTTGAAATTTCGGTTAAAGAGGGTAATGCACGAGGAATTATGTCGGCATATAACAGAATCGGTGCGCAGTGGTGCGGCGGAAGCAAAGCACTTATCACAGACCTTTTGAGAAACGAATGGGGCTTTGACGGCTTCGTTATAACCGATGCAAGCATCGACCTCAGCGGCGACGGATACCTTGATCCCGTGCTTGCAGTTTATGCACGCAACAGCGGAATTCTCACAATGCTCTATGTTGTTTCAGCTCCGCAAACCCGTATGTCGCTTCGTATGGCCTATATGAAAGACCCCATCGGAATGGGCAAGGCAATGCGACTTTGTGTTTATGATATATGCAGAATGAAAATTGAATCAAACGCATTTTAAAAGCAACAAAAAGCAGGCAGATAACTTGTTATTTGCCTGTTTTTTATATTGCATTTTAAGATTACAAGGTGTATAATTAATCAAACTTTATTTTTAAGAGGTAATTATTATGGCACAGTTAAAAATGTATTGGCTTGCAGGCACTCCCGTTAAAGAACTTGCTTTGCCTGAAGGTTATTCAATTGTAAACTACAAAGGTCCCGAAGATATTCAGGCATGGCTCGATTGTTGCAAAAACGGTCTTGAAGCAGATGATGCAGATAAGAGCCGTTTTGATGCCCGAATTACAGATCACGACGATATAAACATTGAAACCGATGTTTTCTTCCTTGATTATGAGGGCGAGCATATCGGCACCGCAACCGCTGTTTTCCATCCCGAAGAAAATTGCGGTGAGCTTCATATGGTAGGAATAAAAACTCCGTTCAGAGGCAAGGGTCTCGGCAAATATCTTAATAATGTCTGCGTTAAAAAGCTTGCAGAACAGAAAGTTGACTATATTTATCTCACCACCGATGAGTGGCGCAAGGGTGCGGTCAAGAGCTATTTTTCATCAGGCTTTGTTCCCGTTGAATATGACGAGGGAATGCAGAAACGCTGGGAAGCAATATTAACAGAATATAACATTGACAGCATTGATATGGTTAATGAAGATTGCAGTTTTTATAAGACAATTTATAAAGCTCCCAAAATAAAGGTTGGTGTTCTCGGCGCAGGCAGAGGCAGAACAATGATGCGTTACTGCGAGTGCTCCGATAATGCAGAGCTTGTTGCAATTTGTGATAATTATGAGCCCTTCCTCAACAGAGTAAAGGATGAATTCAGCAACGAAAACATAACATTCTATACCGATTTTGAAGAGTTTATCAATCACGATATGGATTGCGTTGTGCTTGCAAACTATGCTAATGAGCATGTTCCCTTCGCTATCAGATGCCTTGAAAAAGGTCTTGATGTTATCAGCGAAGTGCTTCCTATGCAGACTATGAAAGAAGCGGTTGAGCTTATCGAAACCGTTGAAAGAACGGGCAGAATCTACGCATATGCAGAAAACTACTGTTATATGCCCGCTCCCAAAAAGATGCGTGAGCTTTACCGTGACGGCGTTCTCGGCGAGTTTGAATACGGCGAGGGCGAATATATGCACAACTGCGAATCCATCTGGCACGATATAACAAGAGGCGTTCCCGAGCATTGGCGTAACACAATGCACGCTTGCTATTACTGCACTCATTCAATCGGTCCCCTGATTCATATAACAGGAATGCGACCCGTTAAAGTAACGGGCTTTGAAGTGCCTTTCAATGCAAGAATGGCAAGAATGGGCGCAAAGGCAGGACCGATAGGAATGGAAGTTATAACTCTTGAAAACGGTGCTGTTCTTAAGAGTATCCACGGTGTCGGATGCTCAAAGGATTCAATCTGGTATTCAATTTACGGCTCAAAGGGCAGAATGGAAAGCTCAAGAGAAGATGAGGATAACGGCGGAGTAAAAACTCTTTTTGTTAACTGCGATGTTAATGAAGGCGATAACGATTCCGATTCCGTTAACACCTCAACATCCGATTTCCTCAGCAAGAAAGCGGAAGATGCAGGTCACGGCGGTTCCGACTTCTATACAATGTATAATTTCATCGAAAAGCTTCGCGGCAGAGATGATATGGATATCATCGATGTTTATGAAGCAATGGATATGTTCCTTCCCGGTATGTTTGCTTACCGTTCGCTTCTTGCAGGCGGTATTCCCCAGGATATTCCCAATCTCAGAGACCCCGAGGTTCGTGAAATCTGGAGAAACGATACCCAGTGCACAGACCCTGCGGTTGCAGGCGATATGCTTATTCCTTCATATTCAAAGGGCAATCCCGATATTCCTGCGGAAACATATGAGGCTGTAAAGCAGAAATACGAAGAAAACCGTAAATTTTAATCACAAAAACGGCGGTATTTTTACCGCCGTTTTTTCACTGCATTGATTTAAAGCGCAAGCAACTTTGCTTTAATATATTTACTTTTTAAACGAAATAAATTATAATTAGAGTGTAAAAAAATATTAGGAGGATGATTCCAATGGCAAGATTTACATTACCCAGAGACCTTTACCACGGCAAGGGTTCTCTCGAAGTTCTCAAGACCCTCAAAGGCAAGAAAGCAATCGTTTGCGTAGGCGGCGGTTCAATGAAAAAGTTCGGTTTCCTTGATAAGGTTGTTGCTTATCTTGAGGAAGCAGGCATGGAAGTTAAGCTTTTCGAAGGCATCGAGCCCGATCCCTCAGTAGATACAGTTATGAAGGGTGCTGCAGTTATGCAGGAGTTTGAGCCCGATTGGATCGTTGCAATGGGCGGCGGTTCACCCATCGACGCTGCAAAGGCAATGTGGATTAAGTATGAATATCCCGAAATCACATTCGAAGAGATGTGTGTTGTATTCGGTATTCCCGAGCTTCGCAAAAAGGCTCGCTTTGTTGCTATCCCCTCAACATCAGGCACAGCAACTGAAGTTACAGCTTTCTCGGTTATCACAGACTATGAAAAGGGTATCAAATATCCTCTTGCAGACTTTGAAATCACACCCGATATCGCTATCGTTGATTCAGAACTTGCAGAAACAATGCCCAAGAAGCTTGTTGCTCACACAGGTATGGACGCAATGACTCACGCTGTTGAAGCTTATGTTTCAACTGCAAACTGCGATTTCACAGATCCTCTTGCTCTTCACGCAATCAAGATGATTGACGGAAACCTTGTTGATTCATACAATGGCGATAATAACTGCAGAGAAAAGATGCACAATGCACAGTGCCTTGCAGGTATGGCATTCTCAAATGCTCTTCTCGGTATTGTTCATTCAATGGCTCATAAGACAGGCGCTATCTTTGAAGATTTTGGTGCTCACATCATTCACGGTGCAGCAAACGCAATGTATCTTCCCAAGGTTATCGAATTCAACGCAAAGAACGAAGTTGCAGCAGCACGCTATGCTGATATCGCTGATTTCATCGGTCTCGGCGGCGCAACAGTTGCTGAAAAGGTAGAAAACCTTATTGTTTACCTCAGAGGTCTTAACGATAAGCTCAATATTCCCCAGTGCATCAAGAACTACGGTGCAGACAGCTACTTTGCAGAGCAGGGCTTTGTTCCCGAAGAAGTATTCCTTGAGAGACTTCCCGAAATTGCAAAGAATGCTATTGCAGACGCTTGCACAGGCTCCAACCCCAGAATTCCCACTCAGGAAGAAATGGAAAAACTTCTCAAGTGCTGCTACTACGACACAAGAGTAGATTTCTGATTATAAAACCAAATTTGAACCGGCTTGCATTGCTGCAAGCCGGTTTTATTTTATTAAAATAATAAAATAATATTGACAAAAACGCTTTAGTGTGATAATGTAGTAGCACATCAGAAAACGGCTTGTAAAGCCAAAAGGAGAAAAATTATGAAGAAGTTACTTGCACTTGCACTTGCATTTGTTATGTTATTTGCTCTTGCTGCTTGCGGCGGCAACGGCGATGTTGCAGAAACAACCACAGCTGCTCCCGATGCAGCAGTTGAAACCGATCTTGATTATATCAAGAATAAGGGTACTCTTATCGTTGGTATCACAGATTATGCTCCCATGGATTATAAAGAAGAGGGCAGCGATGAATGGACAGGCTTCGATGCTGAATTTGCCCGTCTTGCAGGCGAAAAGCTCGGCGTTGCAATCGAATTCGTTGAGATTGACTGGGATAACAAGTTCTTTGAGCTTAAATCAAAGGCAATCGACTGCATCTGGAACGGTATGACCATCACAGATGAAGCTCTTGCAAATGCTTCCGTTTCAAATGCTTATGTTAAGAATGCTCAGGTTGTTGTTATGGCAGCAGATAAGATTGCTGATTATGCAACAGTTGAAAGCCTTGCAGACCTCACATTCGCAGTTGAAGCAGGTTCCGCCGGTGAAGAAGCTTGTAAGGAAGCAAACCTTGATTACACAGCAGTTCTCACTCAGTCAAACGCTCTTATGGAAGTAAGCAGCGGTGCAGCAGATGCTTGCGTTATCGATATCACAATGGCTAACGCAATGACAGGTGAAGGCACAAGCTACGCTGATTTCACCTACAGCATTGAGCTCACAAGCGAAGAATACGGCATTGCTTGCCGCCAGGGTTCAGACCTTGCAGATGCTATCAACGGCATTATGGCAGATCTTAAGGCAGACGGCACACTCGGCCAGCTTGCAGAGAAGTACGAACTTACTCTTGCATAATCAGAAAACATAATAATCAGGCAGAGGGCTTAATGTCCTCTGCCTTTTGTGTGAAAGGTAAATAATTTATGTTTAAGGAAGTATCGCTCAGCCTGCTTGAAGGCTTCGGCACAACGGTCGAGATTTTTGCTCTGACTCTGCTCGGTGCAATTCCCCTCGGTCTGCTCATATGCTTCGGTTCGATGAGCAAATTCAAGCCTCTCAAATGGCTTATGAAAACCTTTGTCTGGGTAATAAGAGGCACACCGCTTATGCTTCAGCTCATTGTTATATATTACGGACCCGGTCTTGTGGGTGAATGGGCAAAGGATATCCCCAATCCCAATTTCTTCATTGAATGGCTTGCAACCTGGACTATTTTCGAGCGCTTCGTAGCGGTAATGATTTCATTTATCATCAACTACGCCTGCTATTTCTCGGAGATTTACCGCGGTGGCATCGAATCCATACCCAAGGGTCAGTATGAAGCCTGCCAGGTGCTTGGTATGACAAAGACCCAGACATTCTTTAAGGTTATTCTTATGCAGGTTGTAAAACGCATTGTTCCGCCTATGGGCAATGAAATTATAACTCTTGTTAAGGATACATCGCTCGCAAGAATTATTGCGGTTTATGAGATTATCTGGAGTGCCCAGGCATTTGCAAAGTCCGACGGTCTTATCTGGCCCCTGTTCTATACAGGTGCATTCTATCTGGTATTCAACGGTTTGCTTACCGTTCTTTTCGGCAAGTTTGAAAAGAAACTTGATTATTATCACAGCTGACGGAGGTGAAGGAAATGGCAATACTTGAAGTTGAAAATATCCATAAAAGCTTCGGCAGCAACAATGTTCTCAAAGGCATTGATTTTAATCTTGAAGAGGGTAAGGTGCTCTCAATAATCGGTTCGTCGGGCAGCGGTAAAACAACTCTTCTTCGCTGCATAACTTCTCTTGAAACAGCTGAAAAAGGCAAAATCACCGTTAACGGCAATGTTGTTTTTGATTCAGATAACAACAAAAAGCTTTCAAAAGAAGAAATCCGCAAAAACCGTCTTTCGGTTGGTCTTGTTTTCCAGTCCTTCAACCTTTTTCCGCAATACAGCGTGCTTGATAACGTAACTCTTGCCGTCAGATTGCAGGCAAAAAAAAGACCCGATTGGAGAAAAAACAAAAAGCATATTCTTGAAGAGATAAATAAAAATGCGGTTGAAATTCTTGAAAAGGTTGGTCTTTCGGAAAAAGTTAACGCTTATCCCTGTGAGCTTTCAGGCGGTCAGCAGCAGCGAGTTTCAATAGCAAGAGCTCTTGCTATGAACCCCGATATTCTCTTCTTTGATGAGCCCACATCGGCTCTTGACCCCGAGCTTACGGGCGAAATTCTTAAGGTTATCAAAAGCCTTGCCGCAGAGCATATGACAATGGTTATTGTTACTCACGAAATGGCTTTCGCCAGAGATGTTTCCGACCATATAATTTTTATGGATGACGGTCACATAGTTGAGCAGGGAACACCTGAAGAGGTTATCTGCAATCCCAAGCAGGAGAGAACAAAAGCTTTCCTTAACCGTTTTCAGCAGTAATTTTATAATTATTAAGGCTGATTCACCGTTTGGTGAGTCAGCCTTTTTGCATATTTAAAACATTTACGGCAAAAATATCTGCGAAAATATTTATTTGAGGTGGTAATATGCCTGAAAGAGTCGGCAGATATACTTTGAATTTACCCTCACGCCCGGGGGTTATCGGTTATGCATCGGTTGTTGGCAAAAATGAGGGTGAAGGCCCTCTCGGTGAAGAGTTTGATTATATTTATGAGAATGCTTCTGCGGGCGAGAATTCGTGGGAAAAGGCGGAAAGCGTGATTCATTCAAATGCGGTTACCCGTGCAATCAGCAAGGCGGGGCTTTCGCCCGAGGAATGTGATGTTATTTTTGCGGGCGATTTGCTCAGCCAATGCAGCGGCACTTGCTTTGGTGTGAGAGATATCGGCATTCCGCTTATGGGTGTTTACGGTGCTTGTTCCACAATGTCGCTTTCGCTTGCGGCGGCAGCCTTTTGTGCGGAAACGGGATGCGTAAATGCCGCTGTTGCTTCAACTTCTTCGCATTTTTGCTCTGCGGAAAAGCAGTTCAGAATGCCGCTTGAATATGGCGGACAGCGAACACCAACCGCTCAATGGACCGCAACTGCGGCGGGTGCGGCCGTTGTTGCGCCTGCAAAAGGCAAGGTCAGAATAGAGCAGATAATCATTGGCAGAATTCAGGATTACGGTGTCAAAGACCCCAACAATATGGGGGCGGCAATGGCACCCGTTGATGTTAAACTAACACCATAGGGTGTGTCACGAAGTGAAGAACAAAAGAAATGCCCTATCAAAATTTTATACGGCACACGGTTGTCATACACAAACCACCGTAACGAAGGGAGGTGAAAAAACAGGTCGGATATTTTTTCGCTTGAGTATTGCTTTTGCGGAAAATGTTGTTTATAATTTAAAAAGTAAGAATAAAATCAAGGAGACTTATTAATAAGCTAAATTGAGTGAGATTTTATAATAATAAATCGGAGGTCAAAACTATATGATTAAGAAAATTGTAAACTATGTAATTGAATTGTTAAGACCAATTTTTCGAAAAATCGTTGGTTGGAACGAAATTGAAGAAGAATTTACAACTATGCGCCATATCCTTGATAATTATATGGATATAACGGAATTTCCCAAAGCAATAGGACTGCTCAGAAAGTGTCAGCTGGCTGATGCTGAGTTGTTAAGAATAGTTTGTGAAGTTCTTCAAAAACATAACATTCAGTATTGGCTTGGTTACGGAACTCTTCTGGGTGCGGTCAGACATAAAGGATTTATCCCTTGGGATGATGACATGGATATTTGTATGACTCGAGAAAACTATAATAAGGCATTGGAAATTCTTCCTGAAGAGCTTAAAAAATTTAACATTGCGGTTAACAAACCTAACCCGCAAAGAATTGCAATTTCTATCTGGAAAGCAGGCTTGATTCTTGATATTTTTCCGGCAGACAATGTTGATGCCAATTCAATAAAAGATCTTGATGACTTGAGAAACAGAACTGTTGAGTATCGAAGGTATTATGCAAAGCATAGAAATGATAGTCCGGAATCGCTGAAAGAAGCTAAAGAAAGAATAATAGGCCGTGAAAATCCCGATAATCCTATATGGTATCAGAATGTTGAATTCAATGCAGACAGATGTGTTTATGATAATGATATGGTATTCCCTCTCAAAACCATTGAATTTGAAGGATATGAATTTTTCGCTCCTAATGATTGCCACAGGTATCTTACAGAAAAATACGGAGATTATATGGGCTTCCCCAAAAACGGTGTTCTGCATCACCAGGGAGGTAGCGGAAATAACATAACAGAGAATTCTGTCAGATCCGGTATCAATATGGATGAGTTTTTAGAAGAACTCAAGCAATATAAGGTTGTTTAATTTATAATATATATTTATAATTATTTTAGTAACTCTCGATTATTATAAATCGGGAGTTACTTTTTTGTTGTATTCTTTTTAATAATGTGGTAAAATATAAAAATAAGACTATTCAATTGAATCGGGTGCTTTTAATGAAAAAAGAAAAGAAATCAAAGAAAAAGAGAATATTACTTATAATTCTGATGATTCTTCTTGTGCTGGTTATCGGCACATTTGCAGGCATTGCTTTACCCCTTATAATCAGCTATAACAACAATGCCTACGAAGAGGTTGATATTGTTGAAAGAACGGATGAATATGTTGTTCCCGAGCAGGATTCCCAGCCTGATGAATGGGCAAATGTAACTCTCCGTGAAGAGGATGTAGGCAGAGATCTTGAAACCCTTCCGAACAATGTAAATCAAGGCGGAAACAACGGACCGGTAGGCGACGGACTTGACAGAAATGCGTCTTTCGGCAGAACCGAGAATGTTAAGAGTGTTTACGGCAAAACACCGATTTATAAAGTTGAAAAGAAAGACCCCAACATTGAAAATATTCTTGTTATCGGAACCGACTCAAGAGATGTAACAAAGGAAAGAGGCAGAAGCGATGCCCTGATTGTTGTGTCATATAACAAGAAAACGGGTTCGGTCAAAATGGTTTCCATTCTCCGTGACTCGCTCGTTCCCATTGAGGGCAGAGGCTGGAACAGAATAAATGCGGCTTATTCGTTTGACGGCGTCGGACTTTGCGTAAACACAGTTAATCAGCTCCTTGACCTTGATATTCAGAGATTCGTTGTTGTTGATTTCAACGGTGTTACAGATTTCGTTGATAAGGCAGGCGGCGTTACAATCAGCCTTACACAGAAAGAGGTTGATTATCTTACGAATTACAGCGGCGGCAAAGTTCATTATGAAGTCGGTCCCAATAAATTCAACGGTGACAGAGCACTTGCATATATGAGAATCCGTAAGATAGACAGCGACTTCAAGCGTACCGAAAGACAGCGAAAAGTTATTGAAACTCTTGCAAAAAAGATAATACGTGAAAAGAGCCTTTCGGAAATATATGACTTAACCAATTTCGCATTCGGACTTGTTAAAACAAATATCAGCCTTTCTGAGCTGACATCGGTTATCGGCAATGTAGCATCGGATGCAATGAGAAGCGGTCTTAATATGGAATCGCATCACGTTCCTTTCAGCGACGCTTATACCTATAAGTATTATAACGGCATGGCAATTGTTTCGTTTGACATCAATGATGCCGCAAGAAGAGTAAATAAAATAATCTACGGATAAGGTGAATTTATGTTAACACAGAATGTTAATCTTAACGGAAAAACCGTGCTCGTTACGGGTGCGGCAGGTTTCATCGGCTCAAATCTTGTTATGGAGCTTTTACGCACCACAGATAATATAAAAATAATCGGTCTTGACAATATGAACGATTATTACGATGTTTCAATAAAAGACTACAGACTTCGTGAAATCGAAAAGCTTGCTGCCGAAAGAAACGGAAGCGAATGGATTTTTATCAAAGGCAATATTGCTGACAGAGCACTTATTGACGAATGCTTTGAAAAATACGGCTTTGATGTTGTTGTCAACCTTGCGGCTCAGGCGGGTGTGCGTTATTCAATAACAAACCCCGATGTTTATATTGAAAGCAACATCATCGGTTTCTATAATATCCTTGAAGTTTGCCGTAATCATCCCGTTGAGCATCTTGTTTATGCATCATCATCGAGTGTTTACGGTTCAAACAAAAAAATTCCTTACAGCACAGATGATAAGGTTGATAACCCCGTCAGCCTTTATGCGGCGACGAAGAAGAGCAACGAGCTTATGGCTCATTCCTATTCAAAGCTTTATAATATTCCCTCAACGGGACTTCGTTTCTTCACAGTATACGGACCTGCTGGCAGACCTGATATGGCTTATTTCGGATTTACAAACAAGCTCAGGGCAGGGGAAAACATTCAGATTTTCAATTTCGGTAACTGCAAGAGAGACTTTACTTTTGTTGACGATATAGTCGAGGGCGTAAAGAGAGTTATGCAGTGTGCACCCGAAAAAGAAAACGGCGAGGACGGTCTCCCCGTACCGCCTTACAGAGTTTATAACATAGGTAATAACAGTCCCGAAAATCTTCTTGACTTTGTTGATATTCTTCAGCAGGAGCTTATCCGTGCAGAGGTATTGCCTGCCGATTATGACTTTGAAGCTCATAAACAACTTGTTCCGATGCAGGCAGGCGATGTGCCTGTTACATATGCAGACACATCAGCACTCGAAAGAGATTTCGGATTCAAACCCTCAACCCCACTTCGTGAAGGTCTCCGCAAATTCGCAGAGTGGTATAAAGAGTTTTATATGTGAGGTAACGATATGGTAAATAAGAAATACAGTATAAAACAAGGATATGTTGTCAGAGAGGTTGCAGGTGAATTTATCGCCGTTCCTATTGACTCATCTTGCGGAACAAACATAATAATCCTCAATCCCGTCAGCAAGCTCCTCTGGGAAGAACTCCGCGAAGAAAAATCCTTTGACGAATTACTTGATGCAATTCTTAAAAACTATGATGTTTCTAAAGAAGAAGCAGAAGCTGACTTGAAAGATTTTATTATGCAGCTGATTGAAAACGGATTGATGAAGTAAAAAAATCATATTTGTTGATGAACATAAATCATAATTACGGAGATTTATTATGAGTGAAAATGCTAATAAGGATATGCAGAGAATTGAAGTGGACATGCTTCTTGAAGTCGATAGAATCTGTAAGAAATTCAAAATTCGCTACTTTTTGGTTGCAGGAACGCTTCTCGGTGCAGTCAGACATAAGGGTTTTATCCCGTGGGATGATGATATTGATATAGCAATGCCGTTAAAAGATTATATAAGGTTTTGTAAAATTGCTGAAAAAGAGTTAGACAAAGAGTATTTCTTGCAAAACTATAAAACAGATATAACTGCTATGTGGTACACAAAAATAAGAAAGAATAACACAACAGCAATTCAAATCAACCATAAAAATCGAATGCATCATCAAGGAATCTGGATTGATATTTTTCCGTTAATCGGAGTTGAAAATAATGAGAAATGGCTGTATAAACTCAATAAGAAAGCAAAAAGAACGAAAAAAATATTAACAAAAAAATTAGGACTTATGGAAGACACGGAAGGAAAAATCGTTTATAAAATTGCTAACAAGCTGATTTCTCTGAAGATATGCAGAATGATATTCGGAATAATATTTAAACATCTTTTCAAAGATCCTGAAAGTTATTCTTACTGCTATTATTTATGGTCAAGTTCTAAAATCAAAGCAAGATTTCTTACTGAATTTTTTTATGAATCTTGTGAAGTTGAATTTGAAGGACATATGTTTCCAGCACCTTATAAATGGGATGAGTATCTTACAACAGAGTATGGCGATTATATGACTCCTCCTCCACCCGAAAAAAGAAACGGAGGTTCACATACTATTTCTATAGTCGACATTAATAATGATTATACAAAATATATCAACAGGTAAATATGTTTTTATAAATAAAGAAAGCGAGGTGAATTTCACCTCGCTTTCTTTATTATTTTAATTGTTTGGTATAATTACCGATTCTTCAACGAGAAATTAAAACTTCGTGTAGTTAAATATTTTACAAAGCGTTGCGATAAGGAATGACCCAAAGCATAATCATAGCCACTGTCACCAATATACCGAACGCCATGAATACGATGAGAGCCCGTTTGGTTTTCTTTTGCTCGGTGGGATCTGATTCTTTTTCTGGCACCTCAAAAAGCTTTTCTCGAGCTGCTTTTTCTTCGTTTGTCGGCTGAGTGAGTACAGAACCAATTACCAGACCTAGTATATTGGCAATCAGACCTATCACAAACGAGTCAAGATAAATCGGCAATGAAATACCACCCACTGCGCTGATAATTTTCATTGTTGCACACCCAAGGAATCCGCATAACATACCTGCAAATGCACCGGTTTTTGTTACTCTCTTGCTCCAAACAGATGCAATACATACAGGAAACCAAGAGCATACGACAACGGTACCACTAAGGAGCAAAATCAAATAGATCTGCGGCGGATTAAAGTATGCCAGAATCATAACCAAAACGCATACGACCAAAATGGCAATTCGGCTATATCTCAATTTCTTTTTATCGTCATCCAATTCCAGTATATCATTAGTTATCGAGGAACTGATTAGTGAAAGAAATGTTGTTGCTGACGATATGCCTGCTGCAAGCACGCCGGTTATGGCAATCACGCCAATAACAGAAGGTACAAAATTCATAACACCCCAAATCATTGAGTGCACAGGGCTGGGAATCTTGTCGCCGAACACTTTTAAAAGAGCTCCTGTTGTTGGAATGAAAAATTCCAAAGCAGCAACAAAAAAAGCTGCCCAAACGGAAGATCGGATAACAACATGTTCGTTTTTTGCCATTAAATAACGGCTGGATTGCCAAGGAGCTACCGCACATACGGCCGTCCATGTAAGACCGGTCATAATAGCCCAAGCCATGTTTTCGGCACCGGTAGGATAAAGATAATTCAAATCACCGCTCCAAGACAGTAATGTCTGATCGATTTTAGTAATATTTTCGATTGCGGTATTCCAACCGCCGAGTTTGACTACAATAATGCCAACTGATATCAAGGAAGCAACAGTAAAAACGCTGAACATAAGCGTATCGGTTATCAAAACACCCTTTGCTCCGGAAGCAACGGTCAAGATCGCAAAAGTAATAAGCGCCAACAGCACGCAAAGATTGTAGTCAATTCCTGTCACATAATTCATCAATGTGCCGATTCCTTGCATAACTGAAAGTGTATATACTGTCATAGTAATGATGGCTGTGACAGCTGCTAAAATCTGTAAGGGTTTAGAATTAAAACGACGTCCGAAAAACTCAGGAATGGTAACGGCCTCACTTCTGCGCAGATATTTTCCAAAAAACACACTGCCCAACACATAGCCTCCGACCAACATCATAACCGTCATCATAAATGGGCTGAACAGTCCGCTGTATGCTTCACCTACATCCCCCATAAACAGTCCTGTCGAGCAATACGAAGCAACTAATGAACCAACAATCAGAACGGTTGGGGCTTGACGACCGGCAACAAAGAAATCATTTGCATTTTTAACACGACGACTGATGGCAAAACCTATCACCACATATAAAATCATAGAAATGATTATGCCAATCAAGTAAATGTTCATTATTTTTTGCCCCCTTTGAAATCTTTTCTTATTCTGATATAGCAAAGAATTCCAATTGTTAGCAGATAAATTCCAAGAAAAATCGAGATAATATATTCCATGTATACAACTCCTGATCTTTGTAAATTTTGCAAGTTTGATATATATTATTAATTTATAGTTTCAGATATTGAAAAAAACTCTTTTTGATAACGATTAAAAAAAGTTATGTAATTCAGCATCAGTTCGGAATAATCATTACCGTGTTTGATCATATACAACGCCCAAATATACCAATAGTAAAATGATACTGCTGCACAGCCGATGATGTGTTTACGTTCAGACGGTGTAGGCATTCGTTCAAAATAAAAGCTTAACCATTTATCGATATCATTGCCTTCTGCATTGTTTTTTACAAACAACTTGCACAAATCGTATCCGATATCAGTGTCGCCTGCATACTCCCAGTCTATCAAATAAAGCTTATCGCCATCAAGAAGTATATTATCCTCGTATATATCATTGTGTGCCATTTGTATAGGCCAATTATCGGCTTTAACCGCGTTGTCAATTGCTTGAATACTGTCTAATTGTTTAATGGCTATCTGATACGCTTCCGTATCAATAGCTTTAATGTTTTTGAGCAGCTTTAGAGTTTCTTCCATATAATCCATCCGTCTGTTGCAAGTCAGAGGTTTACTATACAAAGCCCTCAGTGTTTGGCATAACATTTCCAAATGATCAGGATTAGAAAAGTTAAAGGTGTCTGTTACATCAATAAAACGGGATATTTTCCATCCGTTTTCTTCATCCGCATAGATATATGAGTCATCAATACCTTGTTGTTTAGCATTATCCAACGCTATTTTTTCACTTTTTCTGTCTATCCATTCAGACGAAATAGACCCAGGGGTTCTGTAGACATAAGCCTGACCATTGCAAATGAATTTGAAGGAACGGTTGGTATATCCTTTCAGTATCGGACGAATCTCACGTATGTCGCCAGGATCACAGTTAAGTGTGGTGCATATGTTTTTTATCAAAGATATGCTATTATGTTTAATATAATCGGGATCAAACGCCTCTAATTCTGCTATCGAATCAAACTCCATGACCTGTTCGGATGTGTAACGCTTTTCGTACAATGGTAATTCGTCCACATGTTCTGCATATATCTGTTCCCAATAGAGCCCGTCAGTCCCTGGTGTGTCATACATAGATTCTAAAATCGGTCGGAATTTATTGCTGAATTCCTGATTAAAATATGCATAACCGTTCATAATCCATTGGTTAACGGCGGGACGCTGCGTTGCAACAATAAGCCCCTTGGCATTGGTGAACACACCTCGTTCACCATGTAATACGCCCTCCATATATATGGTAGAGTATAGAGAGTGAAATTCATATCTGTGAAATACTGATTCAGGGAAATAGTTATCTGCACAGCAGATATAACTGTTTTTCAGATATTCCCTCGAATAATACAGGCTGGAATGTGTGTTTTTATATCTGTAATCTTTGTTGAGAACAACTTTCACATTAAACTTGTCAACCAGATAAAGAAATTTTTCCATCATATGACCCAGCACAATAATAATCTCTTTCACACCGGCCTCTTGCAATTGATGGATTTGACGCTCAATTAACACCTCACCTTTTACAACCGTTAATCCTTTTGGCTTTTCATATGAAAAGGGAATAAAACGTGTACTCATGCCGGCAGCCAAGATAATTGCATTTTTTACTTCATACGGTGCCAATGAATCCATACCCTTTTTGGTTAAAAGGTATGAATCATCTATATATGATGCTTCCTTAAGTTTGGATATTATTTTATTTACACTGCCTAAAGAAAGACCAGTTTTTTCGGAAATCATTCTCTGGGTCTTTTCACCGCCATTTTCAGCGAGAAACCTCAAAATCTCAAATGTATTCTTATCCATATGAAAACCTCTTTATTTAATGTTCATTTAATACGATATAAATTTATTTCTTGAACACAAATTTATAAAAAAAAGCCAAAACGGCACTTTTAAAGTATACAATTTCATAGTTGTTTTGTCAACTGTTTGATTAAATCGGTCAGTTTTGGTGCTTAAGAGTGGGGAATAAAACGGTGTGCTTAACTCACACCGTTTTATCCTTTTTGTAAGTATTAGTTTGGAACAGTTGTTTTTGCAAGAAATTGAATAACCGTTCTGTTTAACCTGAAAAGATTCTTGAAGAAAGAAATAAGTTTCTGGAAAAACCCTGATTTGGCGGTAACTGCTTGCGAATCGGATATTTCGTTTCCGTCGATGTCTTTAACAACCGTTCCGTCAGCATTAACAAGCTTTGCTGTTACCCAGACACTTCCGTTTTTGGGAGCAACCTCAAAGGTGTTACCTTCACCGCTTTTGATACCGTCTACAAACCACCAAACCGTGGTGTTTTCGGGTTTGTTTGTAGTTTCGGCAGAAAGACGGAGAGTTTCTCCGTAGTTGATTGTTTTTTCGCCAAAATTATTTTTGATTTTAATGCCGATTGGTTTAATAAGGTTGCTGAGCTTCGGGATACCCCAGCCGTAACAAATATCCTTGCCTGAAGCACCCAAATCCTGTGCGGTTGAGGTGAGGGCGGTTCGGACATCAGCAGTGTTGCAATCGGGATTATCAAGGCGGTACATAGCGGCAGCCGCTGAAACAAAGGCTGCGGACATAGATGTTCCGCTCAAGGTTGATATTTCGCCTGAAGCGTTATATCCCGATATGTTTTCACCCGGTGCGGCAAGGTCAATACCGTTTCCGAAATTTGAAAAGCTTTCTGAGAAAATCAAGTCCGAATTAACTGAGGCTACGGTGAGCGCGGTTTCGCAATGTGAAGGGCAGAAATACTGAACATCATTCTTTGAATTTCCTGCGCTTACAACAACAGTTACATTGTTTTCTTCTGCATAAGAAACAGCATCTTCAAGAGCTTTGCAGTTTTTCAAAACGGCATAAAGACTTACATTGATGACATCGGCGCCGTTATCAACCGCATAAATGATACCGTTAACAACATTTATGAGAGACGCTTCCTTTGCATTAAGAACTCTCACGGGCATTATTTTAATCGGAAGATTGCCGACGCAGTCTGCAACTATGCTTGCAAGGAATGTTCCGTGGCTGTCATCGCTGGTGTCATCGGTTGCATCTGAATCATTGTTAAAGAAATCATAACCTTCAACAAGATTGTTTTTGATAAAATCAATATCCTCACAGCCGCTGTCAACTATTGCAACGGTTACGGAATTACCCGAGGAGGGGAATATTGACTGCGAATAAGTGTCGGCTTCAATAGCTTTTACACCCCATGAAAGATGCTCTGCCGATTCTTCAACTGCTCCGGTATAAACAGGAACATCGCGTTCAGCATAGATAACATCGGGATTTTTATTCAGTTCATCAAGGCTGGCTTTGAGATTTTCTTCAGAGGAAAACTGAAGAACAAATCTGCCGTTATTCGAAACAACGCAGTCACTGATATAAGGAAAATCAAATTTTGCCGCATCAGACCTGAGTCTGCCTATGATTCGGAGCATCTCTGCTTCGTTATCGTCGTTTTTGATGATTTCTGCCGCTTTGACTGCAAAATCGGTGTTGTTTTCTGCTGTTGTGTCTTCAGCAAAAGAAACAAAGCAGAAACAGTTAAAGAAAACAAGCAATGCAAGAGTTAAAGATAATAATTTTTTCATATTCTCACCATTCAGAATAATTTTTTACATCGGCAGATATTCTTCAAAAATCAGCTTTCTGATTTCATAAAGGTCGGGAACGAGGACTGCCATTTCTCTTATCATAGCATTTTTATAAGTTCCCTCTGCAGGAACAATAAAGCTTTCTGTTTCAATGTCACGGAACGAAGATGCGAACGACAAAGCAAGAGCCATCATTTCATCTTCCGCCATATCGGTTGCCATCAGCGGCAGAATTTCGCTGAAAAACATTGCGAGTTCAGAAAGGGAATATGTTTTTGCTTTTTCAAAAACCGCACCCATAATTTTTCTCTGTCTTGACGTTCTTTGAAAATCACTGTCTATCTTACGGATTCTGGCATAAGTGAGAGCCTGTTCACCATTCAAAGTGCAAAGGCCCTCCGTTGCGCCGTTGCCGACTATTTCAGCTTCTTTTGCCGTAAGTTCAATATCAACACCGCCAACGGTATCGATTATCTTTTCAAAGCCCTCAAAATCAGATTCAAGGCATCCGTCAACAGAAATGCCGAAATTCAGTTCAAGAGTTTCTTTAAGAAGTTCAAATCCGCCGTATGCATATGCGGCGTTAAGTCGGTTGTCCTCATAACCCGGAATCTGAACATAGAGGTCGCGAAGGAACGAAACCATCGAAAGCTTGTTGTTTTCGGGATTGAAACTGCAAAGAATCATTGCATCCGAGCGCTGTCTGCCCTCGCCCTCCCGTCTGTCCTGACCGATGAGGAGAATATTGACAAGTCCGTCGTTGTTCAAAGCTTCAAATTTATCGCCGTTCCACTCAACATCCTCGGGATTGAGAACATTATCTTCAGTTGAAACAGCTTGAGTGGTTTGCGTTTCGGAAGTCTGTTCATCAATATCTGACTGCATCAGGAAATGATTTACCGCAATTACCGCACCTATGGTAATCGCCGCAACAATCAGAATGACACCGATTATTTTTATTGTTTTTTTCATATCTGACACCGCTTTTGCGTTTATTTCTTCGTTTCTCCAAAGAGATTGAGGCACGAATAGATGTCTATTCTTTCCGATGCTTCTTTTGCAACCTTTTGCGGGCGGATTTTCGGGCGTTTCCCGAGAAGAGAACGGATTATATATCTGCCCCCGAAGAAAAGCCAGCCGAACGGGATAAGAATTTTAAATTTTCTTGCCGCTTTCCAGTTTTTATAAACAATGCTGTTAGCAGAAATGAAGAACTGCCTGAGCATAGAGATTTCTTTTTCGTTTTTGCTTGATATCAAAAGGCTTTCGTGACTTCTGTCGGCATTTTTCTGACCGAAGTTACCGCCGATAATAATATCAATGAGAATATAATCTGCGAGATTCTGATCGGCATCCTTTACCCAGTTCATACCCGGCAAACCGAGATATTCGCATGAAATGAATGTCATTATTTTTGCAAATTCCCAGAGGCCGATGCTTTTGAATGTTTTTTCAAACATCTCAAGAAATTTTTCTTCACCGATTTTATTCAGGAATACTGCCCAGTCACAAAGATGCCTGAGTCCCAAGCCATCACCAGTCAGATGGTGGCACATATGAAGAAGAATTATAAGTCCGTGATGGTAGGCAGAGGGAACTGTTATATCTCCAAGCTCTGTTTTGGCTGTTTCGGATTTATCAAGAAGTCCCGAAAGATATTTTCTGACTTTGACACCCGCTTTGCTTTGCGGTATTCCCGATGGCTGAAAGTGCATTTCGCATCGGCATATATTGCCCAGAAAAACATCGTGTACATCGTGGCTTTTGCCCGTTGCCTCATATCCGTTTTGAAGAAGTGTTTTGTTTGCTTCTTCAAAATCATCCGTGTCAACAAGAAAATCAACATCGCCCATTGAACGCATAAGCGGGTCTGGATAATAAAGCGCGGATGCGAAGCCTTTGAGAATTGTGCAGGGAATGCCTGCATTTTTCATTATATTGCAGATACGCACGTGTTCGAAGTCAACTTTGGCGTTATCTGCAAGTGTCTGAGTAAGCTTTTTTCTGATATATGAGCATTTTTCGCTTTTAAGAACATTTTCGTTTGAGTTGTGAAATGCCATGAGAGTAACGGCTTGAGCATATGCTTCGCACCAGACCGCATTGAGGTTGCCCTCATTGAGTTCAACCTTGCGCCCTGCGTCAAAAAGATTGTTTGCAAGAATATCAAGCAAAATCTTTTCGTGTTCTCTTAACTTGGCATTTTTAATACCCATTTAAATTACACCACTTCAAAAAATGTATCGGGCTTATTCGGGTCAAACTGTTCGTTTGCCCACATAAGCGTAACGAGATTTTCCGTTTCGGAAAGATTTATAATATTGTGAGTAAAGCCCGGAAGCATATGCACAGCTTCGGGTTTATCGCCCGAAACTCTGAATTCAAGCACTTTGTCCGTGCCGATTTCTCTTTGCTGAATGAGTGCAGTACCCGAAACAACAATGAAAAATTCCCACTTTGTGTTGTGCCAGTGCTGACCCTTGGTTATTGAGGGGTTGCTGACGTTAACCGAAAACTGACCGCAGTTTGCAGTTTTTAAAATTTCGGTGAAACTGCCTCTGGCATCGCTGTTCATTTTAAGAGGAATACTCACTTTTTCCTCGGGAAGATATGAAAGATATGTTGAATAAAGTTTTTTTGCAAATGAATTATACGGAATTTCAGGCATAACGAGAGTCTGACTCTGTGCCTTGAAGCTTTCAAGAAGCTTAACAATTTCTCCGAGAGTTACCTTGTGAGTAACGGAGAAAGTGCAGAAATTTCCGTCTTTTGTTTCCTTGCCTTCAAGGGCACCCAGCATTTCGTCAACAAAATCGTCGATATAGAGAAGTTCAAGCTCAACGGAAGGGTCATTGACGGTTATGGGCAAATCCTTTGCGATGTTGTTGCAGAAGGTTGCAACGGCGGAATTATAGTTGGGTCTGCACCATTTACCGAAAAGGTTGGGCAGACGGTAAACAAGAGCCTTTGCACCCGTTTCTTTTTCGTAATCAAAGAGCATATTCTCGGCTTCAAGCTTGCTTTTGCCGTATTCTGAGCCTGCAAATCTGCCTTCAAGAGTAGCCTGAACAGATGATGAAAGCATAACGGGAGCTTTGTTTTTGCATGCTTTCAGTTCATCAAGAACTGTTCCCAGAATACCGTAGTTGCCCGAAAACTCGTTTGTTTCTTTGGGTCTGTTTATGCCTGCAAGGTGGAAAACAAAGTCTGCCTTTGAGCAGTATTTATGGAGCCCTTCAGGGGTTGAATCAATATCATATTCAAAAATTTCATCAATCTTAATTTCGGGACGGGTTTTATTTTTACCGTCTTTTATTGTGTAAAGATTTGCAACAAGATTTCTGCCTGCAAATCCTTTTGCACCTGTGATAAGAATATTCATCAGAACTTTCTCCAAACCATTTTGTTTACTATTCCCGTATAGCTCTGAATGAGTCTTACAATTTTATCGGAAACGTTTTTATCTGTGTAATCGGGAACGGGAATTGCGGAATCTTTATCGCAAGCGAGTTCAACTGCGGTTTCAACAGCCTGAAGCAGACCGTTTTCATCAATGCCCGCAAGAACAAAACAACCTTTGTCCAGCGCTTCGGGACGCTCAGTTGATGTTCTTATGCAGACTGCAGGGAAAGGTCTGCCGATGCTCAGATAAAAACTGCTCTCTTCGGGCAGTGTGCCGCTGTCTGAAACAACGGCGAATGCACCCATCTGCAAACGGTTATAGTCGGAGAAACCGAGAGGTTCGTGCATAATAATTCTCTTATCAAGCACAATATCGGAGTTCTCGAGTCTTTTTCTTGAACGGGGATGGCATGAGTAGAGAATGGGCATATCGTATTTTTCCGCAAGTGAGTTCAGAGCGTTGAACAGCGAGCGGAAATTCTTTTCGGTGTCGATATTTTCTTCTCTGTGTGCCGAAAGAAGAATATATTTTTTCTCTTCAAGACCGAGTTTTGAGAGAATATCGCTTGCAAGGATTTTATCGATATTAGCATTAAGAACCTCTGCCATAGGTGAACCCGAAACATAGGTTCGCTCTTTGGGCAGACCGCATTCTGCAAGATATCTTCTTGCGTGTTCGGAATATGCAATATTTACATCGGAAATGATATCAACGATTCTTCTGTTGGTTTCCTCGGGAAGGCACTCATCCTTGCAACGGTTGCCCGCTTCCATATGGAAAATGGGAATGTGAAGCCTCTTTGCGCTTATTGCCGAAAGACAGCTGTTGGTATCTCCGAGAATAAGAAGAGCATCGGGCTTGATTTCATCCATAAGTTCATACGAGGAAGCAATGATATTGCCGACAGTCTGTCCGAGATTTTCGCCAACACAGTTGAGATAAACTTCGGGTACTGCAAGATTCAGATCCTCAAAGAAAATTCCGTTGAGATTGTAGTCATAATTCTGACCTGTGTGTGCAAGAATGCAGTCAAAATGTTTACGGCATTTCTTTATAACCTCGGAAAGTCGGATGATTTCAGGTCTTGTTCCGACGATTATAAGCAGTTTAAGTTTGCCGTTGTTCTTAAAATTAATATCGTATTTCATAAATTCACCTTATGCGTTGAATTCTTCAAGTCTTTCTCTGATGTAGTCAAGTTCAAGAAGCTTTTCTTTGACTTCTTCAACATCAAGAAGTTTTGTGTTGTTGCTGTTGAATTCTGTAAGTTCAGCGCGTTTTACATCGCCGTCTGAGAAATATTTATCATAGTTAAGGCTTCTGTTATCAGCATGAACACGGAAGAAGTCGCCCATGTCTTCAGCCTTTGCACATTCTTCGTTTGTGAGAAGTGTTTCATACATTTTCTCGCCATGACGGATACCGATAATCTTGATATCCTCTTTCTTTCCGCCGAAAAGTTCGCAGACTGCTTCAGCCTGAGTCTGAATTGTGCAGGCGGGAGCTTTGCGGACAAAAATATCACCGCTTTCGCATTCCTTGAATGCAAAAAGAACAAGGTCAACCGCCTCTTCAAGCGACATAATGAAGCGTGTCATATCAGGGTTGGTGATTGTGATGGGCTGGCCGTTTTTAATCTGGTCAATCCAGAGAGGAACAACAGAGCCTCGGCTGCAGAGAACATTTCCGTAACGTGTGCAGCAGATTTTAGTCTTTGCAGGGTCAACATTTCGAGCCTTCGCAGTTGCAACTCTTTCTTCGAGTGCCTTTGTGATACCCATAGCATTGATGGGATATGCAGCTTTGTCGGTTGAAAGGCAGATAACGGATTTAACCCCTGCATCAACAGCGGCAGTCAAAACATTGTCTGTGCCGATAACGTTGGTTTTAACAGCTTCCATAGGGAAGAATTCACAGGAGGGAACCTGCTTCAAAGCCGCTGCATGGAAAACATAATCAACGCCAACCATAGCGCCTCTGAGCGAGTCTATGTTACGAACGTCGCCTATGTAAAATTTGATTTTGTCGGCAACTTCGGGCATCTTAGCCTGGAATTCGTGACGCATATCATCCTGCTTTTTCTCGTCACGCGAGAAAACACGGATTTCCTTTATATCAGTTTTAAGAAAGCGGTTGAGTACGGCATTGCCGAATGAACCCGTACCGCCGGTTATAAGTAAGGTCTCGCCTTTGAAATCATACATTTTTATCATCTCCGTTGATTTGCTCTATGCAGGGTAAAACTGCATTGCCCCAGTCTTTGAACCAGTGTTTTAGGTGATTGTTATTTTTGGAATGTTCAATGGTAAATCTTATACCAATGCATTGGTCGTAATATTCAGCATTTCCCTCATAGTCTTCGTCATATAATTTAAAATGCAGAGCATATTGCCCGGGCATAAGGAATTTTGTGTCAAAAATAAACTCATTCTGATTATTACCTACAGAATAATTCAAATCTCCCGCATAGATGACGCCAATACCTTCGGCATCACTGCCGAATATGACGATTTTCATTTTGATGCGATCAGTATCTGTCGTGCTGTGCCAATCCATACGGAACTTGAATTTTTCTCCGTAATAAAAATGGTTGGTGTCGGTATCAAGAAGTTTGAAACCATCCATCAGGTGACGTAAATTACATTTCCAATCGCGTTGAGAACCGTCTGTTTTGAAATATACCGCATCGTTAAAATCGTCTTTCATATATATTGCGATAGCTTTGTCCGTATCACCTTCAAATGCTTTTGTGCCGTTTGAAAGAACAATACATCTATCACATAATTTTTTTACAGTAGACATATTGTGACTTACATAAAGTATAGTCCGGCCTTCTTCTTCGGCAACTTTTTTCATTCTGTCAATGCATTTATTCTGGAACGCAACGTCACCAACGGCAAGGACTTCATCCATAATCATGATTTCACTGTCAAGATGAGATGCTACAGAAAAAGCAAGCTTAACTTTCATACCGCTTGAATATCGTTTAACGGGAGTATCAATGAATTGTCTGACTTCAGAAAATTCAACTATTTCATCAAATTTCTTATCAATTTCTGCTTTTGTCATACCGAGAATGGCACCGTTAAGATAAACATTTTCTCTGCCTGTAAGTTCAGGGTGGAAACCTGTTCCGACTTCAAGCATACTGGTGATTCTGCCGTTGAGATAGATATTACCTTTTGTGGGTGCAGTAACACGGCAAATGAGCTTAAGAATAGTTGATTTGCCTGCACCGTTTCTGCCGATAATGCCGACGGTTTCACCTTTTTTTATGTCAAAAGACAAATCATTAAGTGCAAGAAAACGTTCATTTTTATTGTGAGCCTTTTCTCCGATTTTAAGGTTGGGATCTTCTTTGTTGAATATTTTTGCAAGTTTTGACTGTATTTCGCCTTTAAGTGTTGCACCGCCGATAGCACCAAGGCGGTATTCTTTTGAAACATTTTCAACTCTTATTGCTAATTCTTCCATACCGCACCTCACACTGTATCCATAAAGGTTTTTTCGGATTTACTGAACATCAGTGCTCCGACTAATGCGACAGCAACTGTTGTTATCCAGCTTATACCGTAGAACAACCAGTCTACTTCTCCAGTGCCAAGGAATCCGTAACGGAAAAGATTAATAGCGGGTGTAACCGGATTAAGCATATAAATGTTGTACAACATACTTCCCGGAGCAATCTGCGGACGGCTGAACATATCATATGCAACAGGGGAGCAGTATGACCAAAGAGTAACCCCAAAACTAACCACCATTGCAAGGTCTCGGTATTTTGTCGTTAGTGCCGAGATAATCATACCGAATCCCATACCGAGAATTGCAAGCTGAATCAGCGCAAGCGGGAACATAGCAATGAGTATGTTAGGTTTGAGTCCTGCATTTGTTATAAGATAGTAAACCATAAAGCAGAGCATAAATGTAAACTGAATAAAGAAGCTGATAAACTGCGAAATAGCCGTTGAAATCGGCATAACAAGCCTGGGAAAATAGACTTTGCCCAAAATCGCAGAGTTCCCCGTAAAAGTGTGGGAAGTCTCGGTAAGGCAGTTTGCAAAGAGTGTCCACACAATAGTACCTGCAAGGTAGAATATAAAATTAGGCACACCTGATGCTCCGAGTCCTGCTATGTTACCGAAGAAAACCGAGTAAACAACCGTTGTAAAAAACGGCTGAATAACTGCCCAGGCAGGACCTAAAACAGTTTGTTTGTATTTTGCAACGAAAGTTCTGCGTACAAAAAGGAATATAAGGTCTTTGCATTTTTTCAGACCTTTAATATCCATATTTATCGCACTATTGCTTGCCTTGACAATGGTTGTCCAGTTTTGTTGTGTCATAAAAGCCACCTTAGTTTTTAAAATTTATATCTATTTTTTAGTCAAAAAGTTCAATAATCTCTTGAACAATTGTTTCTTCATCAAAATCCATATATCTTTCTTGAGATTTTAATTTTAATGATTCAAGTATTTCTTTGTTATCCAAAATGTTTTTTAGACCGTTGTAAACACCTTCGGAGCTGTTATCCACCAATATACCGAACTCTCCGTTATTCAGAATCTCTGTGGGTCCTGTACAAGCGGTGCTTAAAACGGGTAATCCGCAAGCCATCGCTTCGGGAATAACCAAAGCAAAGCCTTCTCTGTATGAAGTGAGAACAAACAGATCTGCATTTCTCATATAAGAATAAGGATTGGATTGCATACCTGTAAAGATAATATTGTCAAGTTTATTTTCTTCGCAATATTTTTTTAATTCGTTTGCGTGTATACCGTCTCCGACTATCCAAACATCAAAATTATAACCTTCATCAACAAGTCTTTTTGTTGCAGAAAGCAATCTGTCCTGACGTTTATCGGGGATTAATCTACCGACGGTAATGATTGTAAACTTTTCTTTTTTTAAGGGTATGCTTTCATAGCTTTTTTCTATTATCGATTTAGCTGGAATCAAGTTATATACTGTTTTTGTTTTTTCTTCTAATCCTATTACTTCGTTAAAGCTTTCTCTGGCTTTATCGGAAACGCAAACAATATTATCCATTTTATTATAAGCTGTTTTGGCTTCTTCTAAATTGTTGAACCAACTTGTAATGGTTTTCGGATTGCACAATTTAAAATCCGTATGTACCCAGGCAATTTTTTTTGAGTTTTTATTTGTAGATCCGCTTGCAATTTTTATGGAAGGACCTCTGATAAAACCGATTTCAACATCATATTTATCTTTTTCGACATAATATTTGTATAAATTTTTTGCAGAAGTTCTATGCTCCCATACAGCTTTTTTGTATTTAAAAAACCTTTTGATATAAGGTATTTTTCTTAATACAGGAAATTTTCGTCTTGGCTTATAGATATAGCGGATATTGTCATTAAGATTAGAAACAAGACAATTAATAGGATCGAAACATAAAACAGTAATACCATAACCTTTTTCGCTTAAGTTATTGGCGATATTAACTAATACCATCTCCATACCGCCGCGAGCAAGAGACTGAGTAACAAAAAGAATTTTCTTTTTTACGTTATTTGTGTTTTTCATAATACTCCTTGAAAGTACATCCTGAAAAATTTTTGCTGATGTGGTTAAACAAAACATCTAAATTTTTATATAATTGTTCTATTGATTCATTAGTGATAAAAGTTGGACTGCCACCTGGCATAAATTCAGAAGAATGAAGCATAAACATTAGGTAATCGGTTTTGTGTTCTTTTGAAATTTTATCTGTAAGATACAGCATATCCTGAAGATTTTCTTTTGTGTTTTTTGGTCTTAGCCAAAGGGGACCATAACCTTTTCTTGCTTCTGATATTTTCTGCATACCTTTCTTTATGCCGCAGTTTTTTAAAGATCTCAATCTGTGATTTTCTCTGATTGTAACCGGTATTTCAAGAATATTGGTGTTTCCTATGATGTATGGTGATTTTTTGAAATCGCTGTAATCAGTCCCATAAGAATCAGGGCTTTGTCCTGCTGCCTTCGTCCAATCAATCATAGGGGTTACGGAACAATCTATTTTATAATTGTTTTTATCAAGAATTTTAAAATATTCCTGATTTGTAGCCCATCTTCCTGAACGGTGAGTAATGATTTCAGATTCAAAAGTTTTCTCGAGCAAAGCTGTTAAAAAACAAACTTTTTCTTCGATAATTTCTGCAGGATATTCTGTAATAAAGGGTGCTCCTGCAGGAATATCATTTCGTATTTCCAAATCAAAATCCGGAGGACTGTTCCAGGCGTGCAGATGCATTCCGATTTCGCAAAGTTTTTCTTTTGACTTTTTTTTGAAATAACTTGCAAAAAACGGATCTTTTGCCATTTCATAATTTGTCAGATATGTTGGTTTGAAACCATATTTCTCACAAAGCTCCTGAAATCTCGGAAGATAGCCTGCGTTTTCAGTTGATATAGGTTTGCCTACAGACCATTTCCAGAGATTGTCACCCTCTGTATCTATTGAGATGAGAAACTTTTTCATACAATACCTCGTTGAGCAGCTGGTTAAAACCAGAAATTTATTTTCCTCTGATTTTTTTATAGACAGGATTTTCTGTTAAGAAATTAATCAATGGGTTGACATATTTCTTTTTAAAAGCCTGTCTGCGTCTATAACTTTTTGTGAACGAAAGAATTCTTGCAGCTTTTTTCTTATGAATCAATTCATAATACTTGCGATAAAGCGGATTGAGTTTGTGGTATTCGATATGTCCGTAATATCTGTCACAAATCGGATGACTTATTATTTCAGAAATTAAATTGATTCTTGTTTTTTTATCATTGGGACAAAGCGGCTTAAACTCATTTTCGATACAGTCAGTTACAAAGAAAAATGCACGCAGATGCATTTGGTCCATAAGATCGGCTTCTTTAAAATTTTCCGTATCTTTATATAAACGTTCGATAAGAGGAATATATAAATTCCACATATTTTTGGTATAGCCTCTTGAAAGAGAATCGCCAACTGTTCTTGTGTGGTAGGGACGATCATCTCCCATGTAGTAAAAACCTTTTGCGTATAGCATTGTTTCATATGTTAACTGTAAATCCTGGCTTCTTCTGAATCGTTTATCAAAAACAAAGTGATTATCTTCTATTAGTTGTTTTCTGTAAATTCTGCGGCAATTATTCCAACTGATACACCGCTTTTCGCCTTTTTTCCCAATATATGCAAGGGATCTTGGCAAGATATAATTCAATATTTTATCCCTATCATAGTATCCGGTAGGTATTTCTTTGGAGGGCCTATAAGAATCAATATTATCTACTCTATTACAATACACGACATCAGCATTAAATTCTTTTGCTTTTCCATACATTTTTTCATACATATCAAGTTCAATCCAGTCATCAGCATCAATAAAGCCGATATACTCACCTTTAGATACGTTTATACCAGTTTGTCTTGCCGAAGCGAGGCCTTCATTTTCCTGATAATAATAACTCACTCTATTATCCTTGAGGTATTGTTCACATATTTTTTTGCTATTGTCCGTTGAACCGTCATCTACAAGAATGATTTCAATTGTTTTGAGAGTTTGATTTATTATGCTGTCAAGGCATTCCTCTAAATACAGTTCCTTGTTATAAATAGGCACAATAATACTTACATCTATATTACTCATAAATTTTTCTCCTTATTTATTATTTAACTTAAGCAGATTTCCTAAAAGCATATCTCCGTCATTTGTAAAAGGCTCAATTCCACCTGACGGATAAAATGTTAGTTCACCAAAATATATCCGGTTGTTTATAGAGTATAAATCTACTCTTAAAAAAGGGATATTTTCAGACAGTGTTTCTGCAATTGACAACATTTCATTAAAATTTTTCGGAACCTCTAATTTAATAGAAGGATCTGGCATACTATGAATTTTACCGAATTCAAGATATTCTGATTTTTTATTATAGTAATTTGTGGAGCGGTTTGTAAATCTATTGTTTACAACTATAAAAACTTCCACTTTGCCATTGAAACAATAGAATTTATAATCTACTGGACAATTCCCGTTTTCGTCTGGCATAAATTCTTCCACAATTATTCTTGGTTTTATATTTTTATAAACCCATTCACGACTATACCAAAAGAAATTGCTGTTTAATCGAACGGTTAAAACTTTTTTTATATAATCTAAGTCCAACCTATTGGTTTTATCACAAATAAAAACGCTTCCGCTATCATGTGTACATTTCAAAACAAATTTTTGGGGCAACTCATCAAACGGAATTTCTTCTACGGAATCAAATATTCCTAAGGTGGGTATAATAAAATCCGCCCCTATTTTATCTGCAACATATCGCTTAACTGAAGCTTTATCCGCCATAATGGTATATTCAGGTTTTCGATCGTACAATTTTAACCATTGCAATTTCTCACTGAAAGTTTTGGGGTTTGATAAACTCAATTTTGTATTCATATGTTTTTTAAACAAACATTTCAAATGAAGTTTATCAGGAACAAAACGAGCGAAACGATGGTTATCATAATCACACAAATCACAAATAAACTTTTCTGGCTTTTTTATATATTTCCAAATTACATATAGTTTTTCTTTTAACTTTATAAAGAATTTAGACATATAGAGTCACCTCAATAAAGATGGATTTGTTAATCAAAAAGTTCCATCCATTTCTTAATTGTTTTATCAACAGATTGTTCTTCGCGTATCTTTACGGAGTTTTGCGACAACTTTTTTGCAAGGTCAGGATTTTCTGCAATCTTTTTCATAGCAAGAAAAAGTGCGTGCGAATCACCAACGGGAGTAAGCAGACCGTTATATCCGTCTTTGATAACCGCTCTTGCACCGCCTGCGGGGCAGTCTGTGCATACACATGGAAGTCCCATAGCCATAGCTTCAAGCATAGAGTTTGACATTCCTTCAAAATCCGACGACGAAACAAACATGGCATAGTATTTTATATAATTATGAATATCCTTTTGGGAGGGGAGGATATGAATGCAGTTTTCGCAGTTGTTATGCTTGATGTGTTCGATGATTGAATCAATATAACCCTTTGCATCATTTCCCACTGGATCACCGATTATGTCAAGTTCATAATCGGGAAACTGTTTGTGAAATTCTGAAAAAGCATCAACAAGCATAATCAGGTTTTTTTGTGCCGAAATACGACAAAAATTGACGATTCGTTTTTTTCTTTCGCCGTTATAAGGTTCGGGTAAATTGGATTTTACGGGGTTGAATATAACAGTTCCGCGGGCAGGCGTGTTTTCAAGATACCATTTCTGTGCATCGGGAGATTGAAAAACAATACCGTCCGCTTTCGGAAACTCTGTTTTCATAAAAGCAGCTACGGTTTTACTGTCTGATGATTGTGCAGGGTCTCCGCGCTCCGAAATTATTACTCTGCTTGATTTGTTTTTGGCAAGAAGAGCAATAAAGATTGAATCATATAAAAACGCAACTGCTGATGAGTTTTTGTGGTTTTTGAAATACTTTTTCATCCAAATTATCGAGGAAAAATTTCTTGAGTAATATTTCAAAACAGAGGATTTATCTTTAAATCCAAGTTTTCCAATAAGTCTTGCGATCAGCATAATCAAGCGAGGCTTCAAGGATGAGAACTGTTGATTTGATATTTCATCTGGAAGAGATATAACATTTATTTTGTTGTCAATGCCTTGCAGAACGGCATTTTTTTTGTTCTGATGTGTAAGCATCAGGGATACTTTATATCCTTTTTCAATAGCGGCATTGCTGAGTAGTGTTACAACTCTTTCGGCTCCACCGCCAAGCATCAGTTTTATGATAAATATGATTTCTTTGTTCATTTATTCAGCAACCTTGATTTCAGTTTCCGATAATTTTTATAAATGTTTTTATATGCAAAGTGCAGTTTTAAACTCAAAAACTTTTTTTCGGCAATAAGATCAAATAATTTGCGCGAGTTTTTATTTTCGTATGGATTGTATATGCCTTTTTTTACTTTTATAGGCAACATTGAATTCCAGTCATATTTCAAAACGGATTTTCTTTCACTTGCCGTAACATTTTCATAATATTTTGAGAATGTATATATAGTCTCATTCAGCCATCTTGCATTGAGCTTCTGGTGATATTCTTCTGTATTCATATTCCACTTCGGAAGATATTCCATGAAACGGTCATAAACATAAAGAATATTCTTTTTTTCAATGGTTTCGGGTCGGAATGAGCGGGAAATACTTTCTTCGTTTGTTCTGTAATTATAAAGCGGAATGTTGATGTATATTATTTTCTGCGCAGATGTAATCAGGTGAATTGATCTGAACCAATCTTCAGCCATATTTTTATCGTAGTACTGACTGTAATCAGTAGGATCTTTTTTGAGAATTTCCGTTTTTATTGCTTTTGTCCATAGTGAGGTGATAAAAGTTGTTGAAATCAAGGCTTCATAAAGCCCTTTTTTATTGTCTTTTGTGAAGAGTTTTTCTTCGGAGGCAAGAGTTGATTTTCGTTCGGTTGTTTTACCGTTTGAATAATATCGGAAAGAGTAAATCACCATATCAGGATTATCGTTTCTATCAATACAGACATTAACTGTTTCTATAAGATTTGTTTCAACGAAATCATCCGAATCGACAAAAAGTGAATATTCTCCGAGCACAATCTCTATTCCTGTCTGTCTTGCGGAAACAAGTCCTTCGTTTTTTTTATGAACAACCTTGATTTTATCGGGATTGTTTTCTGCATATCTGTCGCAGATGGTACCTGATGAATCGGTTGAGCCATCATCAACAAGGATTATTTCATATTCACCTTTGTAAGTTTGGTTAAGCAGGGAGTCAACACACTGCTCGAGATATTTTTCAACATTATATACGGGAACAAGTATGCTGAACTTCATTGCTTCACCCCTCCAAAAGATTTTTCCATTGTCCTTTGTATTTTTCGAATTCGTGCGAATAATCGGTTGATTTGAGATAGATTATCATATCATTGTATTTTTCTTTATCGTTAATAAGATTGATTACACTTTCGACGATAGAGTCGGGATTGATTTCGCAAACGATACCGTTTTTGCCGTTTTCAACAAGCTTACATCCGCCGACTGTTCCTGTAGTAATAATAGGTTTGTTAAGCCTATGAGCTTCGAGCATAGTCAGGCCAAGTGATTCCTCATATGACGGCTGAACATATATATCACAGCCTGCCATATAGGGATAGGGATTTTTTTGCATTCCGGTTATGATGATATTATTCTCAAGCCCGTATTCCGAAATTTTATTCTCAAGCTTGTTTCTTTCGGGGCCGTCACCGACAAAATACCAGACAAATTTGATGCCGTTATCCTTAAGCAATTTTGCAGCCTTAACTGCCATATCAAAACCTTTTACGGCAGCGAATCTTCCGCAGGAACAGAGAACGATTTTATCTGTTGGGAGAATTGAAAACTCTTTGCTTTGTTCGGTTATCAATTCTTTATCCGTGTAGTTTTCAACAATTTTTATCTTGCCTTTCGAATCGGGATACCATTCTTCAAGCAGAGCTTTCTGTTGCTCATGCAAAGCGGCTACGGTTGTATAATTGGGAATTACGGTATTATGAATTTCGGGAGTATCGTTTGTGCTCGTGTGATAAAAAAGGATTTTTTTATCGGCACTTACGCATTTATCAACAAACAAAGCAACATATCCCTGGACGTAAGCAACTGCAATATCATAGTGAGTGTTGCCGAAATATGTTTTCTTTTCATATTGCATTGAATCCTGACGGATTCTTTCTTCAAGAGTGTTGTTGAGTTCATCAGCCTTATTTTTTTTACCGAACATCTTTGCAATAAGAGCTTTGATTTGAAGAAGAATTGCATAGGGTTTTCTGTAGTAGCGATTAGGGTCGGTGTTTATTATTACATTGACCCTTTCATCAACAAAAGGAAGAAGATCGGTACGGTTTTTTCGAAGATACAAAGTGACATCATATCTGTTATAGTCAAGTGCCTTCAAAGCGGATATGAGAGATTTCTGCACACCGCCGATAGTCATATGGTGGGCTACTATTAAAAGTTTTTTCTTCATTTATAACAGCTCCATCCATTTTTTTGCTGTGTTTTCGAGTGAGAGTTCGTATCTGATTTGTGCGGCATTATTAGAAAGTTTATCGGCAAATGATTTGTTACTTGCAATCTTTTTCATTGCTTCGCACATTTCTTTTGCATTGCCGACTTCGGTAAGAATGCCGTTTTCATTATTCTTTATAACTGCATTTGCACCGCCTATGGGGCAGTCGGTGCAGATGACAGGCATTCCGATAGCCATTGCTTCGAGCATAGCGTTGGACATACCTTCATAATCTGATGAATTGATATACATTGCATCGCGGATAATCAGGTCATGAACCTGGGCACTGAATGGCATAAAATCAATATATTCCGTAATTTCGAGCTTATCAGCAAGAGTTTTTGTTTTAGTAAGTGATGCTCTGTCATCATCATTCTGTGGTTCGCCGATGATTTTGAGTCTGTAATCATTGAATTCTTTATGGAATTCCGAAAATGCTTCAACAAGAACGGGAAGATTCTTCTGTCTTGAAATGCGGCAGAAAGTAGTAACATATTTTTCTCTTTCACCGAAATACGGTTCTGGGAGTTTATCGTTTATGGGGTTGAAGATAACAGTTCCTTTTGAAGAAATGTTATCGGGATAGGCTGCCTTTGCGTCGTTTGTCTGGAAAACAACTGCATGGCCACGCTGATAATATTTTTTGATAAAATTGTAGCCGTATCTCTTTTTTAACAGGCGGTAGGGGTCTGCTCTTTCGGAAACAACAACCTTGTTAGGTAAGTCTTCTGCCGCAAGCAAGGTGAGGGGGATTGATGGCTGAAGAAATGAAAGAATCGATGCATCGGGTTTTGCTTTGAAAACTTTTCTGAGAGCATTCAGTTCATCATAATATTGAGCCTTGAACGAAAGTCGAGCAAGGTTTGCGGGAACCTTTTTGGCCAAGGCTTCGGGAATTTTGCAAATCAGCGATGTAAGCAGTCTGAATGCAGTAATGAATAATTTCTTTAAAAATCCGTTTTTCGGAAACGATTCACGGAGTACGGTGAGTTTAACATCCGAATCAAGCCCGCGGTCAATAATCTCGTTTCTGTCAGAATTTGTAAGAACAAGCTCACATTCATAATCGTTTTTATTAAATTCATTGAGGAGCAATGCGGCAACTTTTTCCGCACCGCCGCCCTTCATAACGGGCATTATGAACATAAGCTGTTTTTTCTTACTCATTTTGTTCCTTTCAACAGTCTGCCGACCGTTTTGTCAAATACTTTATACATAAACCAAAACACTTTTCCGTAGCAACGCATTTTTAATGCAGTGTTACCGAATGCAGAGTGTGAGAGTATATCTTTCTTAAGTGATTTATATTCGTTTTTGCAGAGGGATTGGTCTTTTTTTGAAATCTTTTTATAAGTATCAAGTGCGTTGAATGCACAGCGAACGGTATATTCCGTTGCCATATAGTCACCTGTTTTTTCGATTTTCTCGGAATAGGCTCTTATTTCTTCGTAAACATCACGGCAACTGCGGAAATGACGCTCAGATTTTTTTGATGTTACTATTGAACACGAGCGATATCTTCTGTGATACAGTGTGTTTTTACATTGTGCGGTTTTGATAGAAGAGCAAAATACTTTGTATGTAAAAAGCATATCTTCAGAGCAATAAGCTGACTCTAAAAACCTGATATTGTTGCTGTTTAAAAGTGTTCTGTTTATGAATAAAAGAACAACTGAACAGTGATAATCCTTTTTGTTGTGAAGTTCAGTCAGCACTTCATAACCGCTTTTGGATTCATAGGTGCCATTGACGAAATATCCTTGCTTTACTTCTGATCCGTCATCAGCGAACGAACGTGCATCAAAGAACACAAGGTCTGCATCATTTGATTCTGCGGTGTTGATAAGCAGTTCCAATGCATTGTTTTCTATGTAATCATCGCTGTCAAGAAAATATATGTATTCTCCGGATGCGTTTTCAAGACCTGTGTTTCTTGTTTTTGAGGGACCTGCATTTTTTTGATGAATAACCGAAATTCTTTCATCCTTATCAACATATTCATCGCAGATTGTACCTGAAGAATCGGTTGAGCCGTCATCAACGAGGATTATTTCAAAGTTTCCGTATGTCTGATTTAAAACGCTGTCAACGCATTCGCGAAGATAATTTTCAACGTTATAAACGGGGATTATTACACTTATGAGAGCCTGATTTTCCATTATCTCATCTCAATCTTTCTTTGATAACAATTAAATCTGTTGCAATGAATTTTTTTGCTTCCGAAACAAAGCCGTAGGAATAATGTTTTTTCATTGTTTTCTGAATTCGGCTGTCGATTTCAACATCGGTAAGAACGGGTGCTTCGATTGCCTTGGACAAATCAACACGCATTTTTTCGTTATCTTCCGATTTGCTGTGAACACCCGATTCATCGCAACCGATATTGCTGTTGTATGAATATCTCGGATAAACCGTAAGCAGATTATTTTTTACAAGATGCGCACCGAATCTGACCGACCAGGAGCTGCCGTTGCCTTTTGTCTGGCGGTAAAGACGCATAAATCTGTCGCTGCCGTTTGAATTCAGGCGGCGGATAAGCTTCGGAGATTTATAGAAATCCTTTATATCTTTGAGTTCCCAATCAACACCTTCCCAGCGGTCTTTCCAGGTTGCCCAGGTCCAACTGCAGGAACGGTATGCGGCAAAAACATCGTTCTTATAGTCCTCGGGCAAATCAATCATGGGAGTATATCCTGCGATTGAACCGATTTTTTTGTTGCCTTCGTAGAAATCGAGAGCTTTATTCATATATCCGAGGAAGAGCGGCGAAACCTTGCAATCGTCCTCAACAACAATTGCCTTTCCGTATTTATTGATAACCTCTGTAACGCCTGCAATGACAGATGCGGCAAGACCTTTGTTAACCGGACTTTCGGTAACGGTAACGGACTTGAAGTCACCCGAATCTTTTATTGCCGCAACGGCTGCACGTACTTCATTGACCTTTTCTTTGCCCGCTTCGTTTTTCGCGCCGTCGGAGAAGATGAAAAGATCGGAATCTTTTGCCTCTTTGCAGGCAGTAAGGGCGTTATACACTTGGATAAAATGGTCTGCACGGTTATATACAAACATTATAATCGGTGCGTAACTCATATCATTTCTCCTTTAAGATGTCTGTATATGCATCAATAAGCAATTGTGCATTTCTTTCGGCATCGTGGGTTATGAGTGCCTTTTTCTTACCCGCTTTGGAAAGCGAAAGTGCAAGGTCATCATTGTCGAAAATACGCTTTAAATTCCAGGCAAGAAGCTTCGGGTCATCATTTCTGTAGAAAAGAGCTTCTTTTCCGTCTTCAGCCATATCTGAAACACCGCCGACATAAGCAGAAACGCAGGGGGTGCCTACCATCATTGCTTCACCGAGAGTGTTAGGACTGTTTTCTATGGTTGAGCATAAAACATAGGCATTTACTTTTGAGAGTTTTTCTGCAACCTGATGCGCTTTGAGTGGACCCGTGAATTCAATATGATCCTGCACACCAAGGTCGTATATGAGTTTTTTGAGATATGAGGCATAGCCTTTTTTGAGGAAAGAACGCTTGTCGTTTTCCTGATAGGGTTTATATCCCGCAACATAAACTTTCACATTGGGATATTCCCTTATGAGATAGGGGAGCGCCATAACAACGAAGTGGACACCTTTGAGTGCACTGTATCCGTTGCCCACGTAAATTGAATGCCTTTCAGTTCTTTCAATGCTCCATTTTTCTTCATAGAAAGGAGCACGGAGAATTCGGCTGCATGGGTAATATTTTGCATTGGGATTTATCGCATAGGAATGCGCCCTGTCCCAGGTTGTTCTGCCGAGGATATACTGGGTGTTTTCTATTATTTCCTTTTCGGATTTCATGCGGGGTTTGAACCACTTGGTTTTTCTTAAATGAAGAATCCAGGCTGAAAAAATATCGGTTACGGATTTTGAAAACATCATGTCGTCAATCTGCAGATTTCCACACTGATAATTGTAGTAGCCGTTCAGAATGCCCTGCATGGAAACAACCGCGGGAATGTTTTGCGATTTAGCAGCGCAAAGCATAGCTTTTGAATGTACAAATTCTGTTCCTTCAATATGAACTATTTCGGGTGAAAATTCAGAAATTATTTCCGAACAACGAGACACAAGAGAATTAAAATCTGTTGAGGCAGAATAATTCAGGCTGTAATATTTAACGCCGTCAACATTTTCAAAGAAAACCTGATTTTCTTCACATTTGCATGCTATGGCAAGTTCAAAACCATTAATATTATTTAATTGTTTAGCCATGGATTCTACCCATCCGCCAAGCACTTCAGTCGGAAGTGCTAACTTTGCAGACACGTTTGCGGGAATTAAATTTGCGGTCCATAATACTTTCATATTCTCTCAGCTCCGCTCCATTTAATAATATCTTCAAACATTAGTGAGGAAACAATCATAATCATACAGGTAAACGAATAAGTGAATGAATCAAGTACTGAAACAAACATCATTGTTACCAAAGTAGCGTTTGTAGCAGCTATGATGAATTTATCATTGTAGTGATGCTTATAATGGAAAGGTACGTGATAAAACATCATAGAGAATACATATCCGCCGAGCCAGCCGTATTTTGATGTGATATCCATAAGAGCAGAATGTCCGCCTCCGTTTTCTCTCCAAAGCGAGCCGATAATCGGATATTTGAGCATATCGATAAGACTATTTGAATAGGCATCGATTCTAATCTGAATAGAATCTCCTGTAACACCCGTGTCAGATGTAGAAATAAGGTCGTTGACTTTGTTTGCAACAGCTGTACCGTCGAAGGTAGTGAGTATCCATTCTCTGAAAGGTGCAATATACAAAATTGCCGCCATAATACCGATGAATAATATGATCGTGACGATAAATGCGGGTACCACATTTTTACCTTTGTAAAACAACAGAATTATTAAACCTACGGCACTTGTGAAAAGTGCTATCGAGTATCCTGCTAATTCCAGGAATCTTACAAAAGTAAACGCCCATACTACGCCTATAGCAAAGAATATTTTATTGTTTTTGAATGCTTTAAACGTCCAAGCAATAATAAGAGGAGAAATGCATACCTGTGGATACATGAGGCTGTATCCGCCGATGCCTTGCCTCATGTATTGGTATGTTGACGCATCATCGCGGATAAGTAGTCTTGCAACGGTGTGGTCTTCGATAAGAATTTTTACCGTATTATAGTTCCATATTGTCAGAAGAATGAGAACAATCGGAACAATTCCGTACAGTTCATCCCATTTGTCATCATAAAAATATGTCATCATAAAGCAGATAACAAGCATAATAAGCGCAATTTGCTTTATGAGTGCTGAAAAGTTATACTTTTCAAAATAGACAACCACCATAACCGATATCAGGAATATAATTGCGGCCACTTGCTCTTTGCCGAGAGTTAACGGGTTTTCTCTTATAAACCATATCGCTACCCACATCACGGCACAGGCGAGAGCGATTAACCTGTAGATTGTGTAAACCTGAAGAGGAGGAGAAACAGTCCATACGATAAGATATAACACGGCTATTTTCTGGATAAATCCTAATGAAAGCACATTCTTGAACATAATCTCCCTCCTTCATATTTTTTGTTGTTTTATTTCAGCCAGTTTACAGTTGGCTGAATGAATAATTCGTAATGAAATGTATTATCAAGTGATTTTGACTGAAGTTTGTTTTCAATCTGATAAAGCATTGCTTCGGATATGCCTTGAGTTGTCATATCCTTCAAAAGACTGCCTTTGCCGCTTTTTTTGATATATTCTCCGACATCGCTGACATCAGTTGTTATAATCGGGACACCGCAGGTGTAGCTTTCCGCAAACTTTGTCGGAAATCCTGCGTTGTTGCGCTTGTCTGAACGGCGGATGAATATATAGCAGTCGCATCCGAGGACATATTTTATTGTTTCTTCGTGCGAAAGTCTGCCCATGAATGTGATTTTATTGCGGACATTTTTCGGAATGAAACAGTCGGGATAGATATTATTGAAATCATTTTCGGTTATACCGATAATGCATAAATGTGTGTTCTTTTTGTTGATTTTGCAGAAGGCTTCGACAACCTTATCGAGGCTTTCTTTTTTGCCGTCGGGTATACCCGCAAAGCAGAATTCAAAAACGCCTTCATGCGATTCGGGAACCTGATGCCAGATTTCATCGTTAGTATCAACAAGAGGAGGGAGAATGAGCAGATTTTTACTGCTTTTGTATTTTTTCTCCATCATTGAACTTATGGCAATCATTCCGTCGGCAACCTTGTGAGCAAAATTGCTTATGAGTATTTCATCAAAAGCCTTGAAAATTCTTTTGGGCAATGAGCCGTCGGTATCTTTTGTCCATTCGGTGCAGTCATAGCAGACTTCAATGTTTTTCTTCGAAAAAACTTTTTTTGCTTTAAGAAGAGTGAACATCGGTACATTATAGAGAATTATTTTTTTGACATCGTCGTAATTCTTCATAACAGCTTCGATATGCTCGACACTCAACATATGCATCAGCCATTGTTTGGTCGATTTTGGATGAGCGTGCTCAAACATATCCTCACAGCCTTCAACGGGTCTCAGACCCTCGAAAGAGCCTTCGGATGCACCGATAAAAACTGTTTTATAGCCGAGCTTTGCAAAAATTTTGCCGTTTGAAACAACTCTGTTTGCAGACGCACTTTTATCGGGCAGAGTGAATCCGCCGTAATAAATAATTGTACCTGAACTCACCCTATCCCACCTTTATTTGCACAAACTGTTTATTTTTTCAAGATATGCCTTGATAACGATATCTCTTGAGAAATTTGCTTTTATATATTCTCTTCCCTTTTCACCCATTGATTTTCTTTCTGCGTTGGGCATAGCGAGGAACTTTCTGATCTGGTTGCAGAGGGCATCAACATCTCCGCCGTGATAGAGAAGACCTGTTTCGCCGTTAATGAAAGTTTCCTGACAGCCCGGATTATCCGTTGAGATAATCGGTCTTCCGCTTGATGCACTTTCTAAAAGAACATTGCTCATGCCCTCACCGTAGGTTGAGGGATGAATTGTTGCGTGAGAAGCAGTAACAAACGGTTTAATATCTTTCTGACTGCCTCTGTATTTTATTATGCCTTGTTCTTCAAGCTCGGAAAGCAGTTTTTCATAGTGAATTTCGGTGGGCTCGATGAAACCGAGCATATTGAATTCCGTTTCGGGATATTCGGCTTTTATTCTTTTTGCGGCTTCGATATAATCATCAACGCCCTTATCGTGAAGAATTCTGCCGATGTAGTTAAAAACAACCTTTTCGCCACTTTTTCCGTCACCGCCGTCGGGATAAGGCTGAAGCGGATATCTTTCTGTATTTACACCCGAGCCCGGGATTAACTTATGCTCACCTTTTACCATACCTGTTTCTTCTGCAAGCTTCATATTTGTTGAATTCTGGAACATAACGCAAGCCGAACGTCTGAATGAGAATTTGAAGAGCGACATTACAAGTTTATGCACAAATCCGCCTTCATTGAGAACACTGCCGAATCCCGTAACATTGCTGATAACGGGTATTCCGAGAAGCCAGGCGGCAATTCCCGCATAAACATTCGGTTTTGCGGTGTATGTGAGAACAACCGAAGGCTTGTTTTTTACGAACAGCTTGAAATAATGAATGAACAGCTTTGCATCAGCAACAATGTTTGTTCCCCGTCTGTCGATAACGGGATCATCATAGCGGTATTCAATATGCTTCATCAGTTCAAACTTTTCACCGTCGGGGCAGGAAATGAGCATTTCATAGCCTGCGTCGATTATTCCCTCGATAAGTTCTTTGCGGAAGCAATAAATATCGTCATCATTATTCGTAAGAAGTGCGATAAGATGCTTTTGGTTTTTCATTTTATTTCCTCTTATTTGAAAACCGCAAGTGCGGTAAGAATCATAACTTTTATATCGTCAATAAAGCTGAATGATTTGATAGCGGCAAGGTTATATTTCATTTTGTCGGGTAAAACAACCTCGAGATATGTTTTTTCGACATCTTCTGCGGCATCGAGAAGCTCGTTTTCATCTTTATAATAAACGCTTGCTTCCGAGGTGATGCCTGCGGGCATAAGAAGCGTTGCCATCATTTCGGGGGTATATTTTTCAACATACTTGGGAACCTCGGGTCTTGTGCCGACAAATGTCATTGTACCTCTTAAAACATCAATAAGCTGGCTGAATTCGTCGAGCTTATATTTACGGATGAATTTTCCTGTTTTGGTTATTCTTGAATCACCGCCGACTGTAAGGAGCGAACCTTTATCGGCATCTGTTACCATTGAACGAAATTTGAAAATGCGGAATTCTTCACCGTACTGAGTGACTCTTGTCTGTCGGTAAAAAACAGGGCCTTTTGAATCAAGCTTAATCGCAATCGCAAGAATGATGAAAAGGGGAGAAAGAAGTGTTAAAAGAGTGAATGACACAACAATATCAAAGAGACGCTTGAGGGCAAGCTGAAATTTCTTTTTGCTGAGCAAATCATAGTATTCTTTTACTTCAGGTATCTGCATTTCTTTGGGAAGATCTTCCCATTTTCGCAATATCATAACTCTCGCTCCCTTGAATTATTTTAGATATGCTTTTTAACAACCTCTGAAAAGTTTTCGCAGACGGTTTTTACATCGTCATCTGAAAGTTTTGTGTGCAGGGGAAGGGTGATTTCGTTTTTGAAATAGTTATATGCATTGGGAAATTCGGCAATATCCCAGCAGAGATTCTTATATGCCGTCATCATTGGCAGAGGCTTATAGTGGACATTGCAGGCAATTCCTCTTTCTGCCATTTCGGTTATGATATTGTTTCTTGTTTCTTCGGTTATATCGGGGATTCTTGTTATGTAAAGATGACCCGATGAAGAGTGATTTTCACCGTAATGATTAAGATAAGCAATTCCGAGAGAATCGCACATCTCATTATATTTACCAATGATTTCTTTTCTTCTCTCCATAAGAGATGGGTATCTTTCGAGCTGCTTGAGTCCGATTGCGGCGGTAATGTCAGTCATATTGCACTTATACCACGGGCCTACAATGTCATATTCCCAAGCGCCTGCTTTGGTTTTTGCCAGGGCATCCTTGGACTGACCGTGAAGACTGTAAAGCATATATTGCTTATAAAGTTCTTCGTTATCAATGTCGTCAATTGTTTTCCAGGTTGCCGCACCGCCCTCTGCGGTAGTGAGATTTTTCACGGCATGGAATGAAAATGATGTGAAATCGGCAATCTGACCTGCGTTTTTGCCGTTTCTTGTTGCACCTAATGCGTGTGCACAGTCTGCACAAACGGCAATTCTGCCCATTGCACGCTGGATATCATTTGCGGGCTTGAAAAGATGTTTTTTGTTTTCAACGGCGGCGTATATTCTCTCGTAGTCGCAGACGATGCCTGCAAGGTCAACGGGAATAATTGCCTTCGTTTTCTCGTTTATAGCTTTTTCCATAAGGTCATAATCCATCTCAAATGAATCGGGTTTGCTGTCGATGAATATAACCTTTGCACCAACGTGAATTGCCGCTGATGCGGAAGCGGTGTATGTATAGGCAGGAACAATAACCTCATCGCCTTCGCCGATGCCGAGCACACGCAGATTCAGTTCAAGTGCGGCAGTTGCCGAATTGAGGCAGGCAACCTTTTGAGTGCCGCAGTATTCTGCAAGTCTGCGTTCAAACTCTTTTGTTCTCGGACCTGTTGTTATCCAGCCTGAACGGAGTGCTTCGCAAACTTCACTTATTTCTGCCTCGGTTATATCGGGAGGGCTGAAAGGAATATTAACCATGGATTAACCTCTTTCTTTATAGGTGGGAACCATTTCCCTTACTTTTTCGGTTATTGTGTCGCTGTTTTCATAAGCGGCAAGCATAAGCTCGTCGAGCTGTTTCTGGAATAAATCCGTATCAAATTTGATAGGTGAGCCGATGTGAATGAGCTTGTTTGCTGTTGTTTGCAAACCTTCTTCTTCCATAAGCTTTTCTTCGTAAAGTTTTTCACCCGGTCGGAGTCCCGTATATTCAATTTTGATATCAACATCAGGCTTGAGACCCGAAAGTTTTATGAGGTTTCGGGCAAGAGTATCGATTTTAACGGGAGAACCCATATCAAGAACGAAGATTTCTCCGCCTTTGGCATCTGCACCTGCAAGAAGCACAAGCGATACCGCTTCAGGAATAGTCATGAAATATCTGATGATTTCGGGATGGGTAACGGTAACGGGGCCGCCTTTTTCAATCTGACTCTTGAAAAGAGGAACAACCGAGCCGTTTGAGCCGAGAACATTGCCGAATCTTACGGCAACAAACTCTGTTCTTACATTTTCGGGCACACCGTTATATGAAACAGAGCCTTCTTCAAGATGAGTGAACATTCGGTGAATTTCATTTTGTTTGTTCTCTCTGATTTTTCTGTCAAATGACTGAACAACCATTTCACAAAGGCGCTTGCTTGCACCCATAATATTTGTGGGATTAACAGCCTTGTCCGTGCTGATAAGAACGAATCTTGAGCAGTTATTGACCATTGCGGCATAAGCCGTTTTATATGTACCGATAACGTTGTTTTTTATTGCTTCGCAGGGGCTGTCTTCCATAAGGGGAACGTGTTTGTGGGCCGCCGCATGATAAACTATGTCGGGCTTGAATTTCTTGAAAACATAATCAAGTCTTCTTGAATCACGGACAGAGCCGATAAGAACTTCAAGTTTCATTTTGGGATATTTATCTTTGAGTTCCTGCTGGATTGCGTAGGCGTTATTTTCGTAAATATCAAAAATGATGAGTCTTTCGGGTTCGTGAGCCGCAACCTGACGGCAGAGTTCGCTGCCGATTGAGCCGCCGCCGCCCGTTACAAGAATTGTTTTATTCTTTATGAGGTCATAAACCTCTTTCATATCTGCGCTGATGGGTTCTCTGCCAAGCAAATCTTCAACCGAAACATCTTTGAGCGCACCTGCGGTAATTCCGCTGTTTACAAACTGATAAAAATCGGGAAGTGTCTTGGTTTCACAGCCTGATTCTTTACAGATGTTGACAATATCTCTGATACTTTCTTTTGATGCACTCGGCATCGCAATGTAAATTCTGTCAATATTGAACTTTTCAACAGAGTGAAGAATGTCATCGCGTCCGCCGACTATTTTCACGCCGTCAAAATATCTGTTTTGCTTATCGGGATTATCGTCAATCAGGCAAACAACCTTGTCGTGGTTAGCTCTTGTTTTCTGAATATTTTCAAGAAGCATTCTGCCTGCGTCGCCTGCACCGATAATCATAACTCTGTGATAGGTGTGAGGCCCCGTATCTGTTCCGAAAAGCTGGGGAACGGCGGTGAAGATTCTGTAAGAAAATCTTGAACCGAGGAGAAGAAGAAGCTGGAAGCAGGTGCCCCAAAGATAATAGGAGAGGGGCATTCTGCCGAAAACGAGAGTTATAAGCACAACGTGAGCCGTTGAAGCGGCGATGCTTCCGAGAGCCGCTCTCATCAGTTCTCTTACACTCACATATTCCCAAATGCTGTGATACATACGGGCAAGATAGAAAATGATAAGGCTTATAACTGTATAAACAGGAATGAAATAAACATAGGGGTCAAGATATTTTGCGGGAATTTCTGTGAATACGCCGTCAAAACGTATCCATAACGCAATAAAATAGGAAATGTTGATTGCCATAACATCAAAAGCCATCAGAAAGATTGCCTTGATATGCCATGTTTCAATATGAAATTTTCTTTTACCTGAGAGGTTTTTCGATAACTTCAAATCAATCAATCCTTTTTGTGTTTTGATTCAGTACGCTTTGATCTGCTGTGGTGCTTTTTCTTTTTGTGCTTATGGTCATCGCCGTAGCCGTAACCATAGCCGTAGCCGTACTTGCCAAAGCCGTAACCGTATTTACCATAGCCATAACCGTAGCCGTAACCATAGCCGTAGCCGTAACCGTAGCCGTATCCTGCAAAGCTGTAAACAGTTCCGTTAAGAACGCAGCCGAGAATGCGGATATCTGTTGCCATAAGGCTGTCAAGAGTGGTTTTAACTCTTGAAATTCTTACCGCATCCTGATATGTTACGAAAATTGCGGCATCCGAATACTGCGCAATGAACAATGCATCTGAAATAAGTCCGCAGGGCGGAGTATCAACAAGGATGTAATCATATGCATCCCTGAGATTCTCAAACATATTTTTTATGTTTCCTGAAGTGAAATATCCGCTTCGTTCTTCATCAGCAGGGGTGGGAATAAGAAGATGAAGCTTATATTTCTCAAGGTAAGCGATTTTATAAAGGTCGGTTACTGTTTCATATTCGATTGCTTCAAGGTCAATTCCGAGAAGTGGAGCAATGCTCGGATGTCTGATATCTGCATCAACAAGAAGAATTTCCTTGCCGTGGTCAGCAAGAGCAATTGCAAGGTTGGTTGCGATTGTTGTTTTGCCCTCGCCCGGAACAGAGCTTGTTGTCATAATGATTTTTTCGTTTTCGTTAAGAGAGGAAACGAAAAGGTTTCTGAGCACACGGAAGGCTTCGGGGAAACCGCTGCCGATATCCGGGTTCGTGAACAGAAGCGACTTATCGCCGGGCATAGCTCTTTTCTTGAATGTAACCTGAGGAATAACTGCAAGCGAATCAAGATTGAGCTGATTTTTGATGTCTGTTTTTGTTTTAACGGTTTTTCTCTGAAGAATATAAATAAACATAAAGAGAAGTCCGAAGAACACACCGACGATTGCACCCTTTGCCGCTTCATTGAAATAATTGACCTTGTTTGAAGGAGAGGTTGCAACCATGGGCTGTTTGAGGATTTCAAATGTTATGTGACCAACAACATATTTTGCAACCGAGGGATAATTGTCAAGTGCCGAAACCAACACATCATAGGTTAGCTGGGGATCCCTGCCGCTTGCGGTAAGCGTGAACATATTTGTTCCGGGAACCGCCGAAGCACTGACTCTTGCGGGCATACCTGCAACGCCGAGGTCTTCACATATCGCTTCCTGAAGCAGATTACAGTTCAGAATATAGGGGAAGGTTGTCGAAAGCAGTGTTGCGGTGGTTGAGTCATAAAAGAATGAGTATACCGAAACGCCGCTGATTGCACTGCTTGCATTCTGGGTGTTTACCGTAAGAGTTACCTCAGACCGATATTCGGGAACATAGTTGATCTTTTGGCTTACTGCGCTGTAGCTGCCGAATAATACGGCGGCGGCAACGCAGACCCACCAGAATCTCTGCAATGCTTTTATGATGTCGTTGAGATAAACCGAAACAAAAACATCTTTTATATTTTCAGTTGACTGCTTGTTCTTTTGTGTCTGATTCATTTCAAATCTTTCTTTCAATAAATAATTATTTGGAAATTTTACTGTTCGGATGTTTCATCCGTATCATCGATGATTTCGGGGATAGCCTGAACAGTGTTATTGCCTTCTTCAGGGATAGGCTCAATATCATATTTGGGTGCAGGATATTTTCCGTAGTGACCGTAATGAGAATGTCTGCCGTATCTGTATCCGCCGTAACGGTTGCTTTCGTCATTGCCCGTGAAACTGAAAGGCAGAACATTCATATGAACATCGTTGAGAATGCAGCCTGCAAGGTTTGAGCTGATTTTACTGATTATTGAAACCGAATCGTTAAGAACATTTACGTTTACCGTGTCTGTTCTTACAACCAAAACGGTTTTATCAACCATATTGATAATGTCCGTAACGGATGAATCAAGAGAAAGCGGCGCGGTATCAATAATAACAAAATCGTATTTTGTTTTAAGCTTTTCTATCAGTGCAAAAACGCTTCCGTTTTCAATTAAACTGCGATATTCCGGATCTGCTTTGGTGTTTACTGCAAGCGAAAGAGAAGTTTTCTTGAACTGTCTGAAAGCAAAATCTTCAAAGGAAACATTTTTTCTGAGCAACTCTGAAAGCTCGCCGTTTTCCGTTTCCTCTTCGCTGAAGATTTTATAGACAGCAGGCTTCTTGAAGTCGAGGTCTAAAAGCATAACCTTGTTGCCTCTGTCCGCAAGTGAAACCGCAATGTTTGCCGCGCAGGTGGATTTACCTTCGTTTTCCGCAACGCTTGTGATTGCAAAAACATTATCGCCCGAACGGTTTTTCTTGTGTTCAAGTTTTGCGGCAATTTTATGGAAGTTTTCGGTAAAACGAAGGCTGATATATGCATTACTGTGGATGAGCAGACCTTTTTTCTTTTTCTGCCTGATATCCTTAAGTGACATTCTCTTATCTTCGTGAGCAATTGTGCCGATAAGCTTTGATTCGATTTTTTCGTTGAAATCGCTTTCTTTTTTGATTGTATTACGCATAAGTGAAAATGCAATTACCAGCGCAAGTGCTACTGTTGCGCAGCCCATAACAACCAATTTGCGGTTTGAATTGGAGATGTGGTTTGAAGGGCCGCTCGGAACTGTTGGCATACTGATAACGGTAACGCCCGCGTTTTTGAAAATTTTATTTGAAACCTTGTGGTGAGATTTCAATACTGCATTGAGAAGATTATATGCTTTTTCGGGATGATCCGATGTAACTTTCAGCTCAATGAAGTTTGTCTGGTCAAGAACTCTTGCAGAAACCGTGCCGTCAAAATGGTCAATTTCAAGATAATCGGCGGCATATTCCTTGATTGTGGGTTCTGTGAAAACGTTAACAAGAACATTTGCTTTTTCGGTTGAGATTGAGTAGGTTGAGTATGAAGCTGTAACCGAACCGCTGTTGAGAACGGTAAGAGTTGCTGATGAGGTATACATCGGTTTGTATGATGCGTGCTTAACAAGGAAAAATCCCATTGAACCGATGAGTGCGCAAAGAATAACAACCCAGAGGTTTTTGGTGATATCCTTCAGCAGACTGTATAATTCGATTGTGATTTTATTTTTCTTCATGGTTTATCATTCTCCAACGATAACAGTCAGCACGCTGTGACCTCTGAGGTCCAGGCTGTCTGTGACATAATAGTGAACGTGATATGTGCCGGGAGTGTTGAAATCAACATTGGATTCAAATGTAACGTTGTTTTTTATGCTTGTTTCTGTTGTGTCGATAGCATCAATAATCAGAGTGCTGAAATCGATTACTTCACCTTTTTTTGCATAAATAAGATACTCGGTCAGCTCAATTGTGGGAACATTGATGGGGCGGTCTTCAACGATAAGGGGAAGTGTGATTGTTGAGGAGTCGCCTTTATTGTTTGTAACCGAAACATCAAGCGAGAAAGCACCCGCAACAGAGGTTGCGTAGTTATCTGAAGTGACAACGATTTTGTTTGTTATACCGCCTTCAAGGCTGTCGAATGCAGTTATAAGTTCTCTGATATCAATGTGCTCATAAATTGAGAAGCAAAGATTGCCCACAACCTGGAACTTGGGAGATTCATAACCTTTGTATTTTATCATTCTTGACGCTTTTGCAACGTTATTGTTGCTGTCGCAAACGGCATATGTAACCTTGCTGATGCCTTTTTTTGTGAAACGCGAAACGGATTCAATTATGATTTTGTCTGTGAGATCCTTATCTTTTTCGTCATAAGCCGTAACGCCTTTGAGTAACTCTTCATCGGTTGCCTTGAGGCTGACTTCTATCATTTCTCCCTCAACTGTAATCTGAGGGATTGTTCTGTCGGTTTTTATTTTTTCGCTGATAAACACAGCGGATGAAGCTATTGATACAAACACAAAAGCAATTAAAACAACAATTCTAAACGGTTTCATTATGTTCACCTTATAATCATTTGATTTTTTCGTTTTTGAGAACTTTTTCGGGATTGATGCTCAGAATCAGATTGGCATACTGCGGGGAATGCAGTTCGCTGATTATTTCGTGGGCATCTGCAAGATAAGGAGTTCTCATATACGGACTGTGTGCGTCGCTTGCAACAAAATCCGCAATTTCCCGTCTGACGAGAGCTTGTGAAATGGCATAAGCATTATCACCGAATTTGTTTTTCAGACTGCCTTTATTGATCTGCAGAAGGCAACCGATTTTTTTGAGTCTTAACGCAGCAGATCTGTCTTCTGCAACAAATGCATATCTTTCTGGGTGGGCAATAATCGGGGTGAAACCCTCGGCAACAAGAAGCTGAAGCTTTTCATAAACGGATTCCGAACGCTCTCTGAATCCGAACTCAACCAGCGGATAATCAGAATCGCAAAGGGTGAGAAGCTTTCTTTTTTTGATTTGCTCAACAAAATCTTCCGCCGCAAAAATTTCGTGACCGGGATAGATTTCAAGAGGAATATTTGCTTCTTTTATTTTCGCTTTCAGTTCCTTGAAAGTGTCAACATATTCTTTATCCAGATAGTTCTGATAAGAATCGGGAATGTTGCTGTGGGGGGTGACAATTATGGCTTTTGTTCCGCCGCCTGCGGCAATGCGAGCCATACGGAGCGACTCTTCAATGTTGTCTGAACCGTCGTCAAAACCGGGCAGAATATGACAATGAATATCGACCATGGCGCACCTCCACAAATACATACTTATACATACTATATAATACTATAATAGCAATATTAAAGTCAACATATTATTATATATTTTTATTATTTTCCTTATTATATGACAAGAAAATGACAAAAGAAAAACGCCTGCACGGAATTAACCGTACAGACGTTTGAAAATATCATATTACATCAGGAATTGAATACCTGAATGGCTGATGAGAATTTGCAGTAACCTTCGATTTCGAGTTTAATGGTACAAGGTTCATTGGCTCCGAAAGTATTGCTGTAATCGGAACCGGAATAACCCATAGCCTGAAGTATCTGCTTGATCATCTGAGCATCCGTTGTGCTTGTAGAACATGAAGCGGATACCGTTGCAATTCCCGCGTCGCCAACAAGAGAAATTGTAGGTTTTATATATTTGCTCATTATCTCTTAATCCTTTCTTAAATTGCTAAAAAGCCTTTTAAAACATTGAAGATCTTTACACATGAGTTGAAAATCCATTTGAAGATTCTGACAAGCCAGCATTCGCTTGCGGGATCTTCAGGTTCAGTAGGATCTTCGGGTGTATCGGGAATTTCGGGTTCAGCAGGTTCTTCGGGAGTCGGGGTTGTGTTGGGCTCAACTGATACCGAAGGAGCCATCATCATCATTTTTACTGTTTCAAGGTCAACATCTGATGAAATGGATGCCACTACAGCAGAAGCGGGGCAAGTAGTCTTAAGATAGCCGATTGCAAGAAGTGATTTGTCTGTACTTGTATTCTGAAGTGTAACAGTACCGTCATCACTAATATAATCGGTGATATCATAATACATTTCTGTATTACTGTTTACAGCGAAATCGTTTCCGCCAATCTTGAGCTTGGGAGTGCCTGATGCAGCTCTGAGGCTTATCATAACTCTTCCGTCGGCACCTTTGATTGTGGCAAAATTGCTGATATTGAATGCAACCGCAGATGTTGATTCTGCGAGATAAAGCTCATCCTTGGGACCAACCGATTCATAGTTGCTGATGGTGAGCTCTATGTCTTTGCCATTTTCATCAACACCGAGCTTGCCTGTGATATAAGCAAACAGTTTGTCAAGGAGTGAAACACCGCCGTTTGCCTTTGAAAGATTTTTGATAACATTATAGTAGGCAGCGTTCTTTTCGCTTTCAATATAATAGTCATTACCGCCGTCGAGAGGATTATAAACTCTTACTGAGTCGATAACGTTAAGAAGACCGGTGAGAGAGGCAGTTCCGAGAGTGTCACCCGCAACGGGAGTGTTAACACCCATACCGCCGTTGAGAACGGAATTGTCATCGAACCAAACAACTTCAACTTCTTCAGCGTCAAAGATGTATTCCATTCCAAGCTCTGCAAGAGCGTTGCGGAGAGCTTCGTTATCTGCACCGGAAACAACAGTTGCTTCAATACCGTTTACTGAAGCCTGCTGAAGCTTCTGCTGTTCTTCTTCCTGCTTAGCCTTATCTGCCTTTATTGCACCTGACATTGAGGGGAGCCATGATGCAACAACCTGAACAGTGTAGTTTGCGTGGTCACGGCCTGTGTCGGTAATAACGGGAACCTGATAAAGAGTTCCGTAATTTGTATCGCCGTAGTAGGTGTCAACGATGTAAGACTTAACCATCTTGTTTGTATCGTTGTTCTTGATTGAAACAACGAGAACGCCTGTGTTGGGTCCGCAGACGCCGTTGAGGTCGAAGCCTGTTCCGTCGAATGTGAACGTTGCGTTGTTTGAGGTCTTGGCGTTTTCGGTAACAGTTGCTTTAAGAGCTGAACCGTTTGAATAGTTCTTAACCTGGTTGTATCCGCCAACGTTGCTGTCGTAGCCGTAAACGTCATTTGCGGTTGAGGAATCCTGGTTTACAGCCAGAGTTGTGCCGTCTTTGGTCCATGTGATACCCGAAACAACTGCGTTAGTCTTGAAGAAGTTTTCTTCATAGAGAACGTTCGAAGCGGGAGCAACTGTGATGGTGTTTTTATATGCTGTTGTTGTGCCGTCGATAGTTGCTGATACGTGGTAATAAATTTCTTCGATACCGCCTATTACTCCTGCGGGTGTGTAAGTGATTTCTTTTGCGCCGTTAAGCACGAAAGTGCCGTAGTCACCGTCAATGGTGTTAACATAGCTTTCGCCGTCGATACTGATGCCGTCAACTCTGTAGGAAGAAGCAAGGCTCTCCAATGCGGTGTCATTATCGGTTGGGGAGATAACGATGGGAGTTGCAAAGTCGAGAACAACAAAGTCTGCAACAAGAGGATCATCGATTCTCCAGACAGCATAGAGAGTGATAGTGCCGCCGGCTGCGAGATGGCTTACAGTCTGACCGAGCTGATATTCGGGAGCTGTAGCCGAAGCTTTGGTTGCCCAACCGAGCAGAGTGCATCCGTCTTTTGTGAAGCCTGATGAGGGAAGATCGAAGCTCTCGTCGATTTCAACCTTCTTGTTTGCGATTGAACCTGAACCGCCGTTTGCGTTGTAGATAACAGTGTATTCACTCGCTAACCAGACAGCATAAAGAACAACGTTTGTTTCAGTGCCGTTTGAAAGACCCGTTACTGTCTGGCCGAGAAGATAATCGGGGCTTGTTGCGTTTGCGCTCTTTGCCCAACCGACAAGTGAATATCCGTCTCTTGTGAAACCTGAAAGTTTAAGCTCAACGGAGTCTGAATGCTTGTAAGTCTGGTCGGCAATGTAACCTGCACCGCCGTTGCCTTTATAAACAAGGGTGAAGCCGCCTTCTGTCCATATTGCATAGAACGTGGGATTAAGACCGCCCATAACGGGGTTTGTGCCTTCAGTTGCATTCTTATCTGTTGACCAACCTTCTACTACGTAGCCTGTAAGAGTGGGGTTGCTTTCTACGGGAATGGTGTAGTAGGGAGTAAGACGGGGACCGCAAGTGAGGTTAACGGTAGTTGTTGTTGCGCCGCCTGAGAAGCTGCCGCCGTTTGCGTTAAGAGTAACGGGAGTCTGAAGAGCAAGCATCTTTGCGGTGAGGTTGTCTTTTGCGGCTGTGATATCTGAATCTGTGGGGTTACCGAGCTCGATTGCAGCGTCCTGAAGAGCTTTTTTGAATGCGCTCCATGACTCTGAAGTGTAGTCATCTTCATTGAGAGCTGAAGCAAGAGTGATAAGGTCACGGAGAGCAGTTTTGTTAACGTTTGTTGCACGGACCTGAACGTGGTTCATTGTATATGCACGGGCATCGCCGTTGTGGTGAGCGTGAGCAGCACCCTTGAACATATAGTCGTAAGTTGCGGAGCCCGTGATAATCTGGCGGTCCCAAGCTGCGTTATATTCAACTCCGCTTGAAACATGCGGATATTGTGTTGTGCCTTTGCTGTTTTCGGTGTCGCTACCAATATATTTATTTTCGGCTGCTTTAGCAGTGAACCATTCGTTTTTTGCAGAGTTGGCGGCGTCATCTGAAGCCTGAGCCTTTGACCAGTTATAGAATTTAACTTCGTGCGTCTTGGCACTTTCGGCCGAGTTAACAATATCTGTCATATCATTAACATACCAGGTAACGCCCACGGTATTTTCTACGTCGGTGATGTTATAACCGATGGTGAGGTTGGGAATCTGGTTTAAGTTCGTATATCGGCCGGTATCAACCGTGAGATTTGCAACGGGGCTGAGCTCGGAAACAAGACAACCGTCATTAGAGGTGGTAAAACTTAAATATCTGATGGTTGCTTCGCTCAACGTGTCACTTCCGGCGCTTGCTGAAATCCATTTATCTACGGCTGTTGTTGTGTTGCCGGCTGTGCCGACGCCGTAAAGCAAGGGGACAAAAGCGTAGTCTTTTGTTTTTGCGTAGTAGGTGCCTCTTGCTGTATATTCCCACTCATTATCCAGATACTCATTAGTGGCGGCAATCCAATATGTATCGCTTCCGTTTGGTGTGTAACCGTGAACACCGGAAACCCAGGCTACTGCTTGGTCATATATGGTTTTGTTTTTTGTTTGTATTCTTGATGCCGCACCAACAGGGTAATACCAGGGCGAATAAAGGGTGGTGTATGCATAGTGCTTTTCGCCGGTTGTGTCGTTGTCGCCGTAGTAAACGGTAACTTCCCATTCAAGGAGGGCTGTTTCGCCTGCGGAAACGCCTGTGCCGTTTATTATAAGACTGAGATCTTTGAAGAGTAACCAATCCTTTTCCGCACCTGTGCCATAACCTTGATAAACAGCTGAATATTCCCAGCGTGCGTTTTCCCATGAACCGTTGATTTGGCCGTTGCCGAAAACGGGATCGCCGATTCCGCCCTTGATAGCTGATACTTTGAATGAAAGAGCTGTTGAGCCGGGTGCGTAAATGCTGATGGTACCTCTTGTATCGTTGTTAACCGCGTTAGCAATAAGGTTGCCGTCTTCGTCAAGTTCGTTGTTAACAAAGTACTGACCTGTTGTTGACTGACCTGCTGAAGGTGTCATATAGATTGTTTCGGGAACTGTAACAACAGTTCTGCTGAGCTCTGCTTCAAATCTTTCGTCATTAATCATACCGAAGGTATCGTGGATTTCGTCAACAGTACCTATTGTGAGAGAGTACGTATACTCGCTGGGCTTGTAGCTCTCAAAGTTTTTGACGCCGATGGGAGCAATGTATGAACAGACGTCTTCAGTTGCAGGGTCAAGTGTTGTAGAGTGACGGTACTTTCCGGAATATTTAGCGGGATAGCAGCCGTAAAAGAAGTCGGTTGTTTCGGGAGTGTAAAGACCAATACCGAAGCTGTTTGAGCTTTCGCTTGCCATGAATGCAGCCCAACGTTCGGGAACGTCAACGTTGGGGTTGAAGCTGTTATTGGGGTAGTAAGTGTCTTTGTAATTACCAACAATACCCCAGAATTCAGGGCTTTCTTCATATTTAAGGTCCTTGATAACCCAGGCTTCCTCTTCGGTTACGTCGTTGTAAACGAAGTTGTTGAGAGGCTCGATGGTGTAGAATGCGGGAAGCTCCTGGCTTGTCTGAGCTGAGGGAAGACCTGAATAGTCAACCATTCGGCAATAAGTCTTGATTGTGCCGTCTTCGAAAACGTATTTTGCCTCAATGTATGTGTCGGTGATGTATCCGTCGCCCCATTTAGGTTCTGTGTGGATTTCGGTTTCGTGAGTACAAACTTTTGCGTGTTCGTCTGACCATCTTGCCCAGTCAAGAGGACGAGCCTTGACGTAGATATAGTTATCGCCGATTTCGTAATCGAGAACCTTACTTGCTTCGTTGGCAACGTTACCGCCCTGAACGGGGTTGTAGTGCCAGTCTGCCTGGTTATAGTAACCGGGTTCGTAAGGCTTTTCAAGTGTGCCGTAGTATGACTGCTGGAGATAACGGCCTGTATCGTTGATGTTGATGAGGTTGACGTTTGTGCTTTCGCTGATGTAACCTTCGTCTGAAAGGTTTTCTCTGAAGTCAACCAAGGTTTCGTCTGTATAGTTACCTTCGGTATCGTAATGTCTGTAAACACGGGCAACAACGTCGCGGTTAAGAACGTAAAGACCGGAAACAACACCGCCGTTGAGAATGTCAACTTCAACCTTGAAGTTATCGTCGCTGAAGGACTTTATTGCTGCAGCTGCGCTTGTGATTTTAGTATCAAATTTGGTTGTGAATGAAAGAAGGTCAATTGAACCAGCCTTGTTATCAAGGGGAGTGAAGGC
>JAZOVH010000074.1:0-30083 GCA_045658585.1 Acutalibacteraceae bacterium | reverse complement strand
ATATTTGCCGATTATGTTTCCGCCTTCTCCGTCACGGTCTTCATACAATGCTTTGAGTGTAAATCCTGCTTTCAGCTGACCGCCGATTTGCTCATCCAATGTATGGCTGAACTGCACGCCGTCACCGTTTGCAATCATTGCATCAAGACGTTCTTTCGGCATTTTGAGAGGATTGAACGGCAAGGGATTAACCACTTTCAACGGATCATCTTCTCCAAACAAATAATCTATGCCGTTATCAAGACCCGAAAGCAGTCTTCCGCCCTTTTTTAGCACACGGTAGCACTCGTTCCAGACGTGGTAAACATCTTCAACATAGTTGTTTGAAACGGGGTGAAAAATCAAATCAAAGCTTTCATCTTCAAAGGGAAGTGCTTTTGACATATCTCCTTTAATGATTGTTATGCTGTATCCTTCTCTTTCGGAAACCATTTTCTCTGCTTCAAGCTGTCTGTCGGAATAATCAAACACAGTACACTCTGCACCGAGCTTTGAAAGCACAGGCATTTGTTGACCACCGCCACTTGCAAGCCCCAACACTCTTTTGCCTTTCAGTTCACCAAACCATTCGTGAGGAACGGCGATGCAAGGAGTAAGAATAACCGAATAATTATCGGGAGTAATTTTCTTGTATTTCTCGTGACTTATGGGCAAGGTGTATTCGCAACCTTCATCTGCCCACGAATCCCAAGTTTCTGAATTTATTTTAGTGTAGTCAATCATTTTAATTCCTCATTTTCCATCAACTGTTTAAGATTGTGTATTGTCCATTCTTCGTTGTTTTCTCCGCTTCGGTCAAGATAAAAAGCAGTAAAACCTTGCTTTCTTGCACCTTCGGCTTCTTCTTTGCAATCGTCAACAAATATGCTTTCAGATGCGGTTACACCTTGTGCTTCGAGTGCAGCGTTGAAAATAATCGGACTCGGTTTTCCAGCACCGACCAACGAGCTCGCAGTAAACGATGTGAAGTATTTTGCAATACCAAGCTGTTGCAAAGTGAATTCAAGCGACGGCGATGTATCGCTGATAACTCCCATTTTGTAGCCACGGTTTTTAAAATATTCAAGCACCTCTACTGTTTCAGCGAACAATGCTCTATCACCATTACACCAAAGCTCATCAAAGAGTAAGTTAGCTTTAGTTTGAACCTCTTCGGTAACACCTTCTCCAATAAGCAAATGGTAATAATATCTCTTGAAAAACGCACGCTCGTCATCAAGTGTTTTGTACCAAGGTTTTTTGCCTTCACTTGCAAGGTGGAATAAATCCATCATCTTTTCATAAGACAATTCAAATGGTTTGCCGCTCCACTCGCCAATTGTCTTATCACGCCACACTTCTTTTTCAGCAGTAAAATATGCTAAAGTTCCGTCACGGTCGAAGAATATTGCTTTGTATTGCATTGTCGAGCCTCATTTCTTATGCAGAATGTGCCATACATCATTGCCGACAAATCCGCATTTTCTGTATAGTGCTTCGGGATTTGTTTCGTTATCTACTTTACCCGAAACAGTTGCAAAATCTGCAACATCTTTCATTCTGAACAGCAGTTCGTTTACAATTAACTGTCCGATTTTCTTGCCACGGTATTCAGGTAACACTTGTATCCATTCAAGTATAAGTTCTTTTACTTCTGTGTCATAATCAGCTAAACCGCAACCGACAAAATTGCCAGTTGCTTTTTCTTTAACCATTATCCATAAGTTTTCGTTGTAAACAGGTGTTTGGGTGTAGCTTTTGATAAGTTCCTTGTTTACCGAAATATCCGTATATGAATCGTTGATTATCTGCACGATTGTTTTTATATCTCTTCGTGTTGCGGTTGTAATCTCAAAATCATTCGTTGCGATTTTGGGTATAACATTAAGGTTGTGATACAAACGAAAATATATATCGTCGGTGTATACGGATAATATGTCGGATAAAAAATCTCTGTCGTGCAGAATTCGCATATCGGGCGGGAAGGTTATGTTTTTAGCTTTCCAATATGGAATTGAAAGAGTACCGCAAGGGTTGTTAAGATATTCGGTTAGTGTAATCATTTTATACCTCAAATCAACGGTTTATCAGCAACAATATTTTACTTTCAAAATCGTTTTTAAGTTCATTAAGTGCGTAATTAGCCCAAGAAGGGAAAGTCTTTCTTTGACAAGCATAATAAAGAGTAACTAAAACAGATGTAACATCGTCAACTATAATTTCACTTTTGTCAAACTCTCCGTATGTTTCAATAAAAGCTTTTTTGGTATTCTCACCGAGAGATGAACACACATTGCGAATGTCAGAATAGACATAACCTTTACCAAGCAAATTATAATCAAACATAAATGCAGATGATTTGTCTTTTGCTATAATAAGATTAGTGTAATAAAAATCGTTATAAGTGAGAACTCTCGGCAAAGCTTTGATTTTTAAAATTATAATATCAAAATTATCATCAATGATTTTCCAAATCGGTAGGTTTTGTGTGCCTGTTTTTTTCTTGATAAACTCAATATTCTCTTTTGTTATTAAATCGGTTTCGTCATAAATTTCTGTGTCAAAATTTTTGCTGCTTGTATGTAACAGTTTATACCATTCTGCAATTTGTGAAGCGACAACAACATCATCTAAATCTTCTTTTGTAGCGAGTCTGAATATATCACTTTGTGAAATATCTTCCATAAGAATGGATGAATCCGTGCTTCTAAGCAAATTAATAGTCGGAATGCTTAAAGATTTTAGAATCTTATAATTTTTAATTTCTCTCTTGTGTTCATCCTTTTGAAAATATTTGATTATGTATGATGTTGCGTTAACTTGAACTCTCGCAACAATAACACCGTCTTTACTTTGAATAATAGTTATGTTACTGTTTGAAACATTAAGTTTCTTAAGTTCTTGTTTGAGTTTTAGTTTAAGCAACAAGTTCATCTTATACCTCTTTAATCATAGTTAATCTGTTTGCTTTTGATTCGATTATCACAAAACCACATTTTTGATAAAGCTCTATCGCCACATAATTATCTTCTGTTGTATATAGTTTTATTTCTTTAAAACCTCTTTGTTTAAGGTGGTTAATTGAAAATTCAACAGCAAATTTTCCGATACCTTGATGCTTAAACTTTTCAGAAACAACAAGCATTGAAATCCACGCAGTCTCATCGTTTTGCAGACCGTTCAGTTTCAACCAGCCACACGGAATCTCCTTGTTATAAATGATAAAATTTTCTTCATCTGCATCGTCTTCAGCTTCTTCAAATGATTTTCGCCACTCAACCAAGGGGATTATATCTGTGTGTAAAGCAGAAATGTTGTTAGGCTCAGACATAAGACCGAAAACAAATATAATGTTTTCTTGTTTAAAAGGTTTAATTTCGTACATTTCAAATCCTCTTTCTATAAAAAATAAAAGCACCTCCGAAACGGAGATGCCTGAAATTCACAGAAAGATATAAATTACATCAATCGCAAACGGACAAAACAGCTCTCCGATTCATTGTGTTAATCATCATTGTCATCTTGTCCACCTGCCTTTCGGTAATTTTTATTTATTGTAACAATATAAGAATAATTTGTCAACAGTTTTAAGTTACGGTGCAAAAGTGTCGGTTTAAAATTCAAAAGCGTTGGTAATCGTGGCATTTGTCTTAGCGAGCAATGGATTTGAACGTACAAATCCGCAATTAAGGGGTTTTCACCCCCCTGATACCCCGAAGAAAAAGTTCATATAAAAAGATAAAATCAGGTGCAGTAGGGGTGGATCCCATTGCACCTGATTGTGTTTTTTAAAAACGATTATGCTGTAAAAATCAACTCATGATTAACAATCTCTCTTGCCCGTGCTTCAATATTATTCATACGGGCAACACATTCCATTTGGTTTTGTTCTTTAATTTTATTACTTTATTATGCAAAATTAAGTAAAGATTGATAAATTTGTAGATTGGTAATTGTTAAAATCGAGTAAGAATATACGCGTTTTTGTCAAATTTTGAAGCACTTTTGTAAAGTGAATTGAAAATGCCGAATAGTAAGAATATAGTAATTATGTATATTTATAAATAAGTCTACATCATTTTTGTAAATCAATAAAGAGTGTAGAGTTTGCTGTTTTTTGCAACTTAATAACAATAAAAATCAATTTTTTTAATAAAAACTATATGGTTTAAAAAATTCCAGGAAGGTATGTCTATGATAAAAACTGAAGATTTCAAAAATTTTACTGTATATCATGAAGTTGATTCTTATCAATTCTGCTATATAACAATAAAAGATGAAACTTTCTTTACAGATTTTGCTTCATACATTTTAGATTTTGATATGATCAAAAAGCACGCTGCAATTAATTTAGATGTAAAGATTGAACTAACACTGCGTGACTATAATGAAATACTTAATAGATTAATTTCTTTTGCTGACTTTGAAAAGATTTATAATACCGCCGATTTTGATGATGCAATAATAGAGATATTGAACCAAGAGTATATACATGAAGAATCAGATCTTAGAAAAGACAAATGGGGAAGAATTGGAGAATACATATTCAATATTCTGTTAGATTCTTTTTTTAATCTAGATTGTATAATAAGAAAATTTGCTTTAAATACTTCTAGAAATATGCCTGTATATGGTATTGATACTGTTCATTGTTCATTAGAAGATAAAACCTTTTATTTCGGCGAGTCAAAAATGGTTGACTCTATAGATAATGGCATTAATTTAATCATTAAATCACTTGAGAATTATGAAGCACAAATCAGTGCGGAGTATTATACAATAAAGAATAATAATTTCACTAGAAGTGATAAATTTATGTCCTTGTTTGAAGAAAGTTTAAATCGCTGTTTGACTTTCAGTGAATTGATAAGTTATGCATCTATAAACACTATCGGTATACCAATTTTTATTTCTCACGGTGGTACATACGATACAGCTGATATTTTTAATAAAATGAAAAAAATACCAAGTAAAAAATTTTTCGATTTAGATACAAGATACTTTTTCATATCAGTACCGGTTTTAAACAAAGAAAGATTCAGGGCGTCTTTTTTAGAAGTGTTAAACAAAAAAATAGAGGAATGTAAAACATGTATAAGAGAAACAGTTTAATTGAAATGCGAAAAGAAGCGGTAAAGGCTTTGTCAGCTTCAGAAAATCCACAAAAATTTATTAAAGAAAATGCGGAAACTCTTTTTGGGTTAGATTTAACAATGTACACGAAAAATTATACACTGAATTCATTGTTTTATAATGCAATATCTGCTTCAAAATTAGATGAAAATATATCGTTACATCCTGATCAATACAAAGTATTAAATCTATTAGAAAATAAGCCTGGTGTAATTTTAAGTGCTCCTACAAGTTTTGGAAAGACCTTTGTTGTATTCGAGTATATTGCAAGGCACTTGCCAAAGACAGTATTCTTGGTTGTACCAACATTAGCGTTAATTGATGAGTATAAACGAAAAATAATACGCAAATACAAGAATAAGTTCTCAGCATATAAGATTTTTACTACAATAAACAACGAAACTGATTACTCAGAATATGAATACAAAATGTTTATTGTTACACACGATAGAGTTTTAGAGGAGGCCACTTTTGAACAAATAGAAAATATAGATTTTTTGGTAGTCGATGAAGTATATAAACTTGACAGAAAAGGAACAGATGATAGAAAACTGATATTGAATTTTGCTTATTATTACTTAGTACAAAAAAGTGAAAAGCATATATTACTTGCTCCGTTTATTTCTGATATAGATAACATTGATCAATTAGAGAAGCATCCTGAATTGTTCGTTTCAAAGTTTTCTCCGGTTGTGAATGAAGTTGTTGAATGCGACATTTTCGTTAATACTCCTGAAGCACGCTTTAAAGAAGCCGTTAGAATTCTTAATAAAATATCTGATGAAGAAAGAACATTAGTATATTTTGCAAATGCATCTGACATCCCTAAATTTGTAAATAAATTGGATAAAAATGAATTTGATGTGTATTCCGCAGGAGAACAAGTTGTAACATTTATTAATTGGTTAAGTGAAGAAATACATCCTGAGTGGTATGTTGTTAAAGCAATGAATAAAGGTTATCTTGTTCATAGTGGTGATCTCCAACTCGGAATAAGAAATATGGAGTTAGATATTTTTGAGCAAGATGAAGAACCTTTTAATACGATGCTATGTACATCAACATTGTTAGAAGGGGTAAATACTTCTACAGAAAACATAATTATTACTAAACCAGCGAGATCATATACGAATATCTCTTCTAATGATTTTGAAGCGTTTGATTTTTTCAATTTGGTTGGACGGTCAGGAAGATTATTTAAAACTAATTTAGGAAGAGCATATTACATAAAAGCACCAAACGATAAATCCTATATTATTGAAGATGCCGTAAAAAGCATAGAATTTGAAATCACATCCGAAAACATTGATGTGAAAATACAAAAAAACACATGTACAGATGAAGAGTATTTGAATTTTTTAAAAGTTTTAAACTGTTCTCAAGAAGAATATCTTAGCGTCATAGGATACTCATCATTTTATAAGGCAAAAAAACTTTATCTGAGTTATATTCATAGAAGAAAAAAGCTGTTAGATAGTATAGATACTTTGATTAATAATCCAAAACGTGCATCTAGAGCAAGTCTTATTTTTCAATTGCTTCTTATATTTAATGATAAAAACGTTGACTATGATAGATATCTCAATTATAGGGCAAATATTATAAATCTTATTATTAACAAAAATCGTTTAAGCATTAAAAAAATCGTTGACGAGACTTTGAAGAATATCGGCACATTCAACAGAACACTAGATCAAGTTATATCTGATGTTATGAAAACAAAAAACTCTTATATAGAGTATGATTTTTCAAAATGTCTTAATATAATTCTGTTTTTTATGAAACAAGGAAATGTTGATCATAAATACATATCTTATATCGTTGATAATATTCTAAACAATATAAACTTTTTATATTATAAAACTGAGCCAATAAAGAGAATTTTGAAAGAATCTGGAATTTACGATGGTGATATAGATACTGTATATAACTATGTAAAACATTGTAGCGAAGATATAACTGAAATTCGTGAAGTTCTAAAACAAGAATATAACAAATACAAGGATAGCATTTCATTTTTATCAAGATATTCTATAAACAGAATGTAAAACAATTTTAATCAATTGATACAAATCTTAACACTATATAAAATAAATCTTTCAAAATTTGCTGTGGTTAATATGTTTTATTGAGTGTTTATACTATGTGATATTGATGTTCTCTTTTGTATGATAAACTATTTACATTCGTTTTTGGGTCTACTTTTGGTTGTAATTGATGTTGCTTCCTCTGTTATATATTGAGTGAGCTTTTTCTTTCTAATTCTCTCTACTGTTTTATTATCCAAAAGTAAGCTTGTGGTTGTTTTCTTATTAACAGAAAATCAGGTGCAGCAGGAATAAAATCCCGTTGTACCTGATTTTGTTAAGAAAATAATTATGCTGTAAAAATCAGCTCGTGATTAACAATTTCTCTTGCCCGTGCTTCAATGTTATTCATACGGTCAACCCACTTCATTTGGTTATTTGTTTTGAGTTGCTCTGTTATTCCCTCATCGACCTTCATCTGTTCTACCAGCTGAGAAAACATATCTGCTGATTGTTCATCAACTTCTGCAAGATGAGTCCACAATGTGCCATTCATAAGCATAATATTGAACTGAACTCGCTTATGTTGCATAAGATAATCTTTGCGTTTCAGTCCCCATACGCCTAGTGGTTTTCTTGCTTCGGCGGGTAATGTGATATTAGGGATTTTGTAATCGCCTACCATTCTGTATGTTCCTCCATTATGTTCAAATGATGGTTTATTCATAACTATATTCTCCTTTCAATCAGCAACAAATGTGTCGTATGTAAATTTAGCACCAAGTCTGAACTCCGCAATAAAACTGTCCGCATTGCTAACGCAAAGAAATTCACTGGATTGACTTGCATATTTCAAAAACAACGCCTTTTCTTCCTCGGTTAATTTTGATGTCAGCTGTTCCTCTGTTTGCGAGAGTGCATCTAACTTCTTCTTGATTTCCACCTTCAGTTATGTTATACTTTCTTGGGGTTCAATATTTCCGTAATAAAATTCTTCAATAAAATGTGACATAACAATCTCCTTGTAATTAAGTTGTTATTTTCAGCAAAGGTACAAGTGTAGGATATGTATGTTACTGCCGATAAACATTTATTTTATTGAATCCGTTATTAACAACCGTACCAAAAAAGCAATCTCCGAGAATGGGAGGTTGCTTTTTTCTTTTGGTGCGAGGGATTTGAAGGACGAGCGGCACAGAGCAACAGTCCGGTGGACTGTTGTGACCGCGAGCGACCAAGCCGCCGCAGCGGCGCGAATCAAATCCCTTCGGGCGGGCCAAAGAAAAAGGGACAGCAACTGCTGTCCCTTTGTGTTTATTTAAGATAAGCTTCCAATCTGTAAATCGGCATACCCATTGAAGCGAATCTGTGTTCATATTCTGTTTCTATATTGCCCTCAAAATCGCTGTTGTGAAGGTCAAGAGAGATATTTTTAAGGCTGAAGCCGTAGCCCGTAAGCTCTTCGATTGAATATTCGAAGAAGTGCATATTATCTGTTTTCTGGTGAATTTCCGCACCCTTTTTGAGTATCACCTCATAGCTTTTGAGGAAGCGGGGATTTGTGAGACGGTGGTTTGCATATCTGTTTTTTGGATATGGGCAGGAAAAATTAAGATATATGCGGTCAATCGATTCGGGCTTTATATATTTTTCAAGATACTCCGCACCAACATGAAGAAATCTGAGGTTTTCAATGTTATCATTGGTTGCCGCTTCGCTTGCCATAACAACAACATTTGCGCATTTTTCGAGTGCAAGCACATTTATATCAGGTTCTCTTTTTGCAAGCTCGCAGGCAAATCTGCCCTTTCCGCAGCCGATTTCAAGCACAACGGGATTGCTGTTACCGAAAAGCTCCTCCATATCAATATATTCCTTTTTTTCAATAGCCGTGTTGAAGTTGCAGTCATCGCTTCTGAGAGTGATGATATTTTTGCACTGGGCAAGCCTTTCTTCAAGATGCTTTTTCTTTCTCATTCTCATTTCTGTTCACCTTTTTTGCAAATACTTTTTGCATTATATCACACGCTTTTGCAAAAATCCAGCTTTTATTAATAAAGATTATATATTGACAATACTTTTAATCAATGATATAATTTTGAAAAATTGCAATGAAGAGGAAAAAGCAGATTGATTTCGGCTTCAGAGAGTCGGCGGTTGGTGCGAGCCGACGCAAGAGCATCTGCATCAGTCGCCTCGGAGCAGCCGAGCCCAAAGGTTTTACCGAGTAGGTCGGACGGTTTCTGTCCGTTATCGCAGAGAGTGATTGTTATGTCACGGTGAGTGGTCGCTTCGGCGGCAAAAAGAGTGGTACCGCAAGATTTTTATTGAAATAAAAATCCTGTCTCTTTGTTATGAGGCAGGATTTTTCTGTTTTTTTGGAGGTAAATTTTATGAACAAGAAGATTTTTACAGAAAACGCACCCGCAGCTATAGGCCCCTATTCGCAGGCAATCTGCGCAGGCAACATTGTTTTCACCTCGGGTCAGATTCCCATTAACCCTGCAACGGGCAACGTTGATGCCGTTACAATTGAAGAGCAGACCGAGCAGGTTTGCAAAAATCTTTCGGCTGTGCTTGAAGCCGCTGGCTCATCATTTGAAAAGGTTATCAAAACAACCTGCTTTCTGAGCGATATGGCGGATTTTGCAAAATTCAACGAAGTTTATGCAAAATATTTCACCGAAAAACCCGCCCGTTCATGCGTTGCGGTTCGTGAGCTTCCCAAAGGCGTGCTTGTTGAAGTTGAATGCATTGCTTCAATATAATTGTTTTAAATATATTGCAAAATAAGTAATATACTGTTATAATAAAAAGAAGTATTGAAACGAAAGGATGTCAGAATGCTTTTATCCGGTGCAGATATTATTGTCAGAACATTGATTGAGCAGGAATGCGAAGTTGTTTTCGGTTACCCCGGCGGTCAGATAATCCATGTTTATGACTCTTTATATAAATACAGCGATGAGCTTCGCCATATTCTCACCGCACACGAGCAGGGTGCATCCCACGCCGCTGACGGATACGCAAGGGCAACGGGCAAGCCCGGTGTTGTTATTGCAACCTCGGGTCCGGGTGCAACAAACCTTGTAACGGGAATCGCAACCGCTTATATCGATTCCGTTCCGCTTGTTGCAATAACGGGCAACGTTCCCAATTCGCAGATCGGTACCGACAGTTTTCAGGAAATCGATATAACGGGTATTACCCTTCCCATAACAAAACATAATTTTTTCGTTGGCGATGTAAACGACCTTGCAGACACAATCCGAGAAGCGTTCAGGCTTGCCGTTTCAGGCAGACCGGGTCCCGTTCTTGTTGATGTTCCCAAGGATGTTCAGATTGCAAAATGCGAATATTCGCCAAAAGCTCCCCTTGAACCCGATGAAAAATTTGCCGCAAAGGATATAAGAATTCAGCAGGCGGCAGAATGCATCAACAAAGCCGAAAGACCCTTTATCTATTTCGGCGGCGGCATCACCTCGGGCGATGCGGTTAAAGAATCTCTTGAACTTGCAGAAATTATCGATGCTCCCATCGGTTGCTCATTTATGGGACTTTCAGCTGTGCCCACCGACCACCCCCGTTTTCTCGGAATGCAGGGTATGCACGGTCACTATGCAAGCTCAATGGCTATGCATAAAGCAGACTGCATAATTTCGCTCGGTGCAAGATTCAATGACAGAGTAACGGGTAACAGAGCAAAATTCGCAACAAGCGCAAACATAGTTCATATTGATATTGACGGCGCAGAGCTTTCAAAAACAGTTAACGCAACCCACGGTCTGCGTGGCGACGTTAAACTCACTCTTCAGAAGCTTTTGCCCCTTCTTGATAAAAAGAATAATGCCGAATGGCAGAAAACCGTTGATCAGCTCAGAAAGGACGAGCTTTCAACTCTCGATAACCGTGAGGGTATGACTCCGAGAAATGCATTGCTCGCTCTTAACAAATTCATTTCAGATAACACTCCCGTTGCAACCGATGTTGGTCAGCATCAGATGTGGACCGCACAAACGGTTAATTTCAAAAATCCCCGCAGATTTATTTCAAGCGGCGGCCTGGGAACAATGGGCTTCGGTATGGGTGCCGCAATCGGCGCTCAGATGGCAACAGGCGAACGCACGGTTCTTGTTACGGGCGACGGAAGCTTCGGAATGAATCTTAACGAGCTTGCAACCGCCGTTACCAACAAAATTCCGCTTGTTATTCTTATGCTCAATAACGGCGTTCTCGGTATGGTTCGTCAATGGCAGACACTTTTCTTTGACAAGCATTATTCAAACACGGTGCTTGAAAGACAGACGGATTATGTTGCTCTCGCAAAGGCATTCGGTGCAGACGGCGTAACGGCAACAACTCCCGAAGAGCTTGATGCGGCTCTTGCAAAAGCATTCTCGGCAGATGGTCCGTTCCTTATAAACTGCATCATAAACAAAGATGAATTTGTTCTTCCCATGCTTCCTCCCGGAGGTTCAATGGATGATATTATAGTAAAGGCGGGTGACTGATATGCAGAGATTTACAGTTGCGGTGCTTGTTAAGAACCAGTTCGGTGTTCTTAACAGAGTAACCAGTATGTTCAGACGCAGACAGTTCAACATTGCATCTCTTACTGTTAGCGAAACCGAATCCCCCGATTATTCAAGAATAACCGTTCTTTTTGACGGTGAGGACAGCACAAAGCAGCAGCTTATAAATCAGCTTTATAAGCTCCCCGATGTTTGTTCAATAAAAGAGCTTCATAAGGATGATTCCGTTAACAGAGAGTTAATGCTCATCAAGCTCAAAAACGAATCGGAAACAAGAGATGAAATCCGCGATGCCGCTTCGGCATTCAACGCAAAAATCGTTGACTACACTCACGATTCAATCGTTATGCAGCTCACGGGCGACAGCAGAAGAATTGACGATTTCATCAATCTTATGCGTGCATACACAATTCTTGAAATATGCCGCACGGGCGTTGTTTCTCTTGAAAGAGGCAATTCCACAATCAGAAAAGCAAATTATTTATAATAACTTTATAATCAATACACGAAAGAGGTAATAAACTATGGCAAGAATTTTCTATCAGCAGGATTGCGACCTTCAGAAGCTCAGCGGCAAGACCGTTGCAATTATCGGCTACGGCTCACAGGGTCACGCACACGCACTCAACCTCAAAGACAGCGGCGTTAACGTTGTTGTTGGTCTTTACGAAGGCTCAAAGAGCTGGGCAAAGGCAGAGGCTCAGGGTCTTAAGGTTATGACAGCTGCAGAGGCTGCAAAGATTGCAGACCTCGTTATGATTCTTATCAATGACGAAAGCCAGGCAAAACTCTATAAAGAAAGCATTGAGCCTTATATGACAGAGGGCAAGACCCTTGCATTTGCACACGGCTTCAACATTCACTTCGGCTGCATCAAGCCTCCCAAGAATGTTAACGTTATCATGGTTGCTCCTAAGGGCCCCGGCCACACAGTAAGAAGCGAATATCAGGTTGGCAAGGGTGTTCCCTGCCTTATCGCTATTGAGCAGGATGCTACAGGCGATGCTCTTGAAATCGGTCTTGCATATGCTCTCGGTATCGGCGGCGCACGTGCAGGCGTTCTTGAAACAACATTCCGCACAGAAACAGAAACTGACCTCTTCGGGGAGCAGGCTGTTCTTTGCGGCGGGGTTTGCGCTCTTATGCAGGCAGGCTTTGAAACTCTTGTTGAAGCAGGCTATGACCCCAGAAATGCTTACTTTGAGTGCATCCACGAGATGAAACTCATTGTTGACCTTATCTATCAGAGCGGTTTCGCAGGTATGAGATATTCAATTTCAAACACTGCTGAATACGGCGATTACATCACAGGTCCCAAGATCATCACAGAAGGAACCAAGAAAGCTATGAAGAAGGTTCTTGCCGATATTCAGGACGGTACATTTGCAAAAGACTTCCTTCTTGATATGTCTGATGCAGGCAGCAGAGTTCACTTCAACGCAATGCGCAAGATTGCAAGCGAGCATCCCGCTGAAATCGTTGGCGAGGATATCCGCAAGCTTTACAGCTGGAGCGACGAAGACAAGCTCATCAACAACTGATTATAAAAAATTGCAGGGCGGACTTAATTGTCCGCCCATTTTGAAAGGTGTGCTGAAATGATTAGCGAAGCACTTAAAACAGGCCCGCAGAATGCTCCCCACCGAGCACTCTATCACGCACTTGGTCTGACAAACGAAGAAATAAACCGCCCTCTTGTTGGCATTGTAAGCTCATATAACGAGATTGTTCCCGGTCACACAAATATCGATAAGATAGTTGAAGCAGTCCGCCTCGGTGTTGCAATGGCAGGCGGCACTCCCATTGTTTTTCCCGCTATCGCAGTTTGTGACGGTATCGCAATGGGGCACAAGGGTATGAAATATTCTCTTGTTACCCGTGACCTTATTGCAGACTCAACTGAAGCAATGACTCTTGCTCACGGCTTTGACGCCCTTGTAATGGTGCCCAACTGCGACAAGAACGTTCCCGGTCTGCTCATGGCTGCCGCAAGACTTAATCTGCCCACGGTATTTGTAAGCGGAGGCCCCATGCTTGCAGGTCATATCGACGGCAAAAAAACAAGTTTTTCATCAATATCGGAAGCAGTCGGCGAATTCAACGCAGGCAAAATCTCCGAAGAAAAGCTTTATGAATATGAATGCAAAACCTGCCCCACCTGCGGTTCTTGCTCGGGTATGTATACCGCAAACTCAATGAACTGCCTCACCGAAGCACTCGGTATGGGTCTTCGCGGTAACGGCACAATCCCCGCCGTTTATTCATCAAGAATTGAGCTTGCAAAGCACGCAGGTATGGCGGTTATGGATATGCTCAGAAAGGATATCCGCCCCAGAGATATTATGACAGAGGATGCATTTATGAATGCCCTCACGGTTGATATGGCACTTGGCTGTTCAACAAACAGTATGCTTCACCTTCCCGCAATCGCAAACGAATGCGGAATTGAAATCAACCTTGATATCGCAAATTCAATAAGCGAAAAAACGCCCAACCTCTGCCACCTTGCACCCGCAGGCAGAACTTATATGGAAGAGCTTGATGAAGCGGGCGGCGTTTATGCGGTTATGAATGAGCTTTCAAAGAAAGGTCTGCTCAATCTTGACTGCGTAACCGTTACGGGCAAAACGGTTGGTGAAAATATAAAGAATTGCTTCAATCTTGACCACGAGGTTATAAGACCCGTTGAAAATCCCTACAGCGAAACGGGCGGCATTGCCGTTCTTCGCGGTAACCTTGCTCCCGAGGGCAGTGTTGTCAAGCGTTCGGCTGTTGTGCCCGAAATGCTTGTTCACGAAGGCCCCGCAAGAGTTTTTGAATGCGAAGAAGATGCACAGGCTGCAATCAACGCAGGTGAAATCAAGCCCGGTGATGTTGTTGTTATCCGCTACGAAGGTCCCAAGGGCGGCCCCGGTATGCGTGAAATGCTCAACCCCACATCCGCTATTATGGGTATGGGTCTCGGCAGCAGCGTTGCTCTTATAACAGACGGACGCTTCAGCGGCGCAACAAGAGGCGCCTGCATAGGTCACGTTTCGCCCGAAGCAGCAAACGGCGGAATAATCGGAATTGTTAAAGACGGCGATATTATCAGCATCAATATTCCCGAAAACCGCCTTGAACTCAAGGTAAGCAATGAAGAGATTGAAGAAAGAATGAAAACCTTTACTCCCAAAACCAAGGAGCTTTCGGGCTACCTCAAGCGTTATGCCGCAATGGTTTCAAGCGGAGCAACGGGTGCAATTTTGAACAAATGACTATAAAACAGATTTTATTATCGCTCCGTTCGCTCACGGTATTCCGTTCACTTCTCAGCGACCCCGTAATATCCGCGTTATGTGAATATTGCAAAAAGGCTGAATCGAACGACACCGAGGCATCAATTGATGCTTATTGCGCATTTATCGGAGCTCTCTATAATTCTCATTGCGAAAGTCTTGCGGAATATATCCGAAAAATCGCATTCAACGATGAGAATGTTTATATCCGCACGGTTGGTGCGGGCAATAAACCCTCTGAATATGTTGAATCCTCTGTTAAAAGAGAACTTGCCGTTCTTCAAGGCATTGCTGACCTTCAACCGAAAAACCTTCTTTCCCCTCTCGGCAAAAAAATTGATTTGCCCGAATTTGCAAATGAAGATATTTCCCTTTCAGAGGAATATTTTAACCACTGCAAAAATATCGGAAGCTACGGCTACGGGATTTATTCCGATAACCGTATGTTTTATCTTGGTGAGGACGGGCAGATTATTCCCGTTCGTTCACCCGATACAATTCGACTTTCTGAACTTATCGACTATGAACGCGAGCAAAACATAATTATTGAAAACACCATTGCTCTCATTGAGGGCAGACCCGCCGCAAACATCTTACTTACGGGCGATGCGGGCACGGGCAAATCCTCAACGGTCAAAGCGGTGGTTAACGAGCTTTATTCAAGAGGTCTTCGCATTCTTGAAATCCGTAAAGAACAACTCCGCAAAATTCCCGCAATCATTGATGAACTGAGCGAAAATCCGCTTAAATTCATAATTTTCATTGATGACCTTTCGTTCGTTAAGGATGACGATAATTTCAGCGCTCTCAAGGCAATTCTTGAAGGCTCGGTTTCAGCAAAATCAAGCAATGTTGCGATTTATGCAACAAGCAACCGCCGTCATCTTGTCAAAGAAAAGTTCTCCGACAGAGAGGGCGACGATATTCACAGAAACGATACTATGCAGGAAATTATCTCGCTTTCCGAGCGTTTCGGAATTCATATAACTTTCCAGCGACCCGATAAAAAAACTTATCTTAATATAGTGCACGCCCTTGCCGAAGAAAACGGAATAACCCTTCCCGAAGAAGAGCTTGACCTTGCCGCAGAAAGATTTGTTCTTGGCAGAGGTAACCGCTCGGCAAGAGCCGCAAAACAGTTTATTGACAGCATTGTTTCCAACAAAACCAAGGAGTGAAAAATATGAGATGTGCAATCTACGGTGCCGGTTCTCTCGGCACAGTTCTCGGCGCTTATATGACCAAAAACGGAGTTCCCGTTGAGCTTGTTAACCGCAACAAGGCACACGTTGCCGCTATGCGCGAAAAGGGTGCTCATATCACAGGAACGGTTGAAATGACCGTGCCCGTAAACGCAATCACACCCGATGAAATGAGCGGAAAATATGAAGTTATTCTTCTTATGACAAAACAGCTTCACAACCCCGAGGTTGTTACTTTCCTCAAGCCTTTCCTCACCGATGACGGCGTTATCGTTACTCTTCAGAACGGTATCCCCGAGCCCGGTATTGCCGAAATTGTTGGCAAAGACCACACAATGGGCTGCACCGTTGAATGGGGTGCAACTCTCTCCGCTCCCGGTGAATGCATTCTCACCAGCGACCCCGACAGTCTCTCATTCCACATGGGCAAAATGGACGGTATAACCGATGCACAGTTCACAATGGTTAAAGACCTTCTTGAAAAAATGTGTCCCGTTCACTTTGAAGAAAATCTTCTCGGTGCAAGATGGTCAAAGCTTCTTATCAACGCAACATTCTCGGGTCTGGGCACGGTAGTAGGCGGCAGATTCGGCGATGTTTCCGAAGATGCAGACGCAAAGAAGGTTGCCATCCGCTGCATGAAAGAATGCATCGATGTAGGTCACGCAACGGGCGTTGAATTTGCTCCCGTTCAGGGCAAGGATATAACAAAGCTTTTCTATTATAAGGGTGCTCTCAAGCGTGCATTTGCACTCTTCCTTCTTCCTATTGCAATGAAGAAGCACAGAGCAATTGAGCCCTCAATGCTTCAGGACCTTCGCAACGGCAAGCCCTGCGAAGTTGATGCAATCAACGGCGTTGTTTGCGAATGGGGACGCAAATATAACATCCCCACCCCCATCAACGACAGAATCGTTGAGGTTATCAAAAAAGAGCAGTCAGGTGAACTTAAGCTTGAAAAATCAAACATCAGACTGTTTGATGACCTGCTTTAATATAATGTAACTGTAAGTGCCGGCACCAAATAATGCCGGCACTTGATTTTTTATACCCTTAATGTTATAATTCATAATAGGGAAAAGGGGGATTTTTATGTATTTAATCTTCACTAAATTAGTTCTGTTCATCACCCTGATTTTTATGATAATAAAATCAATATTCGGGGGCTTGATCGGCGGCGAAAATCCGCCCGAAGAAACAACAACCGTGCCTTCAACTTCGGTAGCAGAAACCACAACGGTGCCTTCAATAACAGAAATCACCACCACAGAAACAACAACGGAAACCACCACCGAGGCACCGACCACAACAGAAACAACCACCAAAGCAACAACAACCACAACCAAGCCCACCACCACAAAGAAAACAACAACAACCGAATTCGGAACAAGATTCAGTTCCGCTTCGCAGGATAAGCTTGTTGAATTCGGCGGTAAAGATATAAGCGTATTCAATGCAGTTGAGGATACTGCAGACGGCGGTTTTGTTGCCTGCGGCGTTTCAACCGCAACAGACGGCATTTTCGCGGGTGTTGCATCTTCATCATGGGCCACCAACTTCTCATTTATCGCAAAATACGATAAAAACCTCAATGTTAAATGGGTAAAGGCAATCGGTTTTGAAAAATCGCCCGCAACCGTTAACAGCATAACATTTGAAGATATTGCCGTTCTTGACGACAGTTCAATTGTTGCCGTTGGCTATTCATCTGCCGCAAATGTTGCGTTCAGCAACGAAACCAAAGGTTCAACCGATGCTGTTATTTACAGATTTTCAGCAGACGGTGAGGTTATTTACTCAAAATCTTTCGGCGGCAAAGACACCGACGCATTCTATGCGGTTGACAAAACATCAACGGGCTATGTGGTTGGCGGTTCAACCGATTCTCACGATTACAGCTTCAGCGGCATTCCCGGTGAAAATTCAAGCGCAATCCTCATCAATCTTGATTTTGACGGCAATGTGCTCTGGAATAAATATCTCACCGGTAACAAAGGCGGAATAATCAAAGGATTAAGCACAGACAAAAGCGGAAACATTTTTGTTTCCTGCATAACGGAATCAACAACCGATAATTTTGAATCTTTTAAAGAACTCAACGCAAAGCTTATAAATACCGTTATAATTAAATATAACTACGCGGGCGATTTCAAATGGTATTATCCCATTGCATCAAGCGCAAGCGATGTTTTTGAGGCAGTTGTTGCCGATGATAACGGCGGATGCATTGTTGCGGGATATTATGAAAATATGAAATTGACCTATCCCGACGGCACACTCAACGGAGTTCACTTCTGCGGCGGAACCGATTCTCTTGTTATCAGAATCAATTCCGACGGCAGCAACAAATGGACAAAAATTCTTTCGGGTTATTATGACGATTACGCAACGGCAATCGAAAAACACGAGGGCGGTTTCATAGTTTGCGGCTATACTTATTCATCAAACCGCGAATTCAACGGAATCAAAAATATGGGTAACGGCGATGCATTCACCGCATTTCTCACCCCTGCGGGTAACACCGCAGAAATCCTCACCGCAAGCGGAAGCCGTTCAGATGCCGCAACCTGCGTTGCGGTTAACAACATCGGAACTGTTGCCGTGCTGGGCAAAACAGTTTCAAACAACGGAAGCTTTGACGGTCTTAATGCTCATCTTACCGACGGCTATATTGACCTGTATCAAAAGCTTTTCAACGGCAATAATCCCTACACAAGCTTTGCGGTTAAATATTCAACAACAATAAGAAAATATTAATAACAAAAGCTCCGTACCGAGGTACGGAGCTTTTTATTATCCTATATCCATTTCGTCATCGAGCAATACAAACGGCTTTTCAAAGCCTTCAAGCTCAAGAACAACAATTTCATTTTTGCCTTTATTAAGGAAAGGTGCGGGAAGATATGCAGACTGCTGAGGGCCAACATTCCAATATCTTGAAAGCACAAATCCGTTAACAATGATTATGCCCTTTGTAAAGGTTGGAAGCTTTACGAAAGTATCGCAACACTCATCAATTTCAATTTCTGCTTTAAGGAATACGGGAGTGCCGTCAAAAGCATCAACACCATCCTTGAATTCAAGACCCGAAATATCGGTGAGCGGAAGCGGATAATTCTGCCAATGATAAACAAAGTTATTGCCGAAGCCGATTCCCTCTGTTATGCCCTTGCGGTCACGGAGCTTTGCGCCGTAATTAACTCTGCCCATATTTTCAACAAGAATTGCAAGCTCGTTGCCCTCTTTATCAATGCTGATTGAATTGACGGGCTTTTCATCGTTTCTGTACTGAATACCTATATATTTATTATCCTTATATATATATGCTCTGTCGTGAACATCCTGAAGACGAATCTTCTGCTCATCGCGGGGACCTCTGACCTTTGTTTTATAAAGCACAAAGCCATAGCCCTGATTAAGCTTTTCCATTGTAAGCGGGGTTACCGATTCAACGGGAGTTGAAAGATTTTCAAGGTTATCAAGAAGCTTTGCCGAATACTTGAATTCAATTTCTCCGTAGTTCTTTTTCTTTACGGGAGCGGGCATTTCAATTTCGGGAATGGGTGCATATTTTGAAATAACCTCTTTGAATTTATAATACTTCTCTGTGGGCTCTCCGCATTCGTTAAGCGGAGCATCGTCATCATAGCTCGAAACTGTGGGCTCATAAGCATCATAATCATTTGCGCCGTTCATATAACCGAAGTTTGTGCCGCCATGGAACATATAAGCCGAAAGGCTTGCACCCATTGAAAGAATATCGTCAAGTGCATCTGCCGCATCCTGCGGGTCACGGCTGTGATGCTCCTCTGTCCAATGGTCAAACCAACCGTTCCAGAATTCGGTACACATAAGGGGGCCGTCGGGCTGATATTCGCGAAGGCGGGCAAACTGCTCTTTTGCCCTTGAACCGAAGTTTGCGGTTTTATGTATCTCGGGCACTGTGCCTGCGGTAAGCATCTGATATTCCGCTCCGTCGGATGTGAACAAAGGCACATCAATGCCTCTGTCTGCAAGTCCCTTTGCAAGATAGCGGATATATTCGCTGTCATCGCCGTAGCTGCCGTATTCATTTTCAACCTGAACAAGAATAATATTACCGCCTTTTGTTATCTGACGGTCTTTTATTCTGGGAATAAAATCATCAAAGAAACGGTCAACCGCCGCAATATAATTCTTTTCCATGCAGCGAAGCTGAAGCTCGTCATTTTTAAGAAGCCACCAGGGCAGACCGCCGAAATCCCACTCCGAGCAGATATACGGACCGGGGCGGACGATTGCATAAAGACCGAGTTCTGCCGCAATATCAAGAAACTTCTCAATATCGAGCATACCCTCATAATCAAATTTGCCTTCTTCAGGTTCGTGCAGATTCCATGCAACATATGTTTCAACAGTGTTAAAACCGCAAGCCTTGAGCTTTATTAATCTGTCACGCCAGTATTCTGCGGGAACTCTGAAATAATGAATTGCACCCGCAATTATTCTGAAAGGCTCGCCGTTAAGTTTAAATCCGTCTTTCTCAATAGCAAAAGTGTTCATTTTTGCACCTCAATCCTCTAATTCTTCTCTTTCATACGGAAATTCGCTGAAAACTTCAAACTTCTTTGCTCTCATCCAGAGCGAGGGGTTAATTTTTATTGTGAATCCGCAACCGTTCGGAGTGAGCCATTCGTGCATGGGAAGCTCGGGGATTCCGTAGGTTGCAAGGATAGCCATTATAACGCCGCCGTGAGTTACGATTGCCGCCTCGGTTGTTCCTGTTTTCATAAGACCCTCGGCAACTTTCTCAAAGGTTTCGCAAACTCGCTTTCCGAAAGCTTCGTTGCTTTCGCCGAAAGGAGGCTCAACGCCTCTTTCGCCCGCAAGCCAACGCGGAAAAACGGGGTGGTCTTCAAGCTGCTCGGCTGTTTTATTTTCAAAATAGCCGAAATTATATTCGATAAAGCCTTCAATTTCAATAGGCTTGTTTTCAGGATAAAGAATTGCCGCAGTCTCTTTGCAGCGTTTTAAAGGGCTGGTAAAAAGCGCCTGAACGGGCGGAAACACCATATCTTCTTTAATCTGTGAAAGCTGTTTCTTGCCCTCTTCGCTTAAAAGAACATCGGTGTGACCGATATAACGACCCTGCAGGTTTTCATCGGTTAAACCGTGTCTGATGAGATAAATCGTATAGGATTTCATTTTTTCCTCCAAAAAATCCAAACTATTTTTATTCAAAATTAACAATATACAAACTGTATAAACAGAGTTATAATAATATTACTTGATGTCATATGGGGTGAAATAAAAATGGAAAAAACTCTTCCGATTATTCTTTCTGAACTTCGCAAAACAAAAGGCATAAGCCAAAAAGAGGCTTCTGCAAAACTCGGAATATCGCAAGCATTGCTTTCTCATTATGAAAAGGGAATAAGAGAATGCGGGCTCGGCTTTCTGGTCAGAGCCGCAGATTTTTACGGCGTTTCCTGCGATTATCTTCTGGGCAGAACAAACAGCCCCTCGGGTCTTAACGAAAACCCGCAAATTGAAGCGGATGACGAAGATACCGACAGTCTGCCGATTATTAAAACATTTATAAAAGCAACCGCACAGATTAAAGACCGTGTATACCCCAAAGACGGCAGCATCAGCCAACGCTTCAACACCGCCTTTGCTCTTCAGCTTTACAAAATCATACTTATGCACGCCGATGCGGGATTTCTCCCCAAAAGCTGGGCGGGCAATGCCTTTGACGGCGAAAAAATTTTCGGAAACTCTTTCTATCTGGGTCTTGTTACAGCCGCAGAAAAAAACTCTCTGATGCCCGGCGACACCGCAAACCCCTGCGATGATGAGTCTGCACCCGATGCAGTTAAAACCGTTGTTACCTTTGCAGAAGACTACATTCACCAAACATTAAAAGAAAATTTGCCTCATAAATAACACAGAGTCACAACCGCCGTTAAGCGGTTGTGACTTTTTTATTATTCTGACATAAGGTCTTCGTAAAGCTTGATATATTCTCTTGCCGATTTGCCCCAGCTGTTATCGCATTTAAGAGCTCTTTCAACAAGCTTGTTCCAATATTCTTTATCGGAATATGCGGCAAGTGAGCGTCTGATTGCATCAAACATATCATAAGCATCATAGCTCTTGAAGGTAAATCCGTTACCCTTTCCGTCGCCGCTGTCGGTAATTGTATCCTTAAGTCCGCCTGTTTCTCTGACGATGGGAATTGTGCCGTAGCGGAGAGCAACCATCTGCGAAAGTCCGCAGGGCTCGCTCTTTGAAGGCATAAGGAACAAATCGCTGCCCGCATAGATTTTTCTTGCCATATCGGGAATAAATCCGATGCGAAGACCAACCTTATCGGGGAAGTTTGCCTGAAGCTCTTTGAAGAAGTTTTCGTATTCCTCATCGCCCGAACCGAGCACAACAAGCTGCATATCGGTAAGAGTCAGAAGCTCCCACATAATTCTCTTGATAAGGTCAAGACCCTTATGAGAAACAAGTCTTGTTACTATGCCCATAACAGGCACTTCTTCTCTTACGGGAAGACCGAACAACTCCTGAAGAGCCGCTTTATTCTTGCTCTTATTTGAGAAATCCTTTGCGTTATAGTTGAAGAAAATATCCTTATCTGTTTCGGGATTATAGTTATCAACATCAATGCCGTTAAGGATACCGCTCAGCTTATAGCTTCTCTCTTTGAGAATGGGATGAAGTCCGTGACTGAACCAGGGGTCAAGAATTTCGTTTGCATATGTATTGCTGACGGTTGTTACGCGGTTTGAGCATTCGATGCCGCCCTTCATAAGGTTGAGGCAGTTGCCGAACTGAAGAAGAGAAGTGCATTCCTCGCCAAGACCGAACAAATCGCCGAGAACTTCGTTGCCGTAACAGCCCTGATACTGAATATTATGAATTGTGAAGACGGTTTTGATGCCCGTGTAGCCCTCTTTCTTGCCGTAAATTGTTGTGTAATAAACGGGCAAAAGAGCGCTCTGCCAGTCATTGCAATGGATAATATCAGGTTTAAAGTCAATATAAGGCAGAATTTCAAGCACCGCTCTTGAGAAGAAAGCAAATCTTTCGCCGTCATCATAGTGACCGTAAAGAGTTTTTCTCTTGAAATAATATTCATTATCGATAAGATAATAAATTACTCCGCCTGCCTTGGCTTCAAAAATTCCGCAATACTGTCTGCGCCACGAAACGGGCACCATAATATTGGTTATAAACTTCATTGAAGCACGCATTTCATCGCTGATTGTGCCATAGAGAGGCATAACAACTCTGCAGGCAACCTTGCGTCTTCTTAAAGCCTGCGGAAGAGAGCCCGCAACATCGGCAAGTCCGCCGCTTGCTGCAAAGGGTAATGCTTCGCTTGCAACATACAAAACTTTCATATTTTTCTCCTCCTTATTCAAAAATTACTGTTGTGTAATACATATCCTGATACTTAACAACGCCTACACCGATTTTGGTTGTGTTGATGCTCATAGCCTTTGAATTGAGCGAGGATTTGATTTCCTGATAAAGCTGATTGCCGCCGTATGCAGTGGTGAATGTGTTTGATCCCGCCGCATCGGGCTTACCGTAGGTGTCGGGCTTTGCCATACCGAGGCTGTTTGACCTTGCACTGATGTTAAGATTTGTGTCAAAAGTAAGCGGTGCAAGACCGAGCTGAGCTCTGTCCTCATTAAGCTGAGTAACAATATTCTGTGCAAGAACATCATCTCTGTTTATGCCTCCGGACAGGTCAATATTTATTTTGCTTGTTGTTGTTTCCTCGGTTGGTGCTTCGGTCCAGATAGGCGGTTTGGTTGTGGGTGCGGCATCAAGCGTTACAACCTCGGTAACGGGATTGCCGTTTTCATCCTTCACGGGTCGGTGAAGCTTATCGGTTACCTGAACATAAGATGTCTGGGGAACAAACTCGGTTGTGGGCGCCTCTGTTGTTGTGCTGTCTGCAGGCACGGAATAGGTAACAAGCTCTGTTACGGGCACACCGTTTTCATCATAAACGGCATTGCCGTCGGCATCGGTCACCTGCACCATTGTTGAAAACTCAATCAAGGGCACCGTTGTTGTGGTGGTCTTGGGTTTTGTTGAAGGATATGTGTGGTTTGAGGAAACCTTGGGCTTGAAATACTTGGTCACCATAGTGTAATAAACAACACTGCCGTCCTCCTGAGTTTCACTCACAACAACAACCGAGGACACCTCTTCGGTTTCCGCCTCCGTCGGCTGCTGGGGGCCGCCGATAACGCCTGTTTTAACAAGTATAACAACAACCACCAATATAACCGCCAGACCAACAACAATACCTGTCAGAAGATTTTGTGTGGATATTTTTTTATTGGACATTACGATATAACACTTCCTTAAAGGGTACCTTTAGATTACGATTCCCTTGCCTACATAAACGGGATAGCTGGAATCGCCGCAGAGTTTCTTGCCGGGCTTAACGATAACTTTCTTATCAAGAATAACGCTTTCAACCGATGCGTTTTCGCCCACAAATGAATCCTGCATAATAATTGCATTCTTTACCTTTGCGCCCTTGGCAACGGTAACACCTCTGAAGAGGATTGAATTTTCAACCTCGCCCTCAATCTTACAGCCGTCGGCAATAAGAGAATTGGAAACCTTGGATTCCATTCCGTAGAATGCGGGAACCTGGTCTCTTACCTTGGTGAGGAAAGGTCTTTCAGCAACAAAGAGCTGCTTTCTGTTTTCCGATTTAAGAATTTCCATACTTGCATCGTAATAGCTCTGAAGCGATTCAAGAACCTTAACATAGCCCTTGACTTCATAGCCGTAAACATTAAGATGCTTTACATTATTGCCGAGAATTGTTTCAAAATCGTCAATTCTTGCGCTGTGAGCTTCGTGAAGAAGTCTTTCAAGCAAGGTTCTGCCGATAATCATTGTTTTAAGTGAGTAGTTTGCTTCGCCTGTGCAGCACTCAATAAGAGTATCGCTGAGCACTCTGCCGTTTTCGCCAAGCTCAAATTCGCAGGCGCTGGGAACCATAGGGGGAACTCCCTTTGCATAAGCAAGAGTAATATCTGCGTTCTTTGCAATATGAGCTTTAATCATATCGTTATAATCCATATTGCAGATAATGTTACAGTCTGTGAGAAGAACATAATCCTTGTTGGAATCGCTGATATAGCTGATGCTTCCGTAAAGAGCGTCTGCCTTGCCTGCGGGAACGCCGAGGTTTGCAAAGCTGAAGGGGGGCAGAAGAGTCATACCCTCTCTTTTTCTTGAAAGGTCCCAGGGCTTGCCTGTTCCGATATGGTCCATAAGCGAGCGGTAGTTGCTCTTTGTTATAACGCCAACCTTTGAAATGCCTGCGTTAACCATATTTGAAAGAGGGAAGTCTATAAGACGGTAACGGCCTGCGAAAGGAACCGAACCCATTGTTCTTAAAGCTGTAAGCTGGGGAAGAACTTCATCATATGCATTAGAAAATATAATGCCGAGAACATTTTTTGCTGACATTATTCCGCACCTCCGATATCAGTATCTATCATTGCTTTGGGCTCAACCTTTGCACCCTTACCGATTTTAACTCCGTTACCTACAACGGCAACGCCCCAATCATCAATATTTTCCATGCTTTCGGGGCTTGCGCCGACAACTGCGCCTTCTTCGATAACCGCATTTTCCGCAACTATCGAATACTGAACAACCGCGCCTTTTTTGATAACGGTGCCGGGCATAACGATTGAATATTTAACCTGTGCGCCCTCTTCAACGGTAACATTTGCAAAAAGAACCGAAAAATCAATCTCGCCTTCAATATCGCAGCCTTCTGTTATCATTGAACGCTCAACCTTTGCGCTTGTGCCGATATAATGAGGCGGTGCGGCAGGTGTTCTTGAATAAATCTTCCAGCTGTCATCGTCAAGGTCAAGGTCAACCTTGGGATTGAGAAGGTCAAGGTTTGCATCCCAGAGGCTGTTGATTGTTCCGACATCTTTCCAGTAGCCGTCAAACTGATAAGCAAACATTCTCTCGCCGTTTTCGTGCATTGCGGGAATAACATCGTGGCCGAAATCGTTGCCCGAGCCTTCTTTTGCTTCATCTTCAATAAGATATTTGCGAAGCTTCTGCCAGCTGAAAATATAAACACCCATTGATGCCTTGTTGCTTCTGGGGTTCTTGGGCTTTTCTTCAAACTCCTTGATTGAGCCGTCATCGTTAACAATCATAAGGCCGAAGCGGCTTGCCTCTTCCCAGGGAACTTCAAGCATTGCAATTGTGCAGTCTGCATCCTTTTCCTTATGGAAATCGAGCATCTTGGAATAATCCATTTTATAGATATGGTCACCCGAAAGAATAAGAACATATTCGGGGTCATATCTTTCAATGAAATTGATATTCTGATAAATTGCGTTTGCGGTACCTTTATACCACTCTGTTCCCTTTATCTGCTGATAAGGTGAAAGCACGTGAACGCCGCCGTTTGCACGGTCAAGGTCCCAGGGCTGTCCGTTTCCGATATAATCGTTAAGTTCAAGCGGCTGATACTGGGTAAGAACACCAACGGTGTTTATACCTGAGTTAACGCAGTTGGAAAGCGGGAAGTCGATAATGCGGTATTTGCCGCCGTAGGGAACTGCGGGTTTAGCGATTTTCTGTGTGAGAATGCCCAGACGGCTGCCCTGTCCGCCTGCGAGAAGCATTGCTATGCATTCGGGTTTAATTGCCATGGGGAAACCTCCTTTTATTATCAAACCGTAGTTTTTTTCTTGCGAGAATTATTTTTTATATACAAACAGCTCAAGCCTTCAATATCAAGCTCAATGCTGTATTCGTATCCGTGCATCGGAATTTTTTTGGCTTTTACGGAGCCAACCGTGCTTTCTCCTCTGCCGCCGTATTCGGGCAAAGCGGAGCTGAAAGCAATCCTGTAGGTTCCCGCTTCGGGAACGCCTATGCGGTATCCTTGTCTTGTAACACTCGTGAAATTGCATACGCAGATTAGCTCATTGCCGCCTTTATCTTTTCTGATATATGATATAACGGAATTGGCATTGTCATCACCCGAAATCCATCTGAAGCTTTCGGGGTCGCAATCGCCCTCCCACAAAGGAGCCGATTTAAGATAAAACGCGTTGAGCGCGGCAACATAATCTCTGAGCTTTCTGTGTGTATCATAGCCCAGCAGGTTCCAGTCAAGCTGTTGCTTATAATTCCATTCGCTGAACTGGCCCATTTCACTGCCCATAAACAGAAGCTTTTTGCCGGGATGCGACATCATATAGCCGAGGAATGAGCGAACACCCGCAAATTTTTCTTCGTATGAGCCGGGCATCTTATTTATCAGCGAACCTTTGCCGTGAACAACCTCATCGTGAGAAATCGGGATAACATAATTTTCTGTGAATGCATACGAGAAAGTATAAGTCAATTTATCGTGGTGGAATTTTCTGTAAATACCGTCAAGGTTGAAATATTTTATGCAGTCATTCATCCAACCCATATTCCATTTGAAATTAAATCCGAGCCCGCCCATATATGTGGGCTTTGAAACCATCGGCCATATTGTGCTTTCTTCGGCAATCATAAGAACATCGCCGTGTTCTCTGAATATGCTTTCGTTGAGCTTTTTAAGGAACGCCACAGCCTCAAGATTTTCTTTTCCGCCAAAACTGTTGGGCATCCATTGACCGTCATCTCTGCAATAATCAAGATAAAGCATTGATGCAACCGCATCAACTCTCAAACCGTCGATATGGTATTTTTCAATCCAGAACATTGCACTTGAAACAAGGAAGCTCTGAACTTCGGTTCTGCCGTAATCAAAAACTCTTGTGCCCCATTCATAATGCTCGCCCTTTCTCGGGTCGGAATATTCATAAAGGGGCTGACCGTCAAACTCATAAAGACCGAACGCATCTTTCGGAAAATGCGCAGGCACCCAGTCAAGAATAATGCCGATATTCATGCTGTGTGCTTTATTAACAAAATAAGCAAAATCTTCGGGAGTGCCGAAACGCGATGTGGGAGCAAAATATCCCGTTACCTGATAACCCCACGACCCTTCAAACGGATATTCCGTTATCGGCAGAAGCTCAATATGGGTATATCCCATTTCTTTTACATACGGAATAAGCCTGTCTGCAAGTTCACGGTAATTCAGATAATTCCCGTCATCATACTTCTGCCAGGAACCCGCGTGAACCTCATAAATGTTTACGGGAGATTCATAAACATTGCTGTTTTTTCTTTTATTGAGCCATCTTTTATCTGTCCATTTAAAATCAAGGTTTTCATAATATTTCGAAGCCGTTTCGGGTCTTGTCTGCGTATGGAATGCATAAGGGTCAGCTTTATAGAAAGCTCTGCCGTCTGCGGTTTTAAACAGGAATTTATATGCATCATAGTGCTTAACGCCCTTTAATGTGCATTCCCAGACACCGTCGCTGATTTTATGCATAACCGCCTGTTCCGCATCCCAGCCGTTGAAGTCACCCGCAACGCCTGCCCACTGAACATTGGGAGCCCAGACTCTGAACACCACCTCATCTTTTCCCGAAGGATGCGCACCCATAAATTCATAGGCTTTTGCATTTGTTCCTTCGTGAAACAGATAAAGCGGAATTTTGCTGTCTGATTTCAGCATAAACAATCCCCCTTATAAATATAACTAAAATTATTATAACAATTATAATTTGCGTTTTCAAGTGCGGTCAATAAAATTTACTCACAAAATATTGACCCGAATATTAAACAATTTGACGATAAAAGTTACAATGCTGTCACCTTCGTTGACAAAAAAAAGGCTTTTTGCTATTATTATTGTGGTTTATTTTCTAATAATAATCTCAAGGAGAACCTCACATATGGTAAATTCAGATAACCTTTGTATGAGCTGTATGCATGAAATCGGCGAAGAAAAAATATGTCCCCATTGCGGATATCACATCGATTCAACTCAGATTTCGCCCTATCTCCCCGTGCGTACGGTTATTGCAAACCGATATCTCGTCGGTAAAATTCTTGAATATAACGGAGAAGGTGCAACCTATATCGGTTGGGACCTTACAGATAAAAAAGCCGTTAAAATCCGCGAATTTATTCCCGATTCGTTCACTATGAGAACACCGTCAAGCCCCGAGCTCCAGATTATGCGCGGCAGCGAAGCAGTTTTTTCAGAGCTTCGTCAGAGCTTCAACGAGCTTTGGTCAAAGCTTGCAAGGCTCAAAGGTCTTTCGGCACTCATAAGCGCAAATGAAGTTGTTGAAGACTTCGGCACTTCTTATGCGATATATGAACATTTCGACGGAATTTCGCTCCGCGATTTTCTTCTCAGAAGCAAATCGGGCTGCATCCCCTGGGAAAAAGCAAGGCAGCTTCTTATGCCCATTCTTTCAACCCTCGGAACTCTTCATTCCGCAGGAATAATCCACAGAGGAATTTCGCCCTCAACTCTTATTATCGGAACCGACGGCAAAATTAAAATTTCGGGCTTTTGCATCGGTGCCGCAAGAACTTCAAGAAGCGACCTCAACAGCCAGCTTTTTGACGGATATGCCGCCATTGAGCAATACGGTTTTGACGGTCAGCAGGGCACCTGGACCGATATTTATGCTTTCGGTGCCGTGCTTTACAGAGCTCTTATCGGAAGCGACCCGATTTCCGCAAAAGAAAGAATGACAAATGACCGTCTTATGGTGCCCGGCAAATTTGCCGAAGCGCTCCCCGCATATGTTATAAACGGTCTTATAAATTCTCTTCAGATTTTACCCGAAGACAGAACACGCACGGTTGAACAGCTTCGCGCCGAGCTTTCCGCTTCGCCCGTTGCAACAGCGGTAAGCGGTCAGTATCAGCAGAAAGACAACACTCCCGCAAAGCCTGCAAATGCTCCCCGCCCCCCCAACGCCCCCCAGCAAAAAGCGCCCCCCCACCCAACGGCACGAACCGCTT
>JAZOVH010000073.1:0-6159 GCA_045658585.1 Acutalibacteraceae bacterium | reverse complement strand
AGGAATACGAGGCTATTTCAAAGATTTTTAACGATGCTGTGGCGGAAATATGCCTTTCAAAACCATATTAATTACTGTTACAAAAAGTATACTTTTGTTATAAGGCTCCAGACCTTACCGAATACATCAAGAACAAAGTTCACTATTTTCCAGAGTGCACTTACATTGAAATCCGAAAGGAAATCGGCAATCATATCCGAAAGAGTTTCGTTTTTGATTTTATCGGCGGGAGCTTCCTTGGTTTTTGAAAGAGCAAAGCTGTCAACTCTTACCGCTTCGCCGTCAACAACCTGATAGGCATTATAATAAAGCTCGTTGCCTTCAACGGTTATTGCAGAGAACATTGAATATTCGCTGTCAACAATAGCCTCTGCTCTGGGGAAAGATTTATCTGTTGCTTCAACATCCTTGGTCTTGTAAATCTTGACGCCCGAAGTGCCGCAGATTGAATAAATTGTTCCTCTGGGGTCAATTTTCATTTCGTAATCAAGACCGTTATAGGTAACATTTTCTGTTTTTGAGGGAACAACCGCATTTGCATTGAGTGCGTCGGTTCTCAAGTAAACATGATCGTGACCCTGAAGCACAAGGTCAACGCCGAGATACGGAAGAAGCGCACCGAGCTGCTTTCTCATTCCCTCAACATCGCCGTCATCATAATGCGAACCGTTTGAATAAAGAGCTTTATGAAGCACAACGATTTTCCACTGTGCATCGCTGTTCTTAACATCATTCTTAAGCCATTCAAGCTGTGTGTCGCTGAGCTTATCATCAACTATATCGTTGGTGTTGAGAACGGTGAAGTGAACGCCGTTATAATCATATGAATAATAAACGCCCTCTTCTTCATCCTGCTCGGGAACATTGGGAAGAGTGAATACGCTTGAAATTGCCGCCTCGGCATCCTCGTGGTTGCCCGATGTGGGCATAAAGGGAAGATTAAGGAAAGCATCTGTTGAGTGCAACAAATAATTCCAATGCTTAACATTTTCGCCCGCATCAACCTGGTCACCCGCAGAAACTATAAACTTTCCGTTGGGGTGAGTTTCTCTTGCGGTTTCAATAACCTCGGCAAATCTTTCATATTGATTTGCTCTCTGCGCCTGCGGGTCTGTCAGATAGAAGAAAGTGAAAGCATCATCGGTTTTTCCGCTTGCGGTTTCAATAACACCCGCTTCGCTCCACCAGCCTTTTTCTGCATCGCCTACACGGTAGCTGTATTTTGTGCCTGCTTCAAGGCCGCTGAGTTTAACTGTGTGCTGAACATAATCAACCGTGTACGGGAGAAGGCTGAAAATACCGAGGTCTGCGCCCGGATAGCTTCTTTCAACGGTTTCGCTTGATGCCGAAACTCTGCCGTCAACGGTGGGTTCTCCCGTAAATTCAGGATTTTCGCTATAGGGAATAAGCTCAATATCCGAAGCGGTAAGGCTGTATTTTGTGAGCCAGGTAACGGTTATTTCGCTTGTTGAATCCTCGCCGAAGTTAACAACCAACTGTGCGGGAAGTCTGTAGTTTTCTTTTGTTGCCTCAACCTCAACGGGGCCTGAATATGTGAGGGTAACATTATTATCCGTGCTCTCATCAAGGAAGAAACTTCCGAGCATCCACGAAATTGTGTAGCCCCAGGCTTCAAACTGGCTGAAGGTTATATATTCACCTGCAAGATGGTCGATAATTGCATCTATTGAACTGTATTCTTCAGGAACAAGGGGAATTGAGAGAACCGAATCAATAAGATTTATAAAGCTGTTATCACCGCCGAGAAGAGTTTCGGTTGCTCCCTGGAGCACAAGACCGAGAACTCTGAAAAGAGTGCCCGCGGGGAAAAGCTCGCCGGGATTGAAATCAAGATTTGCAAGAATTTCATTCTGAACAAGGTCGGTAACAACAACCTCACGCAGAAGATTGAAAAATTCTTCGGCAAGCTCGCCGCTGTCAAATCTTTCAAGAATATCGGTGATATACGGATAATTTTCAATATCTTCATCGCCCGTGTAGTGAAGAAGCATTACACTTGAAGCAAGCTCACCTATTGTGCATCCCTTATCTGTAAGAGGATAGCCGAGCTTTTCGTTGAGAGCTGTGCAAGGAAGTTCGGAAACCTCAAATGAAAGAAGCTTGTTGAGGATTGTGTCCACCTTTGCAAGAGTACCGTCTATATCATTGATATAAACATTATCTATCTGCGAACCGAGATCATTGATGAAGCCCATAACATTGCCGCTTACGGTGAGAATATCCAGGTTGCCTATGGCAAGACCGTTTGTGCCCAGAGCATCAATGATTATTTTTTCAAGGTCAAGATTTTTGGTTGCAAGATAGTCAATAAGACCGCCTGCCGCCTGAATTTCTGTGAAAATATCTGTGATAAACGGTTGAATTATGCCGTCAAGAAGCTCTTTAACTCCGCCGTCACCGAAAGTTCTTCCGAAAGAATATGTATATTTGAACGGCGATTCATAAACAGTTCCGTCATCATTCTTAACGGGCTGATACTTGTCAACATCAAGAGTCTGTTCGCTCATTGTTGTATTTCTTCCGTCGGAAACGAAATCAACAATCTTATAGTAGTTGGGGTAGCCCGAAAGTGTGGGAGTAAGAATATCGTGAATTTCTTCACCGTTATCGTTCACATATGACGCAACATCATTTGAATGAAGATGACCTGTGAAAACATAATGCATGCCCGCATCCGCATATGCATCTGCAATCTTTATCCATTCCTGAACAACGAAGGGCCAGAAAGTTGCCTCTTCAATTTCGGTATGGGGAATAAGGTTATGATGCTGCATTGCAACAACGGTAAGCCCCTCTTCCTCTGCACTTTCACATTCTGCAACAATCCAATCGAGAAGACCGTCGGCAATTCTGCCGTCCGTCATATGCTCGTTGCCTTCGGCACCGTTATCTTCGCTGTACATACAAGTATCAATCGCAATAAGCTTATAATCGCCAAGAACTTTTGTGTATGAAAGCATACCGCCCTTTTTGCCCTCTTCGGGAACAAACACGCTGTCTGCCTCGTCATAACCGAAATCCGCATAAATCTCGCGGAATTCTTCGGGAGTTGTTATTCTTGCGGGCTCTTCAACGTCATTTTCAAAGCTGCTCGCATTGCTGTTGTTTATATCGTGGTTACCGGGAATAACAAAAACGGGAATGCCCGTTTCTTTTTCAAAAGCCGCAAACTTTTCGGCAAGAGCAACATGGCCCTCATATTCGCCGTCTTTTGTAAGGTCGCCGGGAACAAGCACATAGGTTGCGCCGTCTTCCGCCGCATTGCGGAGCACGCCGTCAAGAGCGTTATCAATAAGCGAATCCAGATCGTCATATTCCTTGTGCTTATTTGCAAGGAATTTTTGCCAGCCTTCACCCTTTTCGCCTTTGAGCACCTGCGGATAATAATGAATATCCGAGATAACTCCGAAGCGGATTGATGAAGAATCCGCATTTACCATCATAGGCACGCTTGCAATAATAAGAGCAAGCGAAAGCACAAGGCTTATTATTTTTAACGAAATCTTTCTGCCTTTCATTCTCTGTCCTCCATAAAAGGGTCAAGGGCTTGAAAAATCAAGCCCTGTAACTTTAATTATATGTTTTTAAGAAGGGGTCCGATGCCCTTGATTGCTGCGGGGATTCCCTTAAGAATCTTGCGGATACCGCCCTTTTCGCCGCTGATCCACATAACAAGACCGTTTGCCATATCTTCGCTCATTACGCCGCCGCTCATGCTGATGAAATCGCGGAAAGGTGTCTGAAGAGCGATTGCCTGGGCAAAGCCTGCAGGAATAACTGTTGAGAGAAGCTTATAGAACTTCTTGCCGTTCTTTGCGTGACGGCAGCTTTCAAATGTATCCTGAATGCCGAGTTTGCGGTTCTTATCATAATCAGCGGGAGGAAGCTCTCTGCCGAGAACTGCAATAAACTGGTCAGCAGGCATATTCTGAACCTCGCCTGTGTAGTAAAGAGGAGCAACCTGAGAATAATCGGGAATATCTGCTGCAGGAGCAGTTACATTAACGGTTGCTGAAAGTCTGATATCTGCACTTGAAGCACCAACAAGAATATCAAATGCACCGCTTTCAACGCACCAATCGTTGATGTTTACGTTATAGAAGGCAAATGCTCTCTTTGAAAGACCGACTGTGATTTCTTTCTGCTCACCGGGATTGAGCCAGATTTTCTTGAATGCCTTAAGCTCTTTTTCGGGTCTGTAGATAGTGCTTTCTTTATCTGCAACATAAAGCTGTGCAATTTCATAGCCGGGAACATCGCCTGTGTTCTTAACCTTGAACGAAACTTCAAGAGTATCGGTATCGTTCATTTCGGTTTTATTGAGTTTTATATCCGAATATTCAAATGTTGTGTATGAAAGACCGAAGCCAAAGGGATAACGAACCTCTCTGCCGATCTTTTCATAATATCTGTAGCCGATATAAACGCTTTCGCGGTATTCAACAGAAGCGGGGTTGCCGGGGAAGTTATTCTTTGCGGGTGTGCAGTTATAGCACATGGGATATGTTTCGGGAAGCTTACCGCTGGGGTTAACCGCACCTGAAAGAATATCTGCAACTGCACCTGCGCCTGCCTGACCGCCAAGATAGGAATTAAGAAGTGCGCTCACGCCGTCATTCCAGGGAAGAGCAACAGGTGAACCGCCTGCAAGAACAACAACAACATTCTTGTTAACCTTGAGAATTTCTTCAACGAGTCTGTTGTGTGACTCAGGAAGATCCATATGAGTTCTGTCGTAGCCCTCTGCTTCGTATTCATCGGTAAGACCAACAAAAACAACTGCGGTTTCGCATTTCTTTGCAAGCTCGATTGCAGCTGCAAGATGTTCGGGGTTTTTCTTTGCCTTGCTCTTTTTAAGCTCATAGCCCTGTGCGAATTCAACGTTGAAGCCAATCTTCTTCATTTCTTCAAGAGCATTGTCAAGCTGAGTGGGATTGATATGTGATGAACCTGCACCCTGATATCTGGGAGTTCTTGCAAGCTCACCGATAACAGCAAGCTTACCGCTCTTTTTGAGGGGAAGAATGCCGTTGTTCTTAAGAAGAACCATTGATTCTGCGGCAATTCTTCTTGCAAAAGGCTGGTCATCAGCATCGTTATACTGATAGTTTGCCTGAGCACCGTCAACTGCTTTCTTGATAAGATTAAGAACGTTTTCTGCTCTTTCGTTAACAACTGCTTCGTCAAGTTCGCCGCTTCTTACTGCATCAACAATCTTCTTTGCGCCCGAACCCGATGATGAGGGCATTTCAAGGTCGTTACCGTTTTTAAGACCAAGCACTCTGTCGTTAACTGCGCCCCAGTCGCTGACAACAACGCCGTCATAGCCCCACTCGTCACGAAGAATTTCAATCTGAGTGTGCTTGTTTTCGGAGCCGTGGAAGCCATTGATTTTGTTATATGAATTCATTACAGTCCAGGGCTTACCCTTCTTGACTGCAATTTCAAATGCTGTGAGATAAATTTCGCGAAGAGCTCTTTCGTCAACAACCGAATCGCAGGTCATTCTGCGTGTTTCCTGGCTGTTAGCGCAGAAATGCTTGAGCGATGTGCCTACGCCCATTGACTGAACACCCTGAATGAAGCTTGCGGCAAGTTCACCTGCAAGAATGGGGTCTTCCGAAAAATATTCAAAGTTTCTGCCGCAAAGAGGCGATCTCTTCATATTGATACCGGGGCCGAGAAGAACTCCAACTTCTTCTTTAAGGCACTTTTTACCAAGTGCAACACCCATCTGATAGAGAAGCTCGGGATCCCATGATGCGGCGGTTGTTGCCGCTGTGGGGTAGCTGATTGCGGGCACGCTGTTGCTCAGGCTGTCGCCGGTCTTGCTGTAGTCCTTCTTACGGAGTCCGTGAGGGCCATCGCAGACCATAATTGACGGAATGCCGTATTTTTCCATTCCTTTGAGATGCCAGAAATCACCACCGTCACAGAGTGCGGCTTGTTCTTCGAGTGTCATCTGAGCAAGCATTTCTTTTACATCTTTCATTGGAAGTCCCCCTTATATATCTGAAGATTCATCTAAACCAAGTATATCATCGGCGTTCATGCCGTCGATTTCTTCAACCTTTTTGAGCTTTTTGCGAATTATTTCATTTCGCTTATCAGCTTCTTCAAGCGATTTGCCCGCTTCAT
>JAZOVH010000072.1:0-28082 GCA_045658585.1 Acutalibacteraceae bacterium | reverse complement strand
TACTCTCAAAAAAATTTTTCAAGGGTTTTGTTCTTTTTCTTCGTTGTTTAATTTTCAATGTGCGGCACCCTGTCTTGCGGGTGCTCGAATAATATATCACACCACTCCGCCTTTGTCAACACCTTTTTTCACCTTTTTATTTCCTTGTTGTCAACTAGTCCGTGTGTTTAGTGTGAGGGTGACTGAACGAGCCTATGCTTCGCATAGACTCGTTGGGGGAAGTTTATTCTGTTGTCTCTTTCTTTTTAGCACTTACTGCACCCCACGCGGCAATAGCAATAAAAGCTGTTGCGCATATCACACCTGCGATACTTTTATATTTGCTGCCTTTTGATATGTTTATTGTTGTTGGGCGAGTTTCCGTGAGGCTTTCGGTCTGCTTGGTTACAGCTTCCGTTGTGACTGCCGGCACGGTTACAACAACCTGCGAAATTATAACCTCTTTCTCATAAACATAAACTGTTTTATTTTCTGCTTCTTTTTTGGGTTTTGCTTGAGTTGTTTTTTTTGGTTTTGTTTGAGTTGTTTTTTCGGGTTTGGTTGTTGTTTTCTTTTTGGTTGTTCTGACTTTTGTTGTTGTTTCTTTTGCAGTTCTTTCTGTTGTGGTTTTCTTGGGCTTGGTTGTTTTGGTCTGCTCTTCGGTTAACAAATCCGGATTATAAACCGGGTCAGAATTATCTGCCGTTGGTTCAAATTGCAGCTGCGTTGTTTCCGTATAGCTCTCATTAATTAATGAAAAATTATAAATATTGGACGGAACACCCAGATAATCAATAAACCTGACACTGCATACGGTTTCTTTCGGAACACCGTATTTCATTCCGAGTTTTATCTCGCAGGTTCCGCCGTTATTTTCATCTATATACATAGCCCCGCTTACTTCATATTTATCAATATTGGTATTAAAGGGGCTGTTTGCCATAGTCAATACATACGGTGAAGAATTTTCAACTGAAAGCGATATACCCGCCAGCATATTGCCCTGTTGAAGATTGGGGTCAAGAAAGGTAAAACATAAATATATCGCGTAATCTTCGGGATCGAATTTAACCTTAACCGCTCCGAAATTTACCGAACTGTTGCTTTCGCCGCTGAAAAGCTTATAAACTGTTGTCCCGTCCCACTCTACGCCTTGGTTATTGCCGTCAATATTAACGCCGAAAGCCGTAAAGCAAGAAAGAAATATCAAAAGTGCAGAAAGCGCAAATCCTATAGTCTTTTTCATAAATCTGCTCCGTTGTTGAATTTTGAGGAATTATATCATATAAAAGCTGACAGTGCAATAAAATTCGACAAAACTTGACATTGAAAAAATCAGATAGTAATATATAAATGTTATTAATATAAAAGGAGCATACATTATGCCTTATCTTTTTGCACATTTCAAAGAAAAAATAACACCCGACGGCGAGCAGGTTTATTTTGCGCTCAGCAAAGACGGTTTCAACTGGAAGCAGGTTAACGGCGGAGAACCCGTTCTGACAAGCACAATCGGAGAAAAGGGATGCCGTGACATTGAAGTTCTGCGACTCAAAAGCGGCGGGTTTGTTGTTCTGACAACCGACCTTTCAATTGCATACAGAATGGACGAGAACTATCAGGTTAACTGGAAAGAGGTTAACTCAACGGGAAGCAAGTGCCTTTGTATGTGGAAATCGGATGACCTTATAAACTTCTCCGAGCAAAAGAGAATATATTTCGGCAGAGATGATTTCGGATGTTTATGGGCACCCGAAACAATCTATGACGAAATCAACGATGAATATATGATTCATTGGGGTTCAACCGTTAAGGAAGACAACTACACTCATATGTCAATTTATTGCTGCACAACAAAGGATTTTGAAAGCTTTTCAGAACCAAAGCTTTTCTTTACCAAGGACAACGAAATTCTTGATACTCACATAAGGAAATTCGGCGACACATATCATATGTTTTATAAGAACGCCGAACATCCTCCGATGAATATGCACGCAACATCAAAGAATCTTTACGGACCGTATGAGCACGACAAGAATTTCGAGGATTATATGGCAACATTTGAAAAGCCCGGTTCATACGAAGGCGCAACCACTCTTGTTCTGCCCGACGGACGGTGGTGTCTGATGCTCGATTTCTTCGGATGCGAAAAATCAAAGATGGGATATGTTCCGTTTGTTTCAAAAGAGCCCGGCAACAGCAACTTCTCCAGAGCAACCGAGGAATTTTCTTTCCCCTACGGCTTCAAACACGGCGGCATTGTTGAGATAACAGACGAAGAATATAATAAAATTGAAAAACATTATAAATAAGAAAAAGCACTCTGCTCAAACCGAGCAGAGTGCTTGAATTTTTATCAGAATATTTTAATTATGATTTTGAACATATTGCTGATATAGGTAACGATAAGCTTTGCAATATCGCTTATTCTTGCAAAAATATTCGCCGTTGCAACATCATTTCCGGTTACTCCGTAGCCGGGAATGGAGCCATTGTTATCGGGAACACCGTCATCATCAAGAACGAATTCATAAAGAAGCGGTGAAACAAGAGCAATAAGGAAATATTCAATTGCACTTACACCGCCGAAAACAGCAGTGCAAAGCTTTGTTATTCCTTCTGCAATTCCGTTTTCAACGCCGATTTTTTCAAGAAGGAAGTTTGCCGCACCAAGAAGGGTTTCATCTGCAATCGCTGCAAGGTCATCACGAAGAAGAAGCGCAACAGCTCTGAGGAAAATTGTTACCTCTTTACTGTCGAGAGGATAGTTTTCGCCGCCTTCATAGTGAGCGGCAACAAGCTGAGTTGCAACATCCCATATGTTTTCATAATCACTGTCGGGAATATCAATATTATATCCCTTTGCAAGTTCCTGGATTCCGCCTTCTCCGTAAAGAGGATCTTCAAGAATCTTATTAAGTCCGCCAACAGCTGTATTAACAAGATTATAGAAAGGTTCTCCCTCTTCAATACCGATTGCTTCCATTTTGAGGTCGCGACCGAGACGGTACTGAATACCGCACTTGAGATACTCCTTGGCATAAGCTGAATTGAAGTTTTCGTTCATAAGAGCGATATGCTCTTCTGTATAGCCCGAAACGGTTGATGTGAGGGCATCAACATCAATCTTTTCTATAGCTTTTGCTTCATAATTGATTTCTTCGTCATTTACGGTAAACATTCTGAATTCTGCGGGATACATAGTAAGTGATGTTGTTGCGAAATCATAGATTTTATTGCCGAGTGTGCTTGTATAAACAGCGGCATCGCTGCAATGCTCATGACCTGTAAACACAAGTTTTATGCCTGCGTTTGCGAATTTATTTGCAGTTGAAAGATGATTTCTTATAATGAAGTTTTTGCTGAAAATGCTCTGCAAGGGCATATGGTCAAGAAGATTATGGTGCATCATAAGAATGGGATATTTGCCGTCTGCATATGCTTTTTCTGCTTCCGAACAAACCCAATTAACCTTATCTTTTGTCATACCATCTGCAGTTGACTTTGTTGGGTCACAGCTGTCAAGCGCAATAAGGCGGTAGTTACCGGGAAGATCTGCAGTATATGAGCAAGTGGCTTCATCAACATAAAGAGCTTCATCGTAACCGAATGCCCAATATATTTCTTTGAAATCCTTATATGTTACATCATTTTCACCTGCACCGTTATCGTGGTTGCCGTTGATAACATAAATAGGTTTGCCTGTTTCGGCTTCAAATTTTTTAAACTTTTCGGCAACATCGAGATGCTGCTGACGGATTATTTTGCCGTCGTTTGCAATGTCACCGGGAATAAGAACAAACTTGCAATCCGCATCTTCTGCACACTGACGAAGGAACTCATCAATGATAAATCCGCTTTCATTTTCCATTGCCGCTCTGCGGTTTGCATTCCACATAACGGGTTCATAGGGAATATTAACCTCAAGTTCCTCGAGAGGTTCAACATAATGAAGGTCTGATGCAACGGCAAATTTAATGCTGTCATCTTCCTGCGCAAAGCCCACGCTTACGCAAGAGAAAACAAGAACTGCCGCAAGAACAAAGCTTATAATCTTTTTCATAATCTTCTCCTTTGACTTGATGTTGAAAATTTTAACAAAAAAAGTTTCCGATGTCAACCGAAATCAGATTTTCAAATCCGTATTGTTATCAGACCAGCCCTTGCTGCTGCCTATTGTTCCGAGAAGCATTTCGGTGAGATTCACCTGCACTCCGTTTTTGGATAGCTTGGGTTCGATTTTTCTGATTACAAAGCCAAATCTCTTAAGCGTTCTTGCTACGGCATCATACTGGGGAGTTCCTTTAATATAAGGCATATCACCTGCAAAAATCTTAACTCCCAAATCTGCCGCAAAATCTATGAACCTCTCTTTTTTGATTGATTTATCAACCTTTATCCACAGAAGTCTTCCAAGACCGCCGAGTGTTATTGTGTTAAGAACTTTTTTGCCGAATTTCTTCAGGATTTTAACAATTCCCTTTCCGCCGTCAAGAGCGCCGTTAATTCTGTTGGTTATTGAATATTTAAACTGATTATCAAAATACTCCTGCGTTGAGAGAGAGCCCGTATCTGCACCGCATTCGTGAACATCAATACTTTCAATATGAAGATTCTCTCCGTCAATTTTGATTTTTCTGTATTTGGCAGGACTGCCTACAAGGCACGAGGTACATATATCAATAAGCTTGTTGCCGTTTTCGGAAACAAACTCATTAACACTTTGAATATGCATATGACCCGTAAGTATAAGCTTTACTCCGTTATCTGCAAGCACGGATGAGGTTCTTCTCCAGTTTTTAAGCTTTGCATCGCCGACAAGTTCAAACACAGGAACCGAGGGAATAACGGGATAATGACACATTGCAATAACACCGCAACCGTCTTTTTTTGCAATATCAAGCTGTGTTTTTATCCACTCTTCAAGTCTTTCATCAACTGTTCCTTTAGGACTTCCGTCTGCATCGCAGTTAATTGCAAGCAACCGCATATTTTTTTCAATTTCAACGATATACGAAAGTGTTTGCTCATCAACCGCAAGCGCTTCGGAATAACCGAAATCATTATAGATATTGCGGAGTTCTTTAAACGGTGTTCCCTCAACATCTATTCTTTCATCATTAACAAAAGCTTGAGAATACTCGTTATAATCGTGACCTGCAGTTAAAACATAAATTCTTTTTCCCGCTTCTTTGAGTTTATATAATTCTTTCACAAAGCTTTTATGGCTTTCAATCTCTCCGTTTTTGGAAAGGTCGCCCGGAATCAGAATAAGCTCTGTTTCTTTATCTTCAGAAATTCGTTCAAAAACAGCTTTGACTATATCGCTGCTTTCAGCCATAAAATACTGCTCTCTCTGCATATATTCCTCAAACGCCTTTCCGCTTGCGCCGAGAGAAGGCTCAAAATAATGTGTATCCGTTACAAGATAAAATTTCAAAAACTCAACCCCTGTTATTCTATTCTTAAATATACACTCATTTCGTTTTCACCGCGATTTCCCCAACGGTAATACGGAATGAGCTTTATTTTCACTTTTTCTTTCTGCGGTTCACTCCATTCTTCATAAAGCGAATCGCTCTCTTTTTCTCTGAAACCGTTTGCAACAATAAAATCTCCGTCGAAATCAAAATCAGGCTTTCTGCTGATTTTAAGCATCTGCAGATTCTTGCCGTTATCAACTTCTTCCGCACAGTAAACAAACGGACCTTTGGTTACTGCAATTTTATCGGTATTTGCTCTCACTCTGTTTGAGCATTTTATGATTCTGGGCTTCATTCCGAAATTAAGATTAATTTCTGTTTCATCAGATATATTGATATATGCATAACCGTCTTTAACCCAAACCTTTTTGCCGAAATCAAGCTCGACGCTCCATTTCGGGAGTCTCAGGGCAAACACAAATTCTCTTTTTGGATTGATTTTAATTGTAACTTTTCCATCCTGCGGATAGGTTGACAATATTTCTATATCGGCTTTATCGGTTTCTATGCTTGAACCGATATATTGATGAAGAAAAACCGTGCTTTCATTTTCGGTGAAACAGTATTCGCCAACCGATGAAATCAGCCTTGCAAGATTGGGCGGGCAACAAGCACAGCCGAACCACTTTTGTCTCACGGGTTTTATGTGCCGTTTCCTTGAATCCTTATGCGATGCTTCGGGAAGCACTTCAAGAGGATTAACATAGAAAAAGCTTTTTCCGTCCTCTGCCATTCCCGCAAGCACCGTATTATAAAGCGCTCTTTCAACTGCATCCGCAATATCGGCATCGGGCGAAATTTCAAGCATTCTTCTTGCAAAAAACATAAGCCCTATTGATGCGCAGGTTTCGCTGTAAGCAAGGTCATTCGGCAAATCATAATCAAAAGAAAATGCTTCGCCGTCAACCGTTGCACCGATTCCGCCCGTTATATACATTTTTCTGTTTATTATGTTATCGGAAATCTTGCGGCAAGCAGTATATAATTCTTCGTCTTCAAAGCGTTTTGCAACATCCGCCATTCCGCTGTAAAGATAAACTCCTCTTACCGCGTGACCCACCGCCTCGTGCTGATGCCTCGGTTCGCAGTGTGCCTGATTATAATGATAGTTATCATAAACGGTTTTTCTGCCGAGAACGATATCATAATAATACGGTTTTTTGCCTCTTTCATTAACAAAGAACGCCGCCGCATCAAGATATTTCCGCTTTCCTGTTACATCGTAAAGCTTGACAAGTGCCATCTCGGCAATTTCGTGACCGGGATAACCTTTGATTTTATCTTCACCGAAGGTTTCACATATAAGGTCGGCAAACCTGCAAGCGGCATCAAGCAGTTTTCGCTTGCCCGTTGAATTATAATAGCCAACCGCCGCTTCGGCAAGATGCCCGAAGCAATAAAGCTCGTGAAAATCTTTGAGGTTTTCAAAGATATTTTCACGGTTGTTGATTATATATAAGGTATCAAGATAGCCGTTTTCAAGCTGTGCGGCACAAACAAGGTCAATAACTTCATCCGCTTTATTTTCAAGCTCTTCATCAGGTTCATTAAGCAAAGAAAAGCTGACCGCTTCCAGCCATTTATAAACATCGCTGTCCTGAAACACCCAGCCGTGAAATGCATTTTCATCTGCATTGTCATCGGAATAGCACCATTTATCGGTTGGAAACACGGGTGTTTCGCCGCCGCTTTTTATTGTTTGAACAGCCTTGCCCGCCTTTATGAAATTTTCTATTGCATAGCTTTTTTCGGCGCCCTCTATTCTGTCGTGCAAAGCCTCATACTGATAAGGAATAACCTCATCCCTGACCAGCTTGATTTTTTCATTCCAGAACGGGTCATTAATCTTAATTTTATTAAGTTGTATGTATCTTGAATGATTTATGGTGTTCATATATGTCGCATCACTCCGAAACGATCTTTACCGTTTTTATTTCCCAGGCACGGAAGCTTAACTTTCCGTCGGTTATCGGCTTAAGCTCATTGCCCAAAAGGTCTGTTTCCGCAACAACTTTTCCGAAAGGAGTTGAGAAATCGGCAGTTGCAGATTCCTCGGAATAATTGCAGAATCTTGCAAGCAAATATCCGTTTTCGGGGTAAAGAGAAGTGAGTATAACCTCTCCGCCGTCTGTTTTGAGATTTGCCGCATTGATTTCATTCAAATCTCCGCTTCCATTTTCAAGCGCAACCGTTTCAGGCTGATATGCATAGGACACCGCTTTTCTGTGAAGCTCTGCATCCGAAAGCGATGCATCAAAAGGCATAAGTGCAAATTCATCGGTGTAAATTCCGCTGAGAATTTTGGTTCCGCAAAGATATAAATTTGAGTATAAAAGAGGAACCGACAAACGGTTTCCGCTTACCGCCGCACCCATACAGCCTCTGTTCATAACAGCAAATCCGCTTTTTTCATCACGCATACAAAGCCAGTAGATGCCGTTAATATAAGTTGTTGACGCAAAAGCTTCTTCGGGTGAAACCTCTTGGTCAATTATTATTCTGTCTGATTTATACCAATAATCTTCAACAACACGTATATCGCCACCCCATTCCGAAATTGAATAAGGCAGGTCACGCACCATTTTTCGGTTTTCATCAAGACAAAGGTTAAGATTAAAGCAAAGCTTGCCTTCGTGGCGGTGCCCGTCAACCGTGATTGATTTTTCAAGCCCTGCTTTCTCTCCCGTTATTCCCACAAGCTGCGAGTTCATTTCAAACTCGGTTTTGCAATCTATTCGGGAAAGAGTGCCGTTGAATCTCATTTCAAATTTGAAAGGAATTGAGCCGATTTCACCTTTATGCACGGCTGTTGCGCCGCTCATATCAACCGACACACTCCATTTGCCTTTTGAAACACAGTTTTTGCCCTCGATGAAAGCAGAGAAAAGTCCGCTGTTGCCGTTATCCGCAATTCTTCTGCCGCTCTTTGCTTCATCGATATAAGCTATACCATCATCATTGAGCCCGATAACATAAACAGGAGTTGTGAGTTCTCCTGTTTTTTCATTCCAGGAATAACCGCAAACAGCCTCTGAAACTGCGTTTATCTTTTTTGCCGTAAACGCAGGAACAACTGCGTGAACATAGCATTCTTTGCCGTCAACTCCGAGCTTGACCCATTCATCAATATCAAACGAATGGAGATTTACCGCAAGAACACTTTCGTTCTCATCGGCAGAAAAGCGCGTTGCCAAAGCCTTCAACGATTCTTCTTTAACATATTCCGACGCTTTCAGCGAAGCGGGAATAAATCTTCTTGAAAGGTCAAGCAATCCGCAGATTGTTACATCGTGATGCTGTGCGGCAAGAGCATACTTCCAAGCCTTATCAAGCTTTTCTGTTTCCGGCTTTTTGCCAAGCATAACCGCCAGGGCATTCAGTTTTTCAGCCTTAACGGCATCAACCTCCGCCTGTCTGCATCCGTTAAATATTTCATTGCCGCAATATCCCCACGGCATCTGAACGTGAAAATCATTATCGGTTGTTTTCAGTTTATCAGTTGCTTCGCCGTAAAGTTCGGGAATATCCTCAAGAAGAATGTATTCATAATTTTCTTTATTTTCTGTATATTCAGTCAAAGCCTCAATATCCTGAGTAAGGTCATCATAGCGTGAGGCAAGAAGAGGAGAATATTTTGAAAACATTTCTTCAAAATCCTCAAGTGAATAGAGTTGGTTTTCAGGCCAACGGGAAAGAATCCAGTTATCAACTGTTGTGCAGTTGTATCCTCTGCCCTGCTTGTCATATGTAGGAACGGCGGGTATCTCGGTCAAATCCTTGCCTATCCACCTGCCCCACGGAGAATCAAAGGTTCTCGGGTAACCATAGCCCATAACGTGTGAACGCAGAATTGCCGCTTCATATCCGCAAAGCTTTATCAACTGGGGAGTCTGATTGTTAAGTGCGAATTCCGAAATCGAGTATACCGACGGAGTTTTGCCGAAATATTTAAGGTTTGTTCTCACCGCGTAGGTAAGCTGACGGGCGTTTGATTCCTCCGAAATTGAAAGCGAAAGAGGCTGACCGTAGGTTGTTGCGCCAAGGCCCACTCTGTCGGGATACTTTTCGAGAAGTTCCGAAACCATCTGAACAATTTCAGGGTCGCATTCCGAAAACTCATCAAAAGTAAAGGACTCATAGTCAAGTCCGATTTTCAGTTTCGGGTATTTTTCCATCCAATCAAAGATTCTTTTAAGGCGGGGCTTAACTTCATCTTTCCAAAGCACATATCCGCCGTGGTCATAGGTTAATATATAAAGTTTCTTTTTTTCCATAAGATCACCTTTATTTTCATATTTAATTTATTTAAATTTTATCATAAAAAATTTTTGTTGTATATAGAAAAACACAAATTATCATATATATCTTACTGATTTTTCTGTTTATGATTGCTAAAAGTAACAGATTATGATAATATTATACATATTATTTTTACGGAGAGTGGGCTATGAACAAAAACGCAAAAGATGCAGGTGCAGACAACTTAACCCCGTCTGTGCCTCAGTATTTTTCATGGATAAACAACACAAATGAGGGTTCAACCGAAGAACACACCCTTATAAATCTTGACTTTTTCAAATATCTCAAAGATACATACGGTATGCAGATTAAGATTTACGCCTGGGACGCGGGTAACTTTGACGGTGCAAGCGAGGGCTACGGAAATCTTAACGGTGAAAAATTCCGCAGTCAGTATCCCGAGGAATACAAAAATGTTGCTGAAAAAGCAGCGGAACTCGGCATTCGTTTCGGCTTATGGGGAAGCCCCGACGGCTACGGCAACACCCCCGAAGAAGAAAAAGAAAGATTTGATTTCTTTGTTCATCTTTGCAAAGACTATAATTTTGCACTTTTCAAGCTTGACGGTGTTTGCGGCAGACTTCGTCCCGAAAAAGCAGGTGTTTTTGCAAAAATGCTTGAAGAATGCAGAAAATATTCGCCCGACCTTGTTGTGCTTAACCACCGCCTTGAATTCTATGAGGCAGAAAAGCACATCACAACATATCTCTGGAACGGCGATGAAACCTATGTTGATGTAAGCACCTGCAACAAACAAACCGCAATGCACCACAGAGGTTTTATGTTCACCAGAGGTCATACCGATAATCTTGAAAGACTTGCGGAAGACCACGGAGTTTGCATTTCTTCAAATGTTGATTATTTTGAGGATGAACTCATTTATCAGGCTTTCAACCGTTCGCTTATTCTTGCTCCCGAAATCTACGGCAATCCCTGGTTTATGCGTGATGACGAGCTTCCGAAGCTTGCAAGAATTTATAATCTGCACGCAAGAAACGCAAAAATTCTTGTTGACGGAATGATTTTACCTGAAAGCTACGGCGAAAATGCCGTTTCAAGAGGCAGCAAAACCAAAAAGTTCATCTCAACAGGCAACAACACTTGGGAAACCAAAACGGTTGAAATAAAAATCGGCAAAGAAACGGGAATTGAAACCGACTCCCCCGTCGAAGTCAACATTCATCACCCTTATGAAAAGCATCTTGGCGTTTTCAACTGTGGCGATACGGTTGAAATTAAGCTGATGCCGTTCAGAGCAACACTTATTGAGCTTGCCGTTGCCGAAGAAGCTGAACCTATGCTTATAAATTGCGAATATGAAATCGTTAAAGAAGAATCTGACGGAACACCCGTTGAAATAAAGCTTCTTAAAAATGACGGCAACAACATAAATCTTCGCAAAAACGGAGAAGAAAGCTTCTTTATGAAAGGCAACGAATGCGATATAAAAGAATTTGCGCCCGTTTTCTTGGGAGAATTAACCGATTCAACCCGAAACCCTGCAAACGGCGAAGAGCTTTATGAATCGGCAATGTTTGTAATTGATAACGACGCTCTTGAAAAACGAACAATGCTTCGTTCCGGTGAAACCGAAATTCCGCAGGTCAAGGCTGCAAGAGATGCCTTTTTTGCTCAGGAGCATTATAAGCTCCGCGGCTGCGAAAACGCCAATATGTTTGACGGCAAAGATGATACATTTTTCGATTCGCAGAGCAAAACTTATTGCGATGAAAATCTGCGCATAAACGGCGGCTGCCTTCGTGTTGATTTCGGCGAAGAGATTGACTGCGACAGCGTTGAAATAGACTTTTTCTCCGCCGACCGCACAACGAGAGAGGTTGAGGAACAAAAGCTTGCCCTTACCGCCGAATACGGCACCGCTCTTTCTGAATGGAAGTGCTCGAAGCTTGTTGATTTATCTGTTAAAAAAGATGATTTCATTGCAAAGATTATCAAATTCACCGCCCACACAACATATGATTTGCCGGGTAAGATTTTAACTGCATCATACGGCATCGGCGATAAAATCAGATACCTTCGCATTGACAATCCCGTTGACAGAATTTATGCCGTAAGACTTATCAAAGACGGCAAAGAAATAAAACCTGATAATCCGAAAGCAAACAATCTTCAGGCTCATTACCGCCACAAAAAAATCCGTAAGGCTCTTTTCGGCGAATTTACTCTTCCCGAATATAAAGCAGGTTCGAAGCTGACTGTTGCCGCAAACGGAACATACGGCGATGAATGCCTTTACTGCGTTGCCGAAATCAAAGGCAAGCTTTCAGGTTTCCCCGAAAGAGCACCGGATTACAAAGCAAACCAATGGGAGCATTATGTTTGCCGTTCAGACAAAAACAACACATTCTTTATGGAACTTCCAGAGGGGCTTGAAGGAGAAAAGATAAAGATTTACGCCCTGTTTACTCAGGACAGAAAATCAGAAGATGCCATATGCAATGTATATATTTCTCCCAAGCATTGATTTTTTGATTGACTGATTAAAAATATTAGTATATAATAGAGAACAAATTTTTATAGGAGTTGAATTTATGAGCGAAAAACGCAGCAGCTTTACCGGTAAAATCCGTTTTGTGCTTGCCGCCGCAGGTTCAGCGGTTGGTCTTGGCAACATATGGCGTTTCCCCTATCTTGCGGCAAAATACGGAGGAGGTATTTTCCTTCTCGTTTATCTTATTCTTGCAGTAACTTTCGGTTTTGCACTTATGTGCGGCGAAATTGCACTCGGAAGAAAAACAGGTCAGAGTGCAATCGGTGCATTCAAAACACTTAACAAAAAATATTCATTCATTGGCGTACTCGCCTCGGTTATCCCCGCAATAATCCTCCCCTATTATTCGGTTATCGGAGGCTGGGTAAGCAAATATCTTTTTGCTTTTGTTTCGGGCGGTGCTGCTGATGCTGCGGCAGACGGCTATTTTGAATCCTTTATTGCAAAACCTGTTGAGCCTATCGGCTGGTTCCTTCTTTTCATCGGATTAACAGCATTGATTGTTCTTCTCGGAGTTGAAAAAGGCGTTGAGAAGGTAAGCAAGGTAATGATGCCCGTTCTTGTTGTGCTCACTCTTTTTGTTGCAATCTATGCAATGTTTATGCCCGGTGCGCTGGAAGGTGTTAAATATTATATAACTCCCGATTTCAGCAGATTCTCGGCAACAACCGTTCTTGCGGCAATGGGTCAGCTTTTCTATTCGATGTCGCTTGCAATGGGCATTATGATTACATACGGCTCATATATGAAGAAAGATGTTAACCTTGAAAAATCCGTAAGACAGATTGAGATTTTTGATACAGGCATCGCTTTCCTTGCAGGTCTTATGATTATCCCTGCTGTTTTCTCTTTTTCGGGCGGCGACGAAACCGCACTCGGCAAAGGCCCCGGTCTTATGTTCATCACTCTTCCCAAGGTTTTTGAAAGCATGAAGGGCGGTCAGTTTATCGGCGCATTATTCTTCCTTCTTGTTCTTTTCGCAGCTCTCACATCTTCCATTTCTCTTATGGAAACCGTTGTTTCAATCGTCAGGGACAAGCTCGGCTGGGGAAGAAAAACCACCTGCTTTGCCGTTCTTGCTTTCAGCATAATTCTCGGACTCCCCTCTTCACTGGGATTCGGTGTATGGAGCGGAATAAGCCTTAACGGAATGTCAATCCTTGATATGTTTGATTTCTTCAGCAACAGCATTCTGATGCCTATAGTTGCTCTTCTCACCTGCATATTTATCGGCTATGTTATAAAGCCTAAATGCCTCATTGAAGAAATTGAAAACGGTGCTTCTTTCAAAGCAAAAACTCTTTTCACTGTTGTTATTAAATATATTGCTCCCATATGCATCGTTCTCATTCTTGTTTCATCAGTTCTTGATGCACTCGGAATAATGAAAATCTAAATCATAAAAAGTTAACCTCCGAAACCCGTTTGGATTTCGGAGGTTTTATTATTTTGCAATTCTTTCTGAACCGTATGCAACATCTATGCTCTTTTTGAAAAGCATAAAATCATATTGAGGGCGCCAGCTGTTACCCGTTTCAACCTTTTCTTTGAACTCATCTTCTGAAAGAGCAACATTAATCTGCGCAACACCTTTGAGATTATCGCCGTCTTTATAAACTGTGTCCCAGAATGCGTGGTGCCCGATATATGTTACGCTTTCGGGAATATACATATAAGTCATTGCCTGATTATAGCTGAAAGCGTCTGAACCGATATATTCAATTCCATCGGGAAGTGAAGGATAAACCTCGCCCAGTGCCTCTTCTGATGTGAAATGAGAATCAGTAATTACAGCATCCGTTTTATAGCTGTAAACATTTTCAAGAAGCGGAATCTCAAAAAATCCGAGAGTTTCAATTGCTTCAAGGCCTTCGGGAAGATAAACGTTTTTCATATTTGCGTAATTGAAGCAAAGCTGACCTACGCGTTTAACGGTAGAAGGCACAACAAAGGTTAAAACATCATTCACATACTGACCGTAATTTTCATCTTCGGGCGCAGGTTCAATTCTGTATCCGCTTTCATCATACTTTGCATATCCGTATTTTTCTGCAAGATATGTGTCGTGGTCGCAGGGGCGGAAAATGATAACCGTTTTATCTTTATTATAAAGAACGCCGTCAACATCGCAGTAATTCGGATTGTTTTCATCAACCTCAACAGCCTGCAAAGCCCAGCAGGAATAGAAAGCTTTGGGGTCAACAAATGTAACATCTTTGCCGATATTGATAACCTTAACCTTTTCATCGCAGTTGAGTGCATATGCACCAACCGATGATATCTTTTTGGTTTCGTCTTTTATGATTTTGAAATTCGTGTTAACATCGGGATTTTCTCTGTCATATTCGAGGCTCGAAACAAAATCGATGTCAAGAGTTGTTATATATCCAGTATTGCTGAATTTTTCAAGCTCATAGCCCGCCTGCGTCTGCTTATATTCAAACGTATCTTTTTGAACCGTTCTTACGCTGAAATAGCAGGAAAGTGAAACTGCAATGATGATAACAATCGTAAAAATTACTTTCTTTAAACCAAAATGCTTATAGGGTTTGTTGATGTGAGGAGCTGCCAGGCCTTCAACCTGATATGTCCAAATTTCATCCTCGGGGATATCAAGACAGATAGGTTCTTCAACAATAATTTTCTTTTCTTTTTTGCTCATTTTATCCCCTCCTTAACCCTTATATCCGCCCGAAACGGTTACGCCTTCTTCTTCGGCTTTCTTCTCAGTAACTTCTGCACGGCGTTTGAGAACTTCCATAACCATATTCTGTTTCTTGCTGTCATAATCCCAGAAGAAATACGGAATAGTCATAAGAACAAATCCGATAACGTCAACAATAAGAGGAACAACAATTATGTTGCGTCTTGCATCGTCAATAAAAAGAACGTCCCAGTTGCTGTTGAATCCGTATTTAAGAAGCATAAGAGGAATAAGAAGTCCTACGAATGAAGTGACGGGGCCTGTGAACCAACCGAAAACGCCCGCAAAGCTTTCAAGACGTTCGCCTGAAAGATACATCTGATAGTCACCGATACGAACGCCCATATCGTGACCCGCTGTTGTGGGCACGGTTTTGGTCATTTCCATAAAGAAAAGAACAACAACACAGATTGTTCCGCAAAGGGTGAGGTTATCGCCGCAGAACCACATTGCAGCTGCGATAAGTGCATTACCGAGCGCTCTTGTAAGCTGATAAAAAATCATAATCTGCTTATATGAGAATCTCTTAAGGAAATAGGGTGAAAGCAAATCGGGCGGAGTGCCTGCAAAAGAAATAAGCATAACAATCAGGCTGTAAGGCAGACCACTTAAGCGGAAGGTATAGAAATAAAGAATTGTTACAAACGGAAGCATACCGTTACCGAGAGAGTCGATAAGGTCTTTGATTGTGTTTATAAGCAGATACTTATTATGAAGCACACCGAACATACCGTCCCAGAACTTTATGGGAACCTTCTTTTCAACGGGAGGCTGAGGAATTCTCTCTTTGACTCTGCCTGCAAAAATCATTGTCAATGCGGCAAGAGTACAGAATGTGATGGGGATAACATATCTGTAAACATTGATATCCGCCCATTCATATCTGAGCATACCGATGATTGCAGGCATAACAATTCCAACAATGGTGTTGAAGAAATGCGAAAGTTTAACGGGATAGCTGCGCACAAGAATTCTTTCCTGAAGATTGGGGCTGATGCTCTTGGTGCAGGTTTCCATATTGTTTGCAAAGCCAAAAACGTTATAGGTTGCAAAAAGAAGGTTTGCAACCCAGACTCTTGTTGCAACATCGGGAATGTTATAAACAGGAAGCCAGCCTATAAGGATAACCATTATGCACTTGGGAATAACATCGCAATAAAGCGAATACTTATATCTGCCGTATTTGGGTAAAAGCTTTTTGCGCCAGAAAATATTTCTTGCGCCAACCCATCCTGTGTAGAGGAAATGTGTGCCGAACGTTTTGAAACAAGCGGTTGCGTTCATACCTTCAAGACCATTGAGGTATGTGATAAACGGGCTGGTCGGATTAAACAGCCGCGAATAGTCAAACAGAATTGTTGATATGCCGAAAATCATCATCAGCGCATATGTAAGATAAAACTTCTTTTCTGTTTTCTTGGGAAGGAAACCGAGATTATCGCACACAAGCCACCACATAAGCGCTGAAATATAGCCGAGCGGCATATTCAGAATGCCGATTACCGAGAATGTGAGATACGGTAATTTATAGTGGTGCATAATAAGATAGCACGATGAGAAAAAGCCGATGTATTCAAGCACTTTCGAGCCTGAATAGTTACTGCCCACTGCCAGAAAAACATCTTTATACTCCTTATAGGGCACATATTTGCCCTCTGCAGGAGTGTTCCAATGAGTTTTGATTTCCGTGAACAGCTGCTTGGATTTATCGAGTAAAGCGCTCATCAAAATCAATCCTTTGTTTATTATTTAAGAATATTATATCTTTCATACTATTTAAAGTCAACAAAAAATCCGACGGAATACTCCGTCGGATTAATAAAATTAACCGTTAAGTTCTTTTTCGAGCATTGCTCTGATAACATCGGGTGAACCTGTGCCGCGAAGCTCCTTCATAACGCTTCCGAAGAGAGCCTGCAGAGCCTTTGTTTTGCCGCCCTTATAATCGGCAACAATCTTTTCGTTTTCTGCAATAACCTTACGAACTGTTTCAAGAATGAAACTGTCATCAACCTTGGCATTGAGTGAATTTTCTTCGCAGTATTTATCAACTTCAACATCATTTTCAAACACTGCCGAAAGAACCTTTTTACCTGCCGCACGGGTGATTTCTCCGCTTTCAACAAGTTCAATGATTCTTGAAAGCTTTGATGCATCAATATCAAGAGATGAAAGCTCAAGGCGCTTCATCTGACCCATACATTCAGTAAGAATCCAGCTTGCAACAACTTTGGGGCTTCTGCCCATTGCAACAACTGCATCAAACATATCGGAAAGCTTTCTGTCTGATGAAAGAACGGATGCTTCTTTTGTTGCGATACCCATTTCTTCATAGAGTGAAGTTTTCTCGTCTGCGGTTGCGGGCATACTTGCTTTTATTTCTGCAAGCCATTCATCGTCAATAACGATAGGCATAAGGTTCGGGTCCGGGAAATAGCGGTAATCTGCCGCTGTTTCCTTATTACGCATGGGGAAGGTGCGTCTTTTAACATCATCCCAACGGCGTGTTTCCTGAACAAGCATTTCGGTATGACGCTCAATAGCATCAATATGGCGAACCTTTTCAAATTCGATTGCATCCTTGATTTCGGAAAGCGAGCTCATATTCTTGATTTCGGAACGTACGCCGAGTTCATTTGAACCTTCGGGGCGAACCGAAATGTTAACGTCGCATCTCATTGCGCCCTCTTCGCATTCGGAAATGCCTGCAAACTGGAGACTTGACTTAAGCTTTTTAAGATAAGCAATAACCTCTTCCGATGAACGGAAATCAGGCTTGCTTACGATTTCGATAAGAGGCACGCTTGTGCGGTTATAATCAACAAAAGAGGTGTTTGTTGCTTCATCGTGAACGAGCTTGCCCGCATCTTCTTCAACGTGAATCTGCTTGATTCCGATTGTTCTTTCGCCTATCTGAACACTTCCGTTAACGCAGATGGGGTTAAACCACTGTGTTATCTGATAAGCGCAGGGAAGGTCGGGATAATAATAGCTCTTCTTATCGAATGTTGTGTACTGATTTATGTGGCAGTTAAGCATAAAACCTGCTTTAACCGCAAGCTCAATTGCGTGCTTATTGGTTACGGGAAGCATACCGGGCATACCGCTGCAGGCAGGGCATACGCAATCGTTGGGCTCCTTGGGGCTTGAATGACCGCCGCAGGAACAGAAAAGTTTTGAATCGGTGGAAAGTTCAACGTGAGTTTCCAAACCTATAACAAGTTCGTATTTCATTATTTACACCTCCACACTTTTTGCGATGCTGAGAAGAACGCTCTCTTTATATGAATCCGCAATAAGCTGAACTCCCTTTGTTACCATTGCGGGCATACCTGTAATCGAGGGAATTGCGGTATAAAGGCTTTCTTCATATACTTTTTCAAAAGCTTCAAGAGCATCATAGGGCTTGTAGCTTATCTGTGAGCAAGCGGGAGCGAGAATTGCATCGTATTTTGCAAGCACTTCTCTTACCTTGTCACAAACAACGCGGCGGATACGGAGTGATTTATCATAGCACTTCTCATATTTCGCCTTTGCAAGCACATCCGAGCCGTAAATGATTGTTGCCTTTGCAAGGAAGCCCATTGCTTCCGAACGGCTCTTCACATAAAGCTCATCAATGTTTTTATAATCTGCGGCTCTGTAGCCGTATTTAACACCGTCAAATCTTGAAAGATTGTTGGTGGTTTCTGCAGCCATAAGAATCTGCCATGCGGTTTTTGCCTGATTAACAATATCAAGAGAAATTGTTTCAACTGTTGCGCCGAGCTTTTTAAGGCTTTCTTCATATGCATCAATATTTGCCTTAACTTCTGCGCTTGCAGAATCATAAAGCTCTTTTACGATGCAGATTTTCATTGCCGAAACATCTTCGCTTGTTGAATATTCATATTTCTCGGTAGGAAGACTTGTGCCGTCTTTGCTGTCGTGACCTGCAATAACGGTAAGGATTTCCTTAACGCTTTCTGCATCTGCAGCAGTAACACCAATCTGCTCACCCGAGCAAGCGCAAGCTATAATGCCATAGCGTGAAACGGTGCCGTAAGTGGGCTTTATGAAATCAACACCAGATACAGCTGCCGCACGGCGGGGTGCACCGTTAAGGTCAACATTAAGAGCTGCTTTAACCTTACCCTCGGCAACAAGAGTTGCCGCTGCACCTGCAAGATTTCCGTTTTCTGTTGCGGGAGCAAAATATGATGTTTCGCCCATAAGGTCAAGACCGAATTCGCCAACATTTGTTTTGCCTGAAACGGCATAGCCCGCCTTTTCAAGTCTTTCAACAGCTTCCGCGCTGAAAAGAGGCTTGAAGTTTTCAAGCATTTTTGAACCTGCGGTTGCAGGAACACCTTTAACAAGGATTGTATCGTCTACGGCAATTTTACCTGCCGCATTTATTTCATTAATATAAAACACTTTCAGCACCTCACTTTACGAGTCTGGGAACCTGCCAGCTGTCTTCCGTGCTCTGCGGAGCACCTTCAAGCAGGTCTTTGCGTGCAAACGGCTGATTTCTTGAGTCGTTTCTTAAAACATTAGTCATAGGCATAACATAAACCATTGCTTCAACATCATCTGTTGCTGTTTTCTCAAGCTCTGCTTCGTTTTTGCCCATATTATCAAGGATTTTCTGCATTGCTTTCTTTTCGTCTGCACCGAATGAAAGCTCGTTTACGCTTTCAAGCTCCTTGAACCATTTTTCTTTGGTCATAACACCGCCCTTTGCGGAGTTAACGGTTGCGGCAAATGCGGAGTCATCGCCGTCTGTGCCCGAAACTTCAACCGAGCCGCCCTTGCCTCTGATTGCAACGTTTGCTTCAAAGAGCTGAAGCTCTGTTACAACACCGGGGGCACCGAGCATCTGATCCTGAGCAGTACCGTCAAGCGGGAACGCAATAACATCTCTGATAGTTTCGGTATCTGCAAGAAGCATTATGATTCTGTCAACACCGGGTGCCATACCTGCGTGGGGAGGAGCACCGAACTGGAATGCATTATAAAGAGCGCTGAATCTCTTTTCAACCTCTTCCTCGCTGTAGCCTGCGATTTCAAATGCTTTTCTCATAATTTCGGGGCTGTGGTTTCTTACTGCACCCGAAGCAAGCTCAATACCGTTACAAACAAGGTCATACTGATATGCAAGAATCTCGGTGGGATCCATTGTTTCAAGAGCTTCAAGACCGCCCTGAGGCATTGAGAACGGGTTATGAGTGAATATAATCTTATCTGTTGTTTCATCCCTTTCATACATCGGGAAGTCAACAACAAAGCAGAACTCAAATGAATCTTTGTTGATAAGCTCAAGCTCTTCGCCGAGCCAGGTGCGGATAACGCCAGCATTCTTATCTGCAACATCCGAAATCCCGTCGCAGATAAAGAAGATTGTTTCGCCTTCCTTAACACCTGTAAGTTCAACGATTTCTTTCTTTTCTTCCTCGGTCATAACCTTGGAGATGGGGTCATCCTTGAAACCGTAGTTTGCGGCATCAAGAAGAGTAATATGAGCAAGACCCGCCATTTTTGCCTGCTTTGTTGCAAATGCAAGTGACTTATCGAAGAACCATCTTTCGTTCTTGCAGGGTGCAACGATTGCTCTTACATATTTATTCATAAAGGGCTTGAAATTAACTCTCTTGAACAAATCTGTAACGTCGCAAATGATAAGAGGATTGCGAAGATCAGGCTTATCCGAGCCGTATTTTGCCATTGACTCTGCATAAGGAATGCGTCTGAAAGGAGAAGCTGTAACTTTCTTATCAGAGAATGTTCTGAATATATCGCTTACAACGCTTTCACAAACTTCAAGAACTTCATCCTGGGTTGAGAAAGCCATTTCAAAGTCAAGCTGATAGAATTCACCGGGTGAACGGTCTGCACGGGCATCCTCATCTCTGAAGCAAGGAGCAATCTGATAATACTTATCAAAGCCCGACACCATAAGAAGCTGCTTGAACTGCTGGGGAGCCTGGGGAAGAGCATAGAATTTGCCCGGATGCTTACGGCTGGGAACAAGGAAGTCTCTTGCGCCCTCGGGTGAAGAAGCTGTAAGGATGGGAGTCTGAATATCAAGGAATCCCCTCTCCTCCATAAGCTTTCTCATATGACCGATAACCTTTGAACGAAGAAGGATATTATTATGCAAAGCGGGATTTCTCAAATCGAGGAATCTGTGCTTAAGACGCAGATTTTCATTGGTATCGTTTGAGCCGATTTCAAAAGGAAGCTCTCTTGTGCAGGTGCCGAGCACCTTGAGAGAATCCGCAACAAGCTCAACAAGACCTGTATCGATTTTGGGGTTAACGGTGTTTTCGTCACGCTTTGTAACCGTGCCGTGAACTGAAATAACGGTTTCCTTGCTCACACCCTTGAGGGATTCTTCATCGTGAACAACAACCTGTGTCACACCTGTTTCGTCACGCAAATCAACAAAGAGAACGCCGCCGTGGTCACGGATAACGTCAACCCAGCCTGCGAGCTCAACAATCTGACCGATGTGAGATTCTCTTATTTCATTGCAACGGTGAGTTCTGTACATAATATTTTCCTCCATTACATTATGGTCTTAAAAACAAAAAATCCCGAGAATTATACAAGATAATTCTCGGGACGAGTAATCTAACCCGCGGTGCCACCCGTAATTGATACTTAATATAAAGTATCCTCTTTTTTATTAAAATGTGGGTTTACCGGGCGAAGTGTTGCCGCACTTACTACTCCTCCGAGGTGCACTCTCAGCCTATGATGCACCATCTCTTTCGGGCTTTCCACAAAAGGCGGGTCTTCACTTGGAAAAGATTATATCAAAAAAACAATTTAATGTCAACAAAATATTTAATAAATATCTTCTTTTTATTATATACGGTTTTTGTTGAAATTGTTCTTTTTGAAATATCTCATTGCAAAAATCAGAACTGCCGTTCCCAGAATCGGGAACAAGGAAATAACAAGCATACCTGCTTTAAGTCCTATTTGTTCGGCAGCAAGATTCATTGTTGCTCCGAGCTGAGCCGCATAATCGGTTGCCGAAACCTTATCAACAACAATTCCGAGAAGCTGCGGTGCAACGGATGCACCGAGGTCGCCGCTTGCCGCCATAAGCGCATAAGCCGCAACGCCGAGTCCCGGCAGATTTTCTTCCATCATTATAAGAGTTCCGGGCCAGAGCATAGCTGTAAAAAGGCCTGTAAGTATGCAGGCAACAAAAGCAAAAATAACATTTGTTGAGAAGCCCGCAACAAGATAGCACGCCGCCGCGCCTATCATACCCGCAAGCAGAACTCTCATTATGTTTTTACCGAATTTTGCATAACTTATTCTGGCAATTCCCAAAAGAATTGCAAACATTGCCATTCCGAGAATATCACCGAGTGTTTTATCTATATGCAAAGCATTTTCCATATATGTTGAAACCCAGTTGGACATTGTGTTTTCCGCACAGCTTCCGAAAAAGATTGAAGCCACGCAGATTGCAAGAGCAAGCGCTCTTCTTCCCGTTCCTTTTTCCGCTTTGTTTTCTTCCGACGGATTCATATCGGGCATCGGAGAAGCGAAGAAAAGAGCAGATGCAAAAATCGGGAGCAAAGCCCAGAAAACGGTGAGATACATCCAGTTTTCTGCACCGAATATTTTAAGAAACAGAGTGCTTATAACAACAACGGTGAAAACACCGAAAGCATAAAGCGAATGAAGAAGGCTCATATCCTTCTGCGGATTATCTGACGGAATTGCCGCAATAACGGGGCTCAAAAGCACCTCGGAAAGACCTGCGGAAACAGAAAAAAGCACGGTTCCGATGAGCAGACCAACATAAACATTCTGCGGAAAAATCGTTGGTGACAGAGCATAAATCAGCATACCTGCAGAGGTTATGAGCGGCATTATTCTTACAACTTTTTTTATGTTGAAATGCTTTGAAAAAGCCGTAAAAATAAGGTCAACGATAAGCTGAGTGCAAAAATTTGTCAACACCAGCGTACCGAGAAGAGTGTAGGAAATACCGTACATATCCTGAAGCGATGCAAAAAGCAACGGCGGCAGGCTGAATATTGATGACATTGTAAAATATGCCGAATAGCAGGCAAGTTTGGTTCGTTTAAAATTCTTGTTTTTCATATTTTCTCCGATTTATGTTATTCAAAATAAATTGCACCGCTCTGCGCAAAAATCAGCGGCGGCAAATCCATTCCCTTTTGCTCGGGAATTCTTGAAGCAATTGCAATATCGTGGATTTTACTGTATACGAATCCGGGTTCAAAAACAACATGAGCGCATATAAATCCTTCTTTTTTCACGGGCAAAGTAACAGAATAATCCTCTGTCTTTTTTGCTGTGTATGAGAAGCATTCACCGTCACGGTCAAAAACAATCAGTTTATGTTTTCTGTGAAGCTTTTTAACATTGATTGTAACGCTTGTGTTATCTGTAAGTTTGACGGTATCGCCCAGAACAGAATCATCGCTGACGATATCAATAAATGTTGTGCCGACATCAAAGCAAATTGTGGTACGACCTTTAACGATAGCATCCAGAATATCTTCAGGCGAATTCGATTTTGCGTAAACATAGGTAACGGGCCATGTCAAAAGATTAGTAACAACATAGTCCTTATGATAATCGCTTCCGCCCACAACGGGGAGCTTATGACCGTTTCGGAGCTGCTCGTGCCACCACTCGGTGCATTCAAGGTTATCGAAATGGGTCGGTGCATTCCAAACCTCAAGAACATCAACATCCGCCGCATTCTTTTCCCATCTCCAGGGGCACTGCTTGCAATGGGGATGGTTCATACAGATAACGGCACCGCGTTTTTTTGCCTCATCTTTAACGCGCAAAAAATCATCATATGTTTCGCAGGTGTCATAATCTTTTTGGTCAATAACATCCTTTACGCCCCACATATTGCAATGGCCGCCGTGTTTGGTGAGCTCTGCACCGTAAATAAGTGTTAAACCCTCAACCTCGGGAAATTCCTTGCAATTAACATTGTGGTCGGTCATTATAAGGAAATCAAGCTTGTTTTTCTTTGCCTTAGCAATCAGCTGCTCCAGGGTTAATCCGCCGTCAGAAGCAACCGAGTGACAATGGGGAACGCCAACATACCATTTATAACTCATTTAACATCACCCTTACATAAAAATTCAGTTTATTTAATTTCAACCATCTGATGAATATTAACCTCGGGAACAACAAATTCCGCTCTGCCGTTATCAAAAGCAAAATCAAGCTTTTCACCCGAAGGAACAAGAGAAATTCCTGCAGGCTTTGATTCGCATTTTATGCTGCATTTCACATTATAAAGCGGAACGGTATCTTCAATAACTTCGGTGCTTTCGCCGCGTACGGTTGTGTGAGCATAAAGAAGATGCAGAATATTTCTGTTTTCTTTTTCCTGCCTTGTATAAGTGAGCACAGCTCTGTCGGGAATCTCGGCAAAAACCGTTACTTCGTCACCCATCATTTTGCTGATTATATGAGAAAACAGCTCTTTAAAGCAAAGGTGTCCGTGGCGTGCATAGGCTGTAAAGATATCCCAGCCGATATACGCAACATTACCCTTGATTACCGCGGCAGGGAAGCTTTTTTCAGGATTGTTTGGTGTATGAACGTGAGAGCAGAAATGCTCTGCAGTTCTGTTGAAATACGGGTTTTGCATATAGGCAACGGTTTCGCCGTCAACGGCATCAATTTTATATGAATTGCAACGCATAACATATTCCGTTGCTCCGTTTACGGTTTCAAAAGCGGGAATAAAATACGTTGGATTGAACTCGTTTTCGCCAAGATATTTTGCGCCTGCATCAAGGAAAAACTCTCCGTTTTTAATCAGAGCCTCGCCGCTCGCAATAACCTTGCCGCCGTTATTGACATATTCTTTGATTTTTTCAATCACTTCATCGGAAATTCCCGCAACATCGGGAAGAACAAGCATTTTATAGGCAGAAAAATCCGTTGTGCAGTCAATAAAATTATAAAGATAACTTTTTTCAAGCAGCATTCTGTTTGCGCCGATATCAGCCTTTACATCGCGGTTACCCGTCACGGCTTCCGCACTTAAAACTGCAATATCCGCAATATTCACCGCACCGTCAAGCCACGGCTCTCTTTCCTCTATATGCGAATATGCCTTTCCGATAAGTCCGTATGTTGACATATTCATTTCGCCCAGCGGATGAAGCTGATCGCCGATTGAGCATCCCGCACCGTTTGCTACGCTTAACGCAGTTTCATAAATAAGTGCGTTGGGATGTTTGAATCCGCCGAATTCTCCCCAGCTATGGTGGAATTTACCCGTCATTCCGAGATAATCTTTATTTTTCAGGGTTCTTACATATGCCGCCGAAAGCGGAAAATGGTCATAACCCCATCCTCCCGTGGGAAGGCTTTCAAGTTCAAGGTGAGTATTGGCTTCAATAAAATCATAATCACCTTTGGGGATATGTCCGCTGTTATGAAAAATTGTTGTTGTGTCGCTGTATTTTCTTACCGCGGCATTGGTTGCCTCAAAATAATTATTGAGAACCTTCATCGCAAATTCATTAAGATCTTCTTTGCTTTCCTCGCTCATTCCGAGAGCTTTTCTGTCTGCAACGCATTTTTCGCAATAGCAGATTCTGGGTGCGATAATATCAAGGAAAATACCGCAGGGGTTGTATTTTTGCATTACTTCTTCAATTTGTTTGCAAAGAAAATCGAGATAACCCGTGTTAAAGCAAAGAACGTGAAAATGAACTTCATTTTCAAACTCTTCCTGCTCTTTTGCATCGGGCGATGGATGCCATCGCCATTCGGGGCGTTTCACAAATTCCTTTTCATCGAAGCCTGCCGAAATATAAACAGGTGCATTAACATCAATCTCTTTGCAAGCTTCAAGCTGTGCACCGAGCAAATCGAAATCAAGCCCGGGATGTATTTCGTTGACGGTTGTGGGGTGATACGACCATCCGTGGTGGCATTTTGAAAAAACAGTTATTGAATTAACGTGACCTGCCTTAAGAGCACTCTGAAACTGCTCTTTGGAAAACTTTTTACCAACCGGCAAAAGCTCGCTCGTATGAAAATCAAGATGAACCTGTCTGTTTCTCAGCATAACTTTCACATCTCCTGTAAATCAGCATTTATAGTTATGATTATAATATAGAAATATTAAAATGTAAATCAAATAAAACAAAAAATTCCAAGCCGAAAGACTTGAAATTTTCTGTGTTTGATTTCGGAATTTATCCGTTGCAATAAACTCCTATTGCTTTGCAGATAAACTCTGCTGTACCGTCAGCGTGTTTATCAATGCTATTCTTAAAGCGTTCGTCTGCAACATACATCTGACCGAGACCTGCTAAAATCTCGTTTGTACAAAGATAGTAGTTTTCAGTAATATAATTCTGCAGTGTTTTCACAAGTTTCTGCGTTTCGACGGAATCAGGCGATTCTTCGTTTCTCATACAAACCGCAAACTCTGCCATAATGCTGTCCATTCCTTCAACCAGGTCATTCCATCTCTGCTCAGAGTAGTTTTTTGTCTTTTCTGAATATTCCTTATATGCGGAAGTTGCTCCCCATTTTTCTTTAGCCTCTGCTTTATTTTTTTCAAACTCGCTGTTATCAAATGCTTTCATAATGTTTTCTCCTTTCACAGCACCGTCAATGGCTGAAATCAGCCTTTCCAACCGCTCTTTTTTGAGTGTGAGCAAATGTTTTTGCTCGTTCAGCGCCTTGCTTTTGTCATAATTCGGGGATGATAAAATCTCTCCGATGCTTTTTAAGGAAAAATCAAGTTCACGGTAAAACAGAATCTCCTGCATATGAAGAAGAGATTTTTCATCATAATAACGATAGCCTGTAAATCTGTCAACATAAGCAGGCGTCAACAATCCAATCTCATCATAATAATGCAGTGTGCGCACACTTACACCCGTAAATTCGGCAAATTCCTTAATCAGCATTTTCATTTTATCACCTCACAAAGTGGAGTATACACTATGACGGAACGTGAGAGTCAATAGGTTTAATATTAATTAGCATCAGATAAATTATTATTTGCCGTGATGATTATATCACGCATAATCTGAATTTACAATCGGATGCGGATTGTGAAATTAAGTATCGGCTTTGCCGATATGATGTTATGCTCACGCATAATGATGTTGCTTACAATGTTCGCAGTGATGTGATGTTTACCAAAACATCAGGCGAAGCCGACATCACTCGCAAAGCGAACATCATTAGCGAAGCGACATCACTTGCCCGTAAGGGCAAACATCGTTCCAAAAAGAAAAGCACTTCCGAAGAAGTGCTTTTTACTATCTGTGTAGTTCATTTTGGCAACTATATTTACCAAGCCCTATCAGCAAACAGATAAGCGACAAGAGCTATAAATAATGTTAACAACAAGTTAATTACAGTTAAAATAATACATTGTATTTTGCGTTCTTTTCCTTTAATACAAACACCAATATTATAACACAAAGAAATTATGTTTATAATAATTATTATCGGAGTACCAACAAAAAACAACAAGAACAAAACACTTGCAAATATATCAAATATAGAATCTGCGATTGGCTTACCAATACTTACAAAATAGTCATATAAAGGTAAAAAGCCGAATGGTAATATATACAAAAGAGAAAATATTATATTGAAAATGAAATGCTTATAATAAGAAGTCTTATTCATATTATCACCTCAAATTTATTATATAATATCAAATAAAAAAAGTCAATTTGTTTGCCAGAAAGGCGGCAATCAAGGGAGGCTTTGCAGAATTACTTATTCACTATTACTTCTTACTTATTACTTCCAAAAATCGACCCAAAGATTAGTGAAGAGTGAATAGTGAAGAAGTAAAAAGTAAAATCGACGAACTTCTGTCGAAATACGTCGATTTCTGGAGGTGCCACCCAGATTTGAACTGGGGAATCAGAGTTTTGCAGACTCATGCCTTACCACTTGGCCATGGCACCATCTATTATATTGTATGCAATCATTTTAAAAAAATGATTAAAAAAATGGAGCGGATGACGAGGCTCGAACTCGCTACCTCCACCTTGGCAAGGTGGCGCTCTACCAGATGAGCTACATCCGCACCTGTTGGTGCCTCCGGTCGGAA
>JAZOVH010000071.1:0-11881 GCA_045658585.1 Acutalibacteraceae bacterium | reverse complement strand
TTAATCTCATAGCAAACCCCACAATATTAAATAAAAAAAAATCAAACCCCCCCGACCCGCCGGGTCCGGTGAGTTTGCTTATTTTGATAAGAATGTGGGGTTATCAGTTCTTTCAAGCAGATAATCTATTGAAACATTGAAATAATCAGCAAAAGCAATCAGCGTTTTATAATCCGCCTGGCGTATTCCGTTTTCGTATCTGCTTATACTGTTTTGATTCATATTTAAATCTATTGCAAGCTTCAGTTGCGATATTCCGCGGCTTATGCGTAATTCTTTTAATCTCATAGCAAACCCCACAATATTTTCTTGACATAATCATACCATTTTGGTATAATATAGTTATCCCGATTCGGGATATGAATAATCAGGAGGGATATTATGAAAAAGACTCTTTTATCTGTAATTTTCGCACTTGCTTTGTCTGTTATGTTTTTTGTAACCGCTTCGGCAACAGAAACAACCAAGGCTGAAGAGTGGTTCAACGAAGCTCACGCAGTAACAGGAATGGTTATGGAAGTAACTGCTGAAACAGAAGGGATTGAGGTTAAGGAGATTTTGTATTCCAAGGGAGAAAATTCCGCAGTTGAAGTTGTGGTTGGTAACAGCCCGATCAGAATCATTGCAAACAGCAAGGATGTTATTATTTTTTCGCCCAATATGCCGTATATTCACGTTAAATACAGAGGTATGGCAGAGGATATTATCGCAAGCACTCCGTTGCCTGATGTAACAGAGTTTTTGCCCACCTTTGTAAAGTCATATGAAGAAGTGGCAGGCGAAACCGTATATTATGTTGAAGAGTTCAATTACGAAAAAGAGAGTATAGCTTACAAATATTTCTTTATAGGCGATGAACTTGATAAAATTGAGGCAATCGGTCAGGAAGACGGAATTACCGTTAAAACTGTTATGGATATAATCTCTTATGAGGTTGATGACAGCGTATTCAAGGTGCCCTGGTATTCAATCAATATTGCATTTCTTGTAAGACTCTTCGGAATATTTATGTTCTGATAATAAATTAACGCCCCGAACCAATCGGTTCGGGGCGTGTTGTTTGAGATTTTTTATTTCTGCGAAGCTTCAAGTGCCTGTTCAACGTCTTCGATAATATCGTCAACGTGCTCAATACCAACTGAAAGACGGATAAGGTCTTCTGAAATACCGCAGTTGATAAGCTCTTGTGCGGTAAGCTGGCGGTGAGTTGTGCTTGCGGGGTGGAGGCAGCAGGTGCGTGCATCGGCAACGTGAGTTGCGATTTCGGCAACCTTGAGGCTGTCCATGAATTTTGTTGCAGCATCTCTGCCGCCCTTTATGCGGAATGAAATAACGCCGCTTGTGCCGTTAGGCATATATTTCTGTGCAAGCTCATAGCCCTTGCTTCCTTCCATACCGGGGTATGTAACCTCAAGAGCACAGCCGCTGTCTCTTATATATTCTGCAACCTTGAGTGCGTTTGAGCAATGACGCTCAACACGAAGAGGAAGAGTTTCAAGACCGAGGTTAAGAAGAAATGCGTTGAAAGGTGAGGGGATTGAGCCGAGGTCACGCATAAGCTGTGCCATACATTTTGTTATATATGCAGCATTGCCGAAACGCTCGGTATATGTTATGCCGTGATATGAATCATCGGGAGTTGTGAGTCCGGGGAATTTATCGTTCTGTGTCCAGTCGAATTTGCCGCCGTCAATAACAACGCCGCCAACGCTTGTTGCGTGACCGTCCATGTATTTTGTTGTTGAGTGGATAACAATATCCGCACCGAGTTCAAAGGGACGGCAGTTAACGGGTGTGGGGAATGTGTTGTCGATGATGAGGGGAACACCGTGTGAGTGAGCGGCATTTGCAAATTTTTCAAAATCAAGCACTTCAAGTGCGGGGTTTGAAAGTGATTCTGCAAAAACAGCCTTTGTGTTGGGTCTGAAAGCTGCATTAAGTTCTTCTTCTGTTGCCTGAGGGCTTACGAATGTGAAATCAATGCCGAGCTTTCTCATTGTAACATTGAAAAGATTGAAAGTGCCGCCGTAGATTGTTGATGCGCTTACAACGTGGTCACCCGCGCCTGCAATATTGAAAATTGAATAGAAAGAAGCTGCCTGACCCGATGAAGTGAGCATTGCGCCAACGCCGCCTTCAAGGTCTGCAATTTTTGCGGCAACGGCATCATTTGTGGGGTTTGCAAGGCGGGTGTAGAAATAACCCGAAGCTTCAAGGTCAAAAAGCTTGCCCATTTCAACGCTGGAATCATATTTGAAAGTTGTGCTCTGTGAGATGGGAACCTGACGGGGTTCGCCGTTTTTGGGTGAATATCCGCTGAGGATACATTTTGTATTAATACGGTATGCCATTTTTATGCCTCCAAAAATTCTTTCATAAGTTCACAGCCGACTGCAACAAAATCGCCCGTTGCTTCGGCAGTTTTTTCATTTATTGTTTCAACGCCGCTGATTTCGCCGTTCTTATGATAAATCATAAAGGGAACGGGGTCGCTTGCGTGAGTCTGTGTAACGATGGGAGTGGGATGGTCGGGAAGAATCATTATTTTATAATCTTCACCGCAACCGTTGAGATAATCAAGGATTATGGGAAGAACCCTTTCATCGATGAGTTCAATGGCTCTGATTTTGTTTTCGGGCTCATTTCTGTGACCGCATTCATCGGGGGCTTCGATGTGAATATAAACAAGGTCTTTGCCGTTTTTCCATTCGTCAACAGCAGCGTTTGCCTTGCCCTCAAAGTTTGTGTCGATATATCCCGTTGCGCCCTCAACCTCGGGCACACCCATACCTGCGCAGATTGCAATGCCTTTGAGCAGGTCAACCGCTGAAACGATGCTGCCTTTTACGCCGTAGGTTTCTTCAAAGTTTGCAAGAGCAGGCTTGCTGCCTTCGCCCCAGAGCCAGATTGAGTTTGCGGGAGCCTTGCCCTCTGCAATTCTCTTTTGGTTTACGGGGTGGTCTTTAAGCAGATTATAGCTCTCTTTCATCATAGCGATAAGCTTTTCTGCATTGGGTGAGGTTGAAAGGTATTCGCCCACAACTCTGCCCGAAATATCGTGCGGAGGAGTCATTTTGCCCAAATCTGTTGTGCCGTGCTTGCAGATAAGGCAATGGCGGTAGCTAACGCCGTTATAGAAGGTGAACTCATCGTTGCCGAAATGCTCCTGAATGGTTTTTATTATTTCCGCAGCTTCCGCTGAAGAAATATCGCCCGCGGAATAATCCACCATTGTTTTATCTTCATAGTTTTCTTCATCGCTTAATGTAACGATATTGCAACGAAGAGCAACATCATCATCTGCCATTTTAACACCGATGCTTACAGCCTCAAGAGGTGAACGGCCCGTGTAGCAAACCTTGGGGTCATAGCCGAGAACGCTTAAGTTTGCAACGTCACTGCCGGGCTTTAATCCGTCTGCAACGGTTTTAACAAGACCCACTCTGCCTTTTTTGGCAAGTGAATCAAAAAGAGGCTTTTTTGCAAGCTCCATAGGAGTTTTGCCGCCGAGTGCGGGAACTGCATAGTCCGCCATTCCGTCATAAAGCACTACTGCATATTTCATATATAATCATCCTTTCGGAAAAGTTGTTATTTTATCTCATTATCCATAAAAACTCTTGAACCCGTTGCACCTTTCTGACCCTGGTATTTTCCGTTATAGGGGTTCATTGCGGTGTCATCCATTTCAGCAAAAACAAGCTGACCTACTCTTCTGCCTGCTTTAAGCTCGATTGCACAGCGGTTTGCATTAAACAACTCAAGTGTTATTTCGCCTTTAAATCCGGGGTCAACCCATCCTGCATTCTGAATGAAAAGACCCATTCTTCCGAGTGAGCTTCTGCCTTCAACAAAAGCGGTGAGGTTATCGGGCAGTTCAAAATATTCCATTGTTGTTGCAAGAACAAACTGTCCGGGAAGAATAACATATGTATCTGTTTCTATAGTTTCATATTCGATTTTGTTTTCAAGTGTGATAATTCCCGATGAAGAATCTTTGACTATGCTGAAAGTGTTTCCGAGTCTAATATCAATGCTTGCGGGCTGAATTTGCTCTTTTTCAATAGGATCTGCAACAAGAGTGCCCTCTGCAAGCATCTTTGTTAATGTTTTATCCGACAGAATCATATGTAAAATCCCTCTCAAATTCTTAATAATTAAATAGTATAGCACATATAAAAAAATATTTCATCTGTTTTATTTATTTTTCTTGATTTTTTTATTCACTTATTGCCTTGACGGTTATCTGTTTTTGGTTTATATTAGTAATAACTGATTTTACCTTAATAAGGAGGCAAAATAATGACTAAATCGCAGGCAAGAGAAAATGCAAAAAATCTCGTTGCAAAAATGACTGCAGAAGAAAAAATGTCCCAGCTTCTCTATAACTCACCCGCTATCGAGAGATTGGGAATCAAAGAATATAACTGGTGGAACGAGGGTGCACACGGCGTTGCACGTGCAGGCACAGCAACCGTTTTCCCTCACACAATCGCTATGGCGGCAACCTTTGACCCCGAACTTGTTGAAACCATTGCAGATGTAATTTCAACCGAGGGCAGAGCAAAGTATAATAAGCACGTTAAATATAACGATTTCGATATTTTCAAGGGTCTTACTTTCTGGGCACCCAACATCAATATTTTCCGTGACCCCCGCTGGGGCAGAGGTCAGGAAACCTTTGGCGAAGACCCTTATCTTACCGCAACTCTCGGCACTCATTTCATAAAGGGTATTCAGGGCGACGGCGAATTCCTTAAGGCTTCCGCTTGCTCAAAGCATTTTGCCGTGCATTCGGGTCCCGAGGCAGACCGTCACGGCTTTGATGCGATTGCAAACCCTCACGACCTTTTTGAAACCTATCTTCCCGCATTTGAAAAGACCGTTAAATCGGGCGTAACGGGTGTTATGGGTGCATATAACCGCACAAACGGCGAGGCTTGCTGCGCTCATACATATCTTCTCGGCGAAATTCTCCGCAAGCAGTGGGAGTTTGACGGCTATGTTGTTTCCGACTGCGGAGCGCTCGGCGATATCTATAAATTCCATAAGTGTGCCGAAACCAAAACCGAGGCAGCGGCACTTGCTCTTAAAAACACTTGTGACCTCAACTGCGGCGAAACATACGAAGCTCTTATCGATGCATATGAGCAGGATATGATAACAGATGAAGAAATCACAGCAGCTGCAGAAAGAATTTACACAATCCGTTTCCTTCTCGGTGAATTTGAAGAAAACAGACCCTATTCCGATATCGGATTTGATAAGCTTGACTGCAAGGAGCACAAGGAGCTTAATAAAAAGGCTGCAGAGCAGTGCCTTGTTCTTCTTAAGAACGAAAATTCATACCTTCCTCTCAACAAAGAAAAGATTGGCAGAATTGCAGTTGTAGGCCCCAACGCAATGTCTGTTACCGCTCTTGAAGGTAACTATAACGGCTATGCTTCGGAATATGTAACCGTTGCAGACGGTATCCGCCGCGTATTCACAGATTCATATGTGAGCGTTGAAAGAGGCTCAAACTACTGCGATGAATATACAAACCATTGGGCAGGCTTCCAGAATATGATAGGCGACGGTGTTGCAGCTGCAGCCGAAGCTGAAATTACTGTTCTTGCACTTGGCCTTGATTGCTCAATCGAGGGTGAAGATACAGGCTTTGATAATGACTACACCGCTTGCGGCGATAAGAAATCACTTTATCTGCCCGCAACACAGCAGAAGCTTGCAGAAGCAGTCTGCGATGTTTGCGATAATGTTATTGTTGTTCTTATGTGCGGCAGTTCAATCGACCTTGGCGATAAGGTAACAAACCACGCAAAGGCAATTATCCATGCATGGTATCCCGGCGCACTCGGCGGTCTTGCAGTTGCAAATGTTCTTACAGGTGAGGTTTCACCCTGCGGTAAGCTTCCCGTAACAATCTACAGAGGCGACCACGATTTGCCCGATTTCACAGATTACAACATGGAAGGCAAAACCTACAGATACATCAAGGGCGAGCCTCTCTTCCCCTTCGGCTACGGTCTTTCATTCACAAGCTTTGCTTATGAAAATGCAAATGTAACCTATAACGGCGACACACTTAAAGTCAGCGTTGAAATTAAGAACACAGGCGATATGAAGGGCATTGAAAAGGCTCAGGTTTATGCTTCATTTACCGACAGCCGCACAGTAACTCCTCATTTCCAGCTTTGCGGCATCAAGTCTGTTGAGCTTGAAGCAGGCGGAAAAGCGGCGGTTGAATTTGAAATTGACCGTTACTGGATTAAGGCAGTAACTGCTGACGGCACAAGAGTTGACCCCGACGGAAAGATTGCTCTTTATATCGGCGGACATCAGCCCGACGCATTAAGCAACAGACTTCTCGGCAACGAGTGCATCAAGATTGAGTTATAAAAAATTAAACCCACCTGCAAAGGTGGGTTTTTTGTTATCCGTTATAACTCAAATCTGTTCCTATATAGCCAACCTCTTTGAATTCTTCGGGATTGTGGCGGATAATGAAATCAATATAAGATGCAACCATATGAGCAGTTAAAACATAGCCCATCGGATTCAGGTGACCGCCCATATAAAATCTTTTTCTGAACTCATCATCATAAACAGGGCCGTACTTATAAAAATCAAGCACATAGGTGTTATCAAAATAATCCGCAAGTTCAAAAAGAATCTCTCTGTGTTTTTGTGTGCGTTCAATATGACGGCGGCTGTCGGTTTCATTCATCATCGTCATAAGAAAGAATTTTGCTCTCGGCTGAATTTGCTTGAGATGCTGGATTATCTGTGCATAATATCCCGTAAAGCTTTTGGCGTTGAGTTTATAATCCTCTTTGTTTATATCGTCAACCGAGCCGTACACGGGATTGTCGCGGTTTTGCAAGTCATTAACACCGAGTGCGATGATGTAGCATTGGCAGGCAAACTGCGGGTCCCAGAAACGCATATTATCGGCAAAGCTTTCGCAATATTCTTCGGCGGTCATTCCGCCTCTTGAAAAATTGAAGCATTTGCTGCCGCAGATGCGGGCAAGATTCTGACCCCAGGAATATTCAAAATAATCGTGATAGCCTTTATTTCCGTTTGAATCAAGGCTTTCAAATTCGCCCGATGAAAGGCTGTCGCCAACAACGCCGATTCTGCGGAATATTGCGGTCATACCTCCGTTGGGTGCAAGCACTTCCAAGGGCTTTTCGTCATTTGCAAAAATCATATGCTCTAAATTCATAAGTTTACCTCATTGTTTTTTATAACTGTATTGCATTGCTTTTCAATGTTGAAAAATTCAAAATATCTGTTTTCCAGCGGAATCCATTTTGATTTAAAAATTTCAAGTGCGTCTTTTCCGTTTCTTTTCAGAATTCGTTCAAGCTGAATTTCTTCATCAACCGTCATAAATATTTTGTAATCATATATATCGGCAAATTCGGGACGGAGAGAATAGGCGCCCTCTATTATAATCGGCTTTGACGGGTCAACGGATTTTGTGCCGTCATATCCGCCGCTTTTGCAGTTGAATATGCGGTATTCAAAGCATTCTCCGCTTTTAATTCCGTTGATAACTTCATCAAAAAATCTTTCATAATGAATGTTGCCGCCTGCCGTTGCAAGCCTTTCAGCGGTTCTCATTTCAAAAGGCAGAAAGAAAAAATCGGTATGAATAATCTGTGCACCGAATTTTTCTGCAAGCTTCTGTGCAAGAGTTGTTTTGCCTGAAGCGCAGCAACCGTCAATTGCAATAACGGCATTGCTTTTCTCTGATATTAAATTCTTAATTTCATTTATCATAATATTCAAAAAGGAGCAGCCGACCGACTGCTCCTTTGGTTTCAATTAGTCAAGCTTTGCCTTGAGATAGTTGTCATAGAAATCTTTAACACCTGCATAGAAATCGTCAACGGTGCCGTCATTCTTCATGATGTAATCAGCCATCTTTTCGCTTTCGCTGGTGTGGAAAATTTCTTCTTCGTGAAGGTCATTTTCGCGAAGCTTTTCAATGCTCTTGCCGTCTCTCTCGGAGCCTCTTGCGAGCATTCTCTGATAACGAACTTCGTCATCGCTGATAACAACGTCAACAAGAACAAACTTGTCGCCGAAAGCTTTCTTGAAAACTTCGATGTCTGAAGGAGGACGGATGCCCGAAACAAGGAAGTTGGGGCTGTCTGATTCCTTAATCTTTTTAACAATCATTTCGGGGAAGAAAGTCTGACCGTTAGCAGCCATATACTTCTTTGATGTTGCGTGAAGATTGTCTCTTGTGAGCTCAAGACCGTCCTGAGCAGCAAGCTCTCTTACAACATCACCGATTGAAATCATGGGGAAACCGTATGTCTTTGCAACATATTCAAGGAAGAAATCCTTGCCTGTGCCGTTCTTACCTACAGCAGCTAAAACCATAATAATATACCTCCAAATTTATTTTATAAATATATATCACTAAAATTTTACATTATAAAAGCCTGTTTGTCAACGGATTTATTTTGTGAGTTTTCGAACATCCTCTTCTTTGCCGAGAACAAGAAGATGCTCACCCTGATTAAATACGCTGTCGCCCGAAATAACGGGGGTTACGTGGTCACCTTTTTTTGTGGCAAGCACCGCAAGATTATATTTAACCCTGAAGTTCAGCTCTTTAACCGTTTTGCCAACCCAACGGTCAAGCAAGTCGATTTCAAAAATTGAATAATCCGAGCCGAGATTGATATAGTCAAAAATATGCTCGCTGCTTTCTCTGACGGCAAAGCGTTCCGCCATGTTCTTTTCGGGATAGATAACGGCGTCTGCACCGTTGCGCAGAAGAAATTTTTCCTGAATATCTCTGTCTGCCTTGCTGATAACTTTTTTTGCACCGCATTCTTTCAGAAGGCTTGTTATCTCAAGACTGTTCTGAAAGTTTTCGCCCATACAGACAAAGCAGGTGTCAAACGAGGGGATATCAAAAGTTTTAAGAACATCGATGTTGGTGCAATCGCCGATTTTTGCGCTCACAACATAGGGGAGCATATCTTCAAGTGTTTCTTCTTCTTTATCTGCAATCATAATTTCGCAATCCATTTTTGCAAGGCTTCTGCAAAGATGATGACCGAAATGACCCATACCGATTATAAGAAATGATTTCATAATTTAACCTCATCCTATTGTTATTTTTTCTCTCGGATTTTTTATCGGGGGAGCAGCTTTCTTTTCCATAAGAGCAAGGGCAAAAGAAACGCTGCCTACTCTGCCGCAATACATGAGAAATGCGATTATAAATCTTGAAGCAAGTGCAAGGTCGCGGGTTATTCCCGTTGTCATTCCAACGGTGCCTATTGCCGAGGCAACTTCAAAAATTATGTCTGCAATATCAAATGACGGCTGAATTGCACAAACAAGCATAATTCCGAGCAATGCAAGGCTGATATTTGTGAATGCAACAGAGCTTGCCTGATGAATGGCGTCCTTTTCAAGCCTTCTGCCGAAGATACCCTTTGACTGCCTGCGACGAATACCGTTGAATGTTGAAATTGCAATAACCGCAAGTGTGGTTGTTTTCATACCGCCGGCAGTTGAACCTGGCGAGCCGCCAATGAACATAAGAAAAACCGTCAGCATTTTGCTTGCGGGCGAGAGCGCGGCGGTGTCAACCGTGTTGAAGCCTGCTGTTCTTGCCGTTACCGAACTGAAAAGAGATGTCAGTACACTTTCGAGTGCTTCCGATTCCGCATTGGTGAAATTTCTTTCAAAAACAAAAAAGAGAATCGCACCGCCAAAAGTGAGAATCGCTGAAACAACAAGCACAAGCTTTGTGTGAAGCGAATAATATCTGAATCTGAATTTCTTGCGGTGGATTTCATCCCACACAAGGAAACCTAAACCGCCGAGTGTTATGAGTGCACAAACGGTAAAATTAACAATTATATCGTCTGAATAATTTACAAGCGATGAATACGGAGCCTGAACGCCCATAAGATCAAAACCTGCGTTGCAGAAGGCGGAAATTGCATGGAAAGCAGAATACCATATTCCTTTTGCCCAGCCGAACTGCGGAATAAATCTTGTTGCAAAAAGAAGAGCACCCGTGCCCTCGATTATTGCCGTTCCGCAAATAATTGTTTTAGTCAGCCCTTTTATGCTTCCGATATTGTCATTATTTATGCTCATAACCATCAGTTCACGCTCCTGAAGACCCATACGCCTTTTGAGGAGCATTGAAAACCAGGTTGCGATAGTCATAAATCCCAGACCGCCAATCTGAATAAGCGTTATTATAACCGCTTGCCCGAAAACAGTCCATTGAGTTGCAGTGTCACGAACAATAAGACCCGTAACGCAGGAAGCGGAGGTTGCGGTGAACAATGCTTCATTGAACGGAGCACTTTGCCCGTTTTGCGATGAAATCGGCAGCATAAGCAGAAGAGTGCCGATTATTATCATTATCATATATCCGAGTGCAATAACCCGTATGCTTGAAATTTTCTTTTTCATATCTTTTCCTTGTTCAGATTTTTTTATATAATATCATATTTAAAATTTCTTTTCAATATTTTACTTGATTTCGTTTTGCGTTGTGTTAAAATATACACGGTGATTAAATGGAAAAATATATTGATTTGCATACACATTCGCTTAAATCCGACGGTTCAATGACGCCTGCGGAGGTTGTCAGAGAAGCAAAAAGGGCAGGGCTTTCGGCTATTGCCCTTTCAGATCACGACACGGTTGACGGAGTGCGTGAAGCGATGGCAGAGGGCGAAAAACTCGGCGTTGAGGTTGTGCCCGCAATAGAGTTTTCGGTGCAATCGGCAACGGAAACACATATTCTCGGATATTATATTGATATTGAAAATCCCGATTTGCTTCGTATGCTCAAAGAGGTTGTTGATTTAAGAATAGAAAGAAATCATGTTACCTGCAAAAGGCTCAATGAACTCGGTTTTGATATAACTCTTGAAGAGGTGCGTGCTCTTGCACCGAATAATTTTGTTGGCAGAGCGCATTTTGCAAGAGTGCTTATGGATAAGGGCTACACAAAGTCCGTCAAAGAGGGCTTTGATAAATATATGTCGGTTGGCAAATATGCCTATTGCGAAAAGCAGAGACTGACCGCCAAAGACGCAATTGAGCTTATAAATAAATGCGGCGGTGTTTCATTTCTTGCCCATCCGCATCTGACCAAGCTTGATGATGAAAGCCTTCGTGAATTTCTGGTTGAACTGAAAGGCTACGGCTTATGCGGGCTCGAAGGATATTATACCGATTTTACGCCCGAAATGCAGTCGAAATATCAGAGCCTGGCAGAAGATTTGGGGCTTATGATTTCAGGCGGTACCGATTTTCATGCACAGATGAAGCCGCATATAAGCATCGGCACGGGCTTGGGCAACATGAAAATTCCCTACAGTGTGCTTGAAAAAATAAAGAATAAAGTGAATGCATAAAAAAGACCTCACACCTTTTGGTGTGAGGTCTTTTGCTGTATAAACTTATTTATTCTTTCTTGCTTCGATTTCAGCAACCATCTGTGCCTGCTTCTTCTCTGTGATTGTGTAGAAGAACATGGGCACTGCGCAAGCAAACATACTTACAACACCTGAAATGATAAGAACATCCCAGAGTGCGTCGGGGTTTGCAACCTCATAGGTTCTTGCGTTGATGCCTGCAATGCTCATTGAAAGAACGCCGATGAATGCGCCTACTGCCATACCGATTTTGTTGATAAGGGTCTGCATTGCAAAGCAGATGCCTTCGCCTCTTTCGCCTGTTTTCCATTCAAGATAGTCAACTGTGTCACCAATCATAGCATAAGTGATGATGTTGTTGACACCCTGAGGAATACCGAGAAGCACAAGACCTATTGCACAGATAATCATCTTCCAGGGCTTGTCATAGCCTACGAAATACA